>NZ_JAUBUR010000058.1:0-29577 GCF_036705485.1 Microcoleus sp. AT9b-C3 | reverse complement strand
GGCTTGCACCCAAGGCGGCGTAAAGGCTCTAATCCCCTAACCCATACAGGCTAGTTTCATAGAAACGAACCGCACGAACTGGACGTGCCCGTTTCCGTGCATCCAGCTCCCGATATTCTTAGGGAGTGACCCTTTTGCTCATGTGTGAGTAGTCATGACAGGATTCGTGGATTGCTAGAAGATTTTTAGGTTTCCAGTTATCATGATTCTCGTCGATGTGATGTAGATTTACTCGCTCGTCGCTCATAAATTTCATCCCACAATGACCGCATGAATGGTTTTGCTTTTTAAGGGCTTTAGAGGTCAAATCATCGTATAACTTACTATTGCGTTCGCTCCAATAAGTTAAATCTCCGTCATAGGGCGATTTATCCCCTTTGACGGAGATGTGTTTGTTTTCGGAGTAAGGAACCGTTGGAAATGCCTTCTTAACAAGCTTAACGCTTGATTCTCTGGTATTTTTGGATTCCTTGTTAAATACCGTGTATGTTCTGTGATTTAAGAACCAAAGTGAAAACCTTGCTCCTGACATATCACAGAACCTATGGTAATTTCTCCATCCTCTAACTATTGGTGCTAGCTTTTCGGCTTTTACCTTAGAACCATAATTCGAGCAATTAACGATGTTCTTTACCTTCAAACGGAACTTTTTAAAATTATCCACTGAGGGGTAGCTTTTAAATCTTCCGTCGCTTAACACTTTGAAGTGCCAGCCGAGAAAGTCGAATCCATCTGTCGTAGCGGTAATCTTGGTCTTCTTAGCACTTACCATCATTCCTCTTGCTGCTAAAAAATTATCAATTTCGGCAAGTATTTTGAATGCATCGTCTTGAGGTCTAAGCATTATCACCATATCATCCGCATAACGGATTGATGTTTCGACAATGTTTGACGCTGGGGTTTTGCCAGTTATTCTAAATCCATCCTTATGGTATCTGTGAATACTTTCAATCCCGTTAAGAGCGATGTTGGCTAATAGGGGACTCACCACCCCACCTTGAGGAGTTCCTTGTTCCGGGAAATCGGGGTTGACCCCAGCTTTTAGGCATCGGAAGATTCCGAGCTTGATACCTTTGGGCGCAATTAAGTTGTCCATTATGGTGGTGTGACTAATCCTGTCGAAGCATTTTTCTATGTCGAGTTCGATCACTCGTTTTTCCATTCCATTACAGTAGCTTCTTAGATTGTTGAACAGGATTTTCTGTGCATCGTGCGCGGAGCGTCCGGCTCTGAACCCGTAGCTGTAAGCATGGAATGTTGCTTCGTGTGCTGGTTCTAAAGCGTATTTAGCGAGGCATTGCCAAGCTCTATCCGCGATAGTTGGGATTTTTAGCATTCTGGTTGTCCCGTCCTTTTTTGGGATTGGGATTTCCCGTAGTCCTTGATGATGCCAATTACCTGCCGACTCTTTAAGTATTGTTTCTAGGTAGAAACGTCCTGTAAAGCCGAGAGATTTTACACCGTCAACACCTGCTGTTTTCTTGCCAGCGTTTAGCTGTGTTACTTGTCGAATTGCTAGGAATCTAGCAGCTTTGGATTTCAGAATAAGTCTTTGCAGAGACTGCGCTTTCCGCTTGTTTCCTGCTTGAACCGCTTTGAACACTCTCTTTTGTAGGCGAAATAAATCTTTGCGGAACTTCTTCCACGGTAGATTCTTCCAAGATTCACTGGTATTACTACTGTGTCTAATCATGCTCTGCTCTGTTGAGTGTTTTCTGAATACCTTGCGAAAATTACTTCGCATCCTACCCGTCTTGAGAGAGTTCCGTATCTCATCTTACCTACATGGAAATCGACGTATCCATGACTCTCAAGTCGTTTTTATTCGTTCCCTCAGATGATTGATTGTTCCGTTAGGTGTAGCCAATTTAACTATCAGAAACCCAAGATTCTGGACGCTATTGTGGAAATGATGCGTCGGGCTTTAGCTCTGATGAGGTCAGGGTTTTTTAAGTTATGCCCTGCCTAAGTGTAAGTTACTTTTTTAGGCTCGGTTTCACCGTAGGAACTCCCTGTTAGCACCAGTGTCAGCCCATAACAGCCGTCTGATTGTGCCCTGTTCCCAGCTTCACTCTCCAAGAATTGAGCTTGGTCGGTGTGAGCAGATAAGGAGTCACGCATGAATCTTGCGGGAAGGACTTGCACCTTCATCAATCTGAGAGTTCAGTGCTCAACCTAGGGGTCAAGTTTCACTGGATTAGTTATTTACGGATTGATTACCGAGATTCACTAATCAACGAATCGCACTTCCACAGCACTTTTAGTTGTTCTAGTTCCTCACCCTTGAGTTCGATGTTGAAATGCTCGTAGAGCGGCAGTGAGGGAAATGCTTTGGTTTTAATCCGCTGTGACACGGGCTTGCAAGTCTCCCCGGTGTGCGCGAAGTGATGTTCTTTCACTGAACCCTTTTTCGCTGTGAGGGAGCCACCGCAGTAGAGGCAAGTTAGCTGAGTTTTTCCGCGCACAACCTCATCAATGCTCGCCAAGTTACCGTCGGGAGCAACACCAAATTTAAGCCACATATTTATAAAAATTCTTCAAAGCAGGGTTGGAAGATGCACCCGCTTTTATTGACTATCGAGCTCGATCATTGTATCACTCTCTTCTGTTTTCTGTTGCAGCTTCACCTTTTTACCAGCGAAGAGAAAAATTGGTGCAGCAAGGTTTTAACTTTTCGGTAGAATAGGGTGAGGGAAAGCCGTTCGTCCTCGCGTTGCTCGTTCTGGCGTTGTTCCCGTGCTTTACTCTTGCTGTCGCAATAAGCTTTGGCTGCTGCAAGTGCTGACGAATGCTCAGGAGTTGGCCCATTTCCTGTATCCTCCGAAGCACAAAAAGGATTATGGGAGCGGCAATCAAAATTTCCAGGCAATCTGTAATCATCAATAATGGCCCAGTAGTGAGAAGAGCCAACTCCACCAGGCGCAAACTGACCGAAATAATAAATTTCAATCGACTGGTCTTTGTAGATTTCTTCGTAAACCAAGTACATAGATCCTGTCATGAGTTTTGGCGCTGTAATTACAGCTTAATTTGTGCTTGGGATAGCACCTTTCATCTACCGCTCAATATGCAAGAGCCTGTGATGAAAAAGCTATGCAATGCTCTTGAGTCTGACGGAGTAATCCTGTTTACCTGTGGTGGCGGACATACAAATAATGAAATTTCTGGGTCATTTCAAGGTCAGGACTTCGAGTACAGCACTTTGGGAGTAGATGTTTTCCTACGAATTATAAGTGAGCATCACTGCACCTGCCGCCATCTCGAATACGATCGATATCCTGAAAATCATGTTTACATCATTGCTCAGAAGACCTAACCAATCAGGCTGACCCAAGTGTCAGCAGTCATCGCCCGTTTTTTCTGATAGGTTATAGCACCTGGATGAATTTATTGTTTATGCCAGTACGCGCCATATTTTGGCATTTAGAAATGATAAGATGAAGCCCATCTTATGCGTGCGATAGATGAGATTTCAGTTTTGATAAAATCTGTTCAGATTTAGTCCAAAGAATCGAGCCTCCTTCGTTCGGCTCGAAGGTACGCGAAACGTTTGGTAGACGCAGAGCCAAGGTTGCACCAAAATCAGGGGAGTGAACCGTACTGGTATCCTGGCCACCATACCAAATATCTACGGGAATGGTGATCTCCTCCAGCTTCATAGGCCAAGAACCGAGCGCGTTGACGAGATCGCGCGCGTATCCTTGAGCGCCTTGGGAGAAACCTTCCTGCAATGCTCGCCTAAAGGATTGGCTAAAGGTGTCACTTTCATACAAGATGCGATCGCATTCTGCACTCATTCCAATAATTAACTGCCACAGCCCATCGGCTGTAGCCATCTGTGAAAAGTGTTGCTCAAATCCTACAGGGTCTTGTTGGATAGCAGCAATCATGCCTTTGACATCTGGATGCAAGAGCGATAACAGACCTGGATAAGTAAGTTCATCTTGTCCCGATACAATGGCGAGAGCTTTTACTCCTCCCTGCGCTGAAGCAGCAAAGGCGAACGGTGCACCTTGAGAGAAACCAACGGCGAGAACATTATCGAGACTTTGGGCCGCAAAAAACTCTCGCATATCATCCGCCCAAGAAGACAGGGTTTTATGGGGGTGAGGGTCAGACAAACCCAAACCAGGTCGGTCAATAGCAATCAGTCTGAGGCCGAGATTTGAGAGAGCGCTAGCACCAAAACCAAGCCAACTGCTCATTCCTGCCCCAGTGCAAAACAAAACTGGAATGCCGTCTACAGAACCCCATTCCGACCATGCTAGCCTACGACCATCGTGCAGTTGCATGGTTGCCTGCCTTGAGGGTCGTGTCACCATAACTTTCATGCTATCCATTGGGAAATACAAAATACTCAGTTAACAAGCCCAGATCGGTAATTAAACGCACGGTATCGGTGTTTGAAGTACAACTCGACATTCCCCCGGTGTTTCGATAATCCCAGCAAATTAACAACAACATCCGAGTAATCCACTTTCACATTCCGCTGCACTTTTGCTATTGGTTTCTCACGCTCGTCGAGTTCCCCAATCTTACAGAAGCTGTTCCCATCACCTTTGACCTCAAGGGAATAAAGCGAATTGAGCAGAATGCGCCTCAATAGTATGCACTAAATCTGCAAGTGGGCCAAGCGTTCATCTAAGCAAGAAAGGTTGGCTGGCTGCGCTGTTTTCACTTCTTTTTCTAACCTTGCCAACTCCGAAAGCAGCAAAGATTCTTGGACTTGATTGAACAACGTGGCTCTCTAAGCGCACCCACACCGCAGTAGAGACAAGCGAGATTCGTTTTTCCGCGCACAACTTCATCAATGCCCGTCAGTTCGCCACTGAGAGCAACACCGTATTTTAGCCACATCGCCTGTCAATTCTCCTTGAAGCCGGTTTTCGTAGATGCACCTGCTCCACACGATGGCTTACGCCCCGTTTCGCTACGAGAATTGTAACAAATCTAGGGGTGAGGGCTTCTGCCTTGGGAAAGAAAGCGATCGCAGGTCACTCCCAAGCTGGTTCCGCATTTGGGCCCCAGCAGTTATCGGAGCCCAGGTGAACTTTCTACAATGCAAAGGGCTGCCGTCTGTTCGATACAGCGAAGTTTTTATTTTGCTTAGCTGCTGCCATCTGGCTTACCTGTATTACCAGCCCCACTACCTCCAGAAGATGCTGAAGGATTTGATGCGTTTGGAGTTGTGGTGGAGTTTGTCTCGACCGCTTTTGAGTAACTTATGAACGCCATTCCAACTATCATTATTTATTTTTACAGATTCGCACAGTTTGCGGAGCTAGTGACGCTGACAAAATCGGGCGATTTCTTCCTTGAGGGTTGGGATTGGTAACGTGTTAGGTTCACTCATTTTTTCCCTCCAGCGACACCACTAGATTAAACTTGGTTTTCAGGTGTGAGACATTTCCTTGTCACATATTCCCGAAAATCCTTACTATAAAGCTTTCCGTTCGTTTCCCAATACTTCGCTACTCCTGGATACTCCAGTTTAATTTTCAGGTAATTAGACCAACCTTGCCATAATACTTCATCTAATAAATTGTTTTTATATTGATAATGGAGATTTTCATAGAAATTAAAAATGCTACAAACAAGTTCCCTAAACCTTAGCGCTTCATCTTTCTCTAGTGCTTCAGGCTCGTCACAGCCTAGCCGATAGATGCGTGCTGCTTGTGAGTCTTGGCTAATCCGGGCTTCAATTTCTGCATACACACTAATAATTGATTGATAAGTAGCCCCTTTTATAGCTTTCGTACTAGCTCGAACTTGTACAGCTACATAGATAAGAGATATAATAACTCCTACCGCCTGGATAATTCCAGAAATGTCATCTATAGATAGTGAAAAATTGTCTGTAGTCATATAGTTTCTGCTTTCATTATCCTTATTTCCTGCAATGCCTTATCTCTAAAAGTTTCGTTCTAAAAGCATTGCTACATTCTCAGCAATTGTTTCCTCCAACTTGCCAAGCCTCAACATTCAAAACTTCCACTTCCTCATTCAACTCCTCCAACCGTGCGGCTCTCATCAAAATCCTCCGCCTCCTGACGTTGGGCCACCCCCCACATAACGCCCAGGATTGAGACTCCATCCCTGCGCCTCAATCTCATCCAATGTTGCTATTTTACACAGCCGGGCCACATCCCGATAAACCTTGTTAACGGAATATTCCGAAGGCTTGAGTTTAGAGTTAGCCCGCTCGGAAAGTCGGCTGCGAACCAAAGGCGTTTTTTGAGTTCGGTGTAGAAGGCTTGCATTGTTAGTGTTATCTTCCCACGTCCTTAATAGATTCCCTCATCTGGGCAACAACAAACAGCACCGCCTCGTACAAGCTCTTATTTTACGCAAGATCGTCCGAATGACGAACAATTGCAACCCGCTCTGGATTGAGAGATTCAGGCGCAGGTTCAAGCGATCGTTACCAGTCGGGAATTTCTTGGGCCGCGTCGTCGGATTGGTCGTGTGACAGTTGCTCTCTCGCTAACGGCACAGCGGGCAATTCATCCTCTAGACCGGGAAATGTAGGTTTTCCGGTGTAGGAAAGCATGGAAAGACTGGCGATCGCTCCTTTGACTTGATCCGGCTTCACTTCTAGGTAGTGCTGCAACTGTTCGAGGTTGCTGTGGCCGCTGATTTCTTGAATAATCCGCAGCGGAATTCCGGCGTTGCTCATCTGGGTGAGAGCAGTTCTCCTAAAGCTGTGGGTGGATGCTCCCTCGATGCCGGCTCTCACGAACGCTTGTCTCAAAACCTTGTCCGCTGAGTCGGGGTGCAGATGCTTCCAGTAGTGGGAGGGGTGGCGGCTGGGGAATAAATAAGTCTGACCGGCGTTGGGTTTCCAAGATGTCAGGAGACTCCGCAAATCTTCGATTACCGGAATCGTTCTGGTTTGGAGCTGGCCTTTGGTGTTGCCCTTGCGGAAGTTGATTGTAGGTCGGACTGTACAAGAGGCAGTGTAAATATCGATGACTTCCAGGGAACAAGCTTCGGCAATGCGGCAGGCGGTGTAGAGACAAACTCCAAACAAGGTGCGATCGCGAACGGTCTGCAAACCTTTGTTGAACAGCAGTTCGATTTCCTGTTGCGTGAGTATTTTGGCTTGCCCGTGCCGTTCTATCTTCATGCTTGGTGTATACTCGACCCGATACCAGAAAGTTTGCCGCAAATACTGCATTGCTGCATCCGTCGGGGGTATTTCTTAATGCGGCGGGTGAACGGGGTCAAGGAAAAAGAAGGGGCGATCGCATCCGAGGTGAGGGATAATCGGTTCAGGGACTCTAAAAATAAATAATGTTGGAAAGTTCATCGAAAAACACCGCTCGAATGATTGTGTTCGATCGCCAGGGACGAGAATACCGCCTATAAACCAGGAATAGGCTGTATTAGTTAGCCTTGAAATATCCGCCGTTTAAGCATCGCCCAAGAGCGTTGCAGCACTCAACATAGCAACAGCCCCTTCCTCCTCCAAAGGTCGCGAAAACAAGTACCCTTGATAGGAACTGCATCCCAAAGAACGGAGTATAATTAGTTGCTCTTGCGTCTCCACCCCTTCTGCGATCGCCTCTAATTCCAAAGAACTCGCCAGATTTAAAATGGCCTCCAACAAAGTCAAATTTTTCCCTCCTTTCTCCACGCAGCAAACAAAAGAGCGGTCAATTTTGAGAGTATCAATCGGCAGCAATTGTAAGTAAGATAAATTTGAATAACCCGTGCCAAAATCATCCAAACACACCTTAACCTGCCGAGCTTTCAATAGCTCTAGCACCCCAGCAGCCTCCTCAGCATTCTCCATTAAAACACTCTCGGTAATCTCTAACTTCAAAAATTCGCCCTTCAAGTTATGCACTCGCAGCAGTGAGTCTAAAAGCGGTAACAAATTAGGAGCAAATAGCTGAAGTCCCGATAAATTAACACTCATATTTAAAGGCAAATAGTCAGGGAATTGCAACTGCCATTTACTTAAACAAGCCACTGCTTCCGACAGTACCCACTCCCCTAGTGCCACAATCAAACCCGTTCTTTCCGCCACTGGAATAAACTCGCTCGGAGAAACCAAGCCGCGGGTCGGATGCCGCCATCTTACCAACGCTTCAAACCCCACTATTTGACCAGTTACAAAAGATACAATTGGCTGATAATTCAGGTAAAACTGTTGTAAATTAATTGCATTTTGCAAGTCATTTTCCAACTGGAGTTGCTCTAAAGCTCTCGACTGCATACCAACATCAAATACAACAGTGCTACTAGCACCCCGAACAAAAGCCTCATGTCTAGCCGCGTCAGCCTCTCGCAGTAAATCTTCCGGCTCTTTGGTGCCAATTGCACCTAAAGCAATGCCAATACTAACGCTAGAAAAGACCGCAGTTCCATTTAAGTTAGACGGTATTTCTAATGCTTGACGAATGTGTTCTGCTGCCTCTAAAGCTAACTGAGAATTAGTAATATTTGCCAGCCAAATCGCAAACGCATCTTCTCCCACTCTTGCTATAAGATTCATATTCAAAGCCCAAGCCTCTAACCGCCGTGCTACTTCTACTAGCAACTGCTCTCCTCTAGAATGACCTAAGCTATATTTAACAATTTGATAACGGTTAAGAGTCAGCAATAAAATAGCTTCTAAATGACCCTGTTCTATTATAGAATTCCTGCCACTACGCATCTCCTTTAAGAGCAAATTACGGTTAGGTAAACCTGTCAGCTCGTCGTAAAATGCTTGGTAGCGGATTTGTGCATTCGCTGTAGCAAGTTCCTGCTCTTTTTTCCTAGCAAGTCGCACAAACTCTAAAGTTTTATTAATGGTAACTTTTAAGTCATTCAAATCAATCGGCTTCGTTAAAAAATCAAAAGCACCCCTATTCATAGCTGTCCTAATATTTGGCATATCCCCATAAGCTGAAACCACTACAGCTTTGAGCGTCGGGTCAATAGCTGGCAGATTCTCTAGCAAAGTTAACCCGTCCATTTCGGGCATACTAATATCAGTTAGCACCAAGTCAAAGGAGCCATTAGCTTGCAGTTTATCTAAAGCTTGGACTCCATTAATTGCAAAATCAAACTCAAATTCTTGAGTGCTGATTTGACGCCGAAATAGCTGAAGAATTAGATATTCTAAAAGTGGTTCGTCATCAATTACTAAGATTTTAGATGTCATGGAATTGCTCTTGTTAGCAAGTAGCCAGGAGTTGAATTCTCTTGTAAGGACAGTCTCCTGTGATTGCCCCCTGGGGTTGCACCGTAAGTAAGTTTGGGGCAGGCAGGAAAGCACTGCTCCTACAGAAAACTCCTCATTTTGAGGACTTACGCTCCTAAACCGGGTCGATCTAAAAAATTGAAGATTCTCACTATAAATCTACGGAGAAACCCGGTTTTTAGCCTGTGCGTAAGTGTTGACTTGATCTGTTCCCAACCCTTAAGTGGGAATTTCAATAATAAATTCCGTTCCCTCGCCTGGTGTAGAGTTACAACTGAGCCATCCCCCGTGTTTTTCTTCAACAATAGACCGCGAAATTGATAAACCTAATCCCGTCCCTTTACCCACAGATTTTGTAGTAAATAAGTGGTTAAATACCCGCCCCTTCACTTCTTCAGTCATCCCCATTCCATTGTCTGCAATAGAAATTATAACATGAGAAGCGGAATTCTCCTTGATAATTTTTTCACTCTCATCGGTAAGGAAAGTGCGAATCCTGATCAAATTAGGATTCGCCTTAATTTCATCGCGACTCCGCCCTAAATCCCACTCTTCCAATGCGTCAATGGCATTAGCAATGATATTTAAAAACACCTGATTTAACTGTCCGGGATAACACTCTACTGGGGGTAATTCTCCGTAGTTTTTTAGCACTTGAATTTCGGGTTTACCCTCATTCGCTTTGAGCCGATGTCTCAAAATTAATAAGCTACTATCAATTCCTTCATGGATATTGAAACGAACTTTGGATTTAGTATCGGCCCGCGAAAAAGTCCTCAGAGAAATGCTGATTCCCCGAATGCGCTCAGTTCCTTCTTTCATAGAACTGAGCAGTTGTGGCAAGTCTTCTAAGAGAAAAGGGAGGTCAAGAGCTTCAATTTGAGTTTGTACTTCTGGATTATTTAGGGAGCAGTGTTCTTGATAAATATTGAGAGCAGTCATCAATTCTTGAAAGTAGCTTTCGGCGTGTTCAATGTTTCCTATAATGAAGCTGATGGGATTGTAAATTTCGTGGGCAACTCCGGCAACTAACTGGCCGACGGAAGCCATTTTTTCATTTTGAATAAGTTGAGTTTGCACCTCTTGAAGTTCTGTTAAATTTTGTCTGACTTGTTTGACAGTTTCTAAGGCTCTTTGGATGGTGATTTCCATGTCCTGAAAATCAATGGGTTTTGTCAAAAAGTCAAAAGCTCCCCGGTTCATGGCAGTTCTAATGTTTTGCATATCTCCATAGGCGGAGATGACGACTGCTTTTAATGTATTGTCGATTTCTGAGAGTTTTTCTAGTAAAGTTAACCCGTCCATTTCGGGCATATTAATATCAGTTAGCACTAAATCAAATGGTGGAGATTCTGCAATTTTTTCTAAGGCTTCTCTGCCATTGTGAGCAAAGACAAATTCAATTTCTTTGACCCGAATTTTTTGCCTGAATTTTTGTTGAATGACGTATTCTAAAAGTTGTTCATCATCGACGACTAGGATTTTTGCTGTCATGGGGAGCTATCCTGTATCCTATGGTAGAAAGAACTAGGGTCATTAGCTTAATATAGCGCGTTGTTTAAAATTTGTAAAGGATTAAATTTATTAAGGAGGATATAGTCAGGAATAAGGAAGAAAACTTATGCAATCACGTTTTTAGTCATCCGTCTTTTACGTTTAATTAAAGGGATCTACTTAAAATGCACTGTATAATTATAAGCCGTGCCAGTGGTTTGGGTTTGTGTAGAAGCGGTCTCAAACTTCTAGTAAAGTTATTGATGTAGTGTTTTAGCGCCTCTATCGTGCGCCAGAGCTATTTAACTTTTGGGCAAAGTAATGATAAATTCCGTGTAATTTCCGGTTTCGGTTTGCACTTCCAAATTGCCCCGATGTTGTCCAACAATGATATCGTGAGTGATGGATAAACCTAAACCTGTGCCCTGTCCGGGAGGCTTGGTAGTGAAGAAAGGGAGGAATATTTTTTGTTGATTTTCTTTAGGAATACCGATGCCATTATCATGAATGCGAATTTCTATTGCAGTGGCTAGATTTTTAGTGGTAATAGAAACTGTGGGAGTAAAATCTCCGGTTACTTTAAATTGTTTAATATGGGAGGCATAGCAAGCATTATCGATGATGTTAATTAAGGCGCGACTGAGGTCAGAAAAAGCGACATCTAGTTCTTCAATTGATTGGTCATAGTCGGTTTTTAGGGTGAGATTGAAGGTTTTATCTTTGGCACGGATGCTGTGGTAAGCTAATTGTAGGGCTTGAGCGACGAGGGCGTTGATGTCGGTTTTTTGGCGGCTACTGCCCTCGCTGCGAGCGTGCATTAGCATACTTTGAATAATGCTGTTGGCACGTTGTCCTTGTTCGTTAATTTCTGATACGTTGCGCTTAAGATAGGTGAGGTTTTCGTTAATTAATTCCAGAGATTCTGAGTCTAAGTTTTGGGATTGGCGGTCTATTTCTTCTGCGATTTCAGATGTTAAGTCTTCTGAGAGAGTAGCAAGAGAAGTGACGAAGTTGAGGGGATTGCGGATTTCGTGGGCAACACCTGCGGTGAGGGCTCCGAGGGAGGCGAGTTTTTCTGAGGCTACTATTTGTTTTTGAGCTGTTTTTAATTCGGCGGTTCGTTCCTCAACTTTCTGTTCTAGGGTTTCCGAATAGGCTGCAAGTTGTTGATTCGCTTGTTCTAAGTTTTGGTTGAGTTGATTGACTTCTGCGTAAAGTTTTGCATTGCTAATAGCGATAGCAGCTTGTCCCGATAGCATTTGTAAGACTGTGAGTCTGTCAGCGGTAAAGGCGACGGTAGTCAAGTTATTTTCGAGATAGATAATCCCTGTAAGTTGACCTTGATTGAGCAGGGGTGTACACAAGATTGATTTGGACTGATTGTGTTGGATGTAGGGGTCTTTTTTAAAGATACCTTCATGGCTGGCATCGTTTAAAACGACTGTTTCTTTAGTGCGGGCAACGTAGTTGATAATCGCGGCTGGAACTGCATTTTCAAGGAGAGGAACGGAAATAGTTTCCTCTTCTAGTTGTTGAGGATGGGTCAATACGGTGAGGTCGTTACCTTCCACGATTCCGGTGGCTGAAATCACCCACTGATTCTCACTTGGGTGAGATGAAAAAGTGGGTTTTGTGAGCAATGAGCCGCGAGTAGCTCCGGCATTTTCTATGAGAATGGTCATTAATTTACTTAGCAGTTCGCTGAGAACAATTTCCCCAGATAACGCCTGTGCTGCTTTCATAATTGTATCGAGGTCAAGTGCTGTTGAATGGCTGGAAGTAGAGGTTGTCGTCCAGTTTGAGGTGGTTGTGCTAATGGGGTCGAGGCTGATAGTTTCAGACTGCTGCGTGCGGGATATGAGATGGGGATATGTTTCTTCTAAGTCTCGGACTTTGGCGACTGCTCCCCAGCGAATGTAGCAGTAATAGGCTTCGGTCATGTAGGTTTTGGCGACTTTTTCTCTACCGATGGCTAAATAAAATTCGGCGGCGCGTTCGTTAGCGAGGGCTTCTTCTTGGATGAATCTTTGTTCTTTGGCTCCATTGATGGCTCGTTCGTAGTAGGTTATTGCTGTCTCGTTTTGTCCCAATACTCGCGCTTTTTCTGCTTCTACGAGTTCGTATTTGTGCTGGAAGTTCATCGGGGCGTGGTGCGCCCAGTTTTTCATTTGTTTTTGATGAGATGCTACTTTTTTTAGGTATTGCTTTTGTTCGGTTTTGGTGGTGGCTGGATAGTGAGCGAGGAGGGCTAGAGAGTAGTAGAAATTGTGCTGGGCAATTTCTATCGACCCACTCATTCCTTCGACATATCTTTCTAGTGACTTAGCATTTTCGATTGCTCGAACAGGATTTGAAAAAAAATATAAATAAATAAGTTTTGACAAATAACAGTTTGTGATTCCTCTAGTATCGTTTTCTTTTATGAAACAAGTTAATTTTTCTAATTCATTAACTCCCTCTCGATCAAAAACATCTTCCGATTTATCAAGAAAATTTAAAACTAGCTTATTCCATATTTCGAGGTGGCCTTGAAGAATTTTTTGTTGAGATTTTTCGATAGCCTTAATAGATTGTTTCTGAATTTTTAAAACATTCTCCAGATGTTCCCCAATCCAAAATCTGTTATTAGTAGAAAAACCGAGAGAATAACAGGCATATTCTATATCCCCAATTGACAGCCCACTTTGAAATCCTTCAAGGAACGAGTTAATTGTCTCTCTAATGTGTTCCTTCCAATGTCTAATAAAATTGTTGAAGGCAAAATATACTTTAGCTTTTATTTCTCTGCTATCAATTTGGTCTGACAATTCCAGGGCTAATTTTCCGAATTTATAACCCTCATTAATATCTCCTAATACGCCACATAAGATTAAGCCATAGCTTACATATCCAAAAGCAGATAGAGGCGATCTCCCATATTTTAGAGACAGAGTAACCATTTTAAATACAGCTAATGGAAAGAGAACCGGATTGGCATTAAAAGCTGCTGGAATGACAGCCATTAATATTCGCATGGTTGCTATCTTATAGGGGTCATTCATTGTCGTCAAGTTAGCTAAATCAGCAATTACTTTGCTATTTAGGGCTAGTTTAGTGCTGAAGAGCTCTATTAAAACATTTACTTTAGTTGGTTGGGAAGGGAGGTGAACTCCTAAAAAATTCAGAGTTTGCAAAGCAATATCTATTGATGCTTGTGGCTGTTTTTGAGACAAATAAAATGGGATTTTTAGTTCATGAATTTTAACTTTTATTAAAGTTTCCTTAGCTTGTTTTAGTACAATTTCTGACAGTTTTTGGGCTTGTTCAAAATTAGTATTTAGATATTCTACTTCCATTGCTTCCATATAAGTGTCTAGCGCCAACTTATAACAGCTCTGCCAACTATTTTCTGGCAACAGCTTTAACGCTATATTCAAATACCTACCAGATGCTTCATAAGCATTTGCTGCCTTAGCTTTGCGTCCAGCTATTAAATTAAGATGAACTAATTCATTTCTTTTTAATTCTTCGGTAATCAGTTCCACCCCCATATTCAATTGATTAACAATATCAAAAATATTGTTTTCTAAGACTAATTTATCTGTTTTATTAAACAAGAGCTTACCGATTTTCAAATGAGTTGCTTTTTTCTGGGCATCAGGAATCAAAGAATAAGCAGCTTGCTGCACCCTATCATGTAAAAACTTGTAAGCAATTCTCGTTTCATTAAACAGCAGCATACTCTTATTTATTTCCCGAATTAATAGTGGTAGTTTATAATCATTACTCAGAGGCAAAATTAAACCTGCTTGCAAAGCTGACCACAAGTCTTCGGTAGTATCGCGAGAAGATTTATCATTGACAATCGCCAAAATGTCCAAATTAAATCGGCTGCCAATACAAGCTGCTAATCTCAGAATTTGCTGAGTATTATCTGGCAATTTACGAATATTTCTAGCTACCAGTTCAACTACATTGAAGTCGGTAATTCCTAAGCTTTGAATCTTCTCAATGCTCCACTGCCACTGATTTAATTCAAAATTAAAAGTTAATGATTGTTCGGAGGCTAAAGTTTTAAATAGCTGCGTTAAAAAAAATGGATTTCCTTGAGTTTTATTATATAATAATTCAGATAGCTCGAAAATGCGGTTGCCGTTTATAGCAACCTCGCTCAAGGTATCGCCTACTAACTGACTGACATGAATAATATCTAAGGGTTGCAAAACAACATTATTCACAGGAGAACCAGCTTTCTCAATTTTTTCTAAAGTTTGAATGGTCGGGTGAACGGGACTCACTTCATTATCTCGATAGGCACCAATCAGTAACAGGTAATGGCTATCCGAGTCCGTCATTAACTGTTCGATTACATTTAGAGAAGCTAAATCTGCCCATTGTAAGTCATCAAGAAACAAGACGAGAGGATGTGAGGGTTGAGCAAAAACATAAATGAATTGCTGAAATATACGATTGAAACGGTTTTTGGTTTCTGTAGACCCTAATTGAGAAACTTCAGGCTGTTTGCCGAGAATCAGTTCCACTTCTGGAATAACGTCAATAATAATCTGCCCATTTTCGCCTAAAGCTACAAGCAGTTTCTCTTTCCAAACAGCAATTTCGTCATAATTTTGTGTCAATATCTGCCGAATAAGTTCTTGCAAAGCCTGAGTAATAGCGGCATAGGGAATATCTCGCTTAAATTGATCGAACTTACCGCTAATAAAATATCCCCTTTGCCGAAGAATTGGTTTGTGAATTTCCTGAATGACGCAAGTTTTGCCAATCCCAGAATAACCAGAAACTAACATCATTTCGCTTTGCCCTAAGCTGACCCGCTCAAAGGCTTGTAAGAGAGTTTCCACTTCCGCTTCCCGTCCGTAGAGTTTTTGCGGAATCAGGAATTGTCCGGTTTTATCTACTCTACCCGGAATAAAGTCTTCAATTTTTCCTGTTGTTTGCAGTTGCGTCAAACATTCTTCTAAATCAGCTTTTAATCCCAAGGCACTTTGATATCTATCTTCAGCATTTTTAGCCAGCAATTTTGTGACAATATTCGCTAGGGTTATTGGTAATTCTGGATTGCGTTGGTGGAGTGGAATGGGTTTTTTTGCGATGTGGCAATGTATCAATTCCATTGGTTCTAGTGAATTGAAAGGCAATTGACCCGTCAACATTTCGTAGAATGTGACACCCAAGGAATAAAAGTCAGTGCGATAGTCAAGGGTGCGGTTCATTCTCCCAGTTTGTTCTGGGGACATATAAGCAAGAGTGCCTTCAATGCAGTTGGGATTCATTGGGCTTTGGGTTTCTCTTTCCAAGCTGGTGGCAATGCTAAAGTCAATTATTTTTACTTGCCTAGTTTTGGGATTGATAATAATGTTGGGCGGCTTAATATCTTTATGAATTACTTGATTTTGGTGCAGTTGGGCTAAAATTTCTGCTATTTGAATAGCAATATTTAGGAATTGCTTTAAGTCAAGGTGTTCTGCATTAATAAATTGTTTTAAAGACTGAGATTCAAAGTATTCTACAACCATAACTAAACTATGTTGATAGTTCGTTAATTCAATTGCTTTAATAATTCCTTCTATTTTTAAACTTTGGAGGATATTGTATTCATGTCGGAGGCGGGCAATTTCTTCTAGTGTGGGATATTCAGCTCTGAGAGCTTTTATAATGACGGGAGTATTATCTGAGTGTCGTTCGGCTTGATAAATAACGGTTTTGAAGCCTTCGTAAATGGGTTGAAAAAGTTGGTAGCCGTTGAGTTTTAGCATAATTTTAGCTGTGCATTTTTTTGAAAATCAGACTGTAGAGTAAAAACAGCACCCATATAACCAATAAACGTAGCACAAATTTCTACAAAACTTATCTGATATAGAATACAGCATTTTCAGATAAGTGAGGTACGGGTATGAAAGTATAGTGCTAGAGAGCATAGATTTGTTAAGAAGAATGTATACAAAAGCGAGAGGGACTGTTAACAAAATCGCTCTCGTCTTTTGGGGCATTTTCCCTACTGCGCGGTGTATCCGCCGTCAATCACCATGTTATGCCCTGTAACAAACGAAGCTTTTTCCGAACATAGCCACGTAACAGCATTGGCAACCTCCTCTGGCTGACCGATACGCCCTATTGGATGTCCTGCTTCAAGAGGAGCAAGTCGATCGATAGGGAGGCTATCTAAGATACCAGTTTTGATGATAGCAGGGCTGACGGTATTGATCCGAATGCCACTGTTAGCATACTCAATGGCAGCCGCTTTAGATAAAGCAGTAACTCCGCCTTTGCTGGCTGAGTAGATAGAAATGCCTGCTGTGCCAACAATGCCAGCAATGGAAGCCATATTGACAATAGCACCTCCACTCTGTTTTAGCATCACTGGGATTTCATACTTGAGGCAAAGCCACGTCCCTTTGAGGTTCACGTTAACGATGTTATCCCAGTCTGTTTCTGAGGAATCCGTAAGCGAAGCTATCATCGTAACACCTGCGTTGTTGAAAGCGTAGTCTAAGCGCCCATAAACATCCATAGTTTTATTAACTAATGCTTCGACTTCAGTAGCCTTAGATACATCAGTTTTTATAAAAATGGCATCGCCACCTCGCTCACAAATTTCATGTACAGTTTGCTGTCCTTCAGCCACTCGGCGACTAGCAACTACTACGTTTGCTCCAGCCAAAGCAAATGCGAATGCTGTTGCCTTACCTATACCAGAAGATCCTCCAGTAACCAACGCGACTTTGCCCTCAAACTCTCTTGAGTAGAACATTTATTGAACTCCTTGTTTTTGATGAATCAAAATTTGGAAATGTAGAAACTCGACTGCGAGACTTTTTTCAAGCCTCCGCGAGAGAGTGAAGCATTTACACAAAATTACAAATTATTGTGCTGGCAAATACTTCACCGTAAAACTTCATCAAACACCTGTCGTTAGAGCAACTTTTATTTGGCTTTGTGACGAAGCAGGCACTGGGCCAAGTGCAACTTCTCCCCAACGCATTACCATTGCACCAGCACTCGATGAAGTTCCCAAGGTATAAACGACAACTAAATCATTTTCGCGAATCCTACCCGATTCGGCAGCGTGGTAGAGATTAACAAAGGGAAAGGCTGCTCCAATATTTGCGTACTTAGGATTAAGATTGATGATGCGCTGTGGCTCGATATTTAGCACGTTCGCGCAGACATCTGCATACCAAGCCGTAGGGGTATTGAAGGCAAAGAAGTTGATTTGATCGAGCGTCAATCCAGCAGCCGAAACCGCACCTTGACAGCAAGTACGAATAAACTCGGAACTATTACTTAATGCCTGACCTGCATCCTTACCAGCTCGTATCCACATCCTTACATTGTTTTGTTCATCCACAGTGAATTCGTTAAAGAAAGCACCGCAGGTATTGCCAGTATTCAAAATTTTAGTGCCGAGGATACCTTGATTAGCTTTAAGTTGACTAACTACTACAGCACCAGCACCGTCACCGAGAAACCAGGAAAAAGTATCTTTTTCGTCAGCAAAGCGAGTATAAGTATTCGAGACAACAACGAGTACGTTACGGTACAGCCCTGCTTGTACCATTGCATAGGCACTTTGAAGCGCGACTAAAGCACTAGAACAAGTTGATTCGACGTTCCAGGCAGCGCCCAAAAATCCCAGTTTATGGGCAAGAAAAGCCGCATTACCAGGTGCAATTTCTTCCGGGAAAATCGAGGCAACTAGCATCAGATCTAGCTGGTTTGGAGAAAGCTTGGCAGCTTCAAGGGCTTCTTTTGCTGCACGATATTCTAATGTAAGCGAGGATTCACCAGAGCCTAATACCCTGCGCTCAATGCTGCCACGAAAAGGATCTTTAAGATATGGCATCATAGCTTTGCTAAATTCGTTGCTGGAAGTAGAGCCACTAGCCGAAAATAGCTTGGCTAAATTTTTTTGCTCTGCTTCTTGCACCATTTGGGGGTAATTTTCTTTCCAATAATCGTTGGTGCGTACCCCGCTCGGAAAGCTAACAGCAATAGCTTTAATTCCAACAGGTAGATTTGTCATCAGATTCCTCCTTTTAATTCAATCATTGATTTTTCAAACTGTTGCTCCGAGCTTCAGTTAGTGCCTTCCGACTCGGAGCGATACACACATCAACCACAAACGCTATAGATAACTTTGCTCCTTTTATTTCAGGGATTGATTTTTCAAACTATTCATTCGAGTTTCAGTTGGAGCTTTTCGACTCGGATCGATGCACACATCAACCACAAATGGTGCAGTCGCTTCCATAGCTTTTTTTAACGCTGCCTCTAGCTCAGACTCCCTTTCCACCCGAACGCCATCTGCTCCCATCGATCGGGCAAATTGAACGAAATCAGCTTGGGGAATCTGCACTAAATCCTTACAACTTAGATGTGGCAAAACTTGGTTAACCATGTTGTAGCAAGCATCATTAAGAACGATCCAAACCGCAGGAACTTGATATCGAACAGCGGTACTGATCTCGTTATTCATCAACATCGCCCCATCACCAACAATGGCAACTGCTTTCCTGGGTCCATTAGTCACAGTCGCTGCAATTACTTCAGCAACGTTGTGACTTGGATTTTGGGTACTCTCAACCTTTCTTTTTGGCAGTGCCACAGTTGCTCCAATCACTCCAGTAACGTTGTGACCCATAGATGCAAACCCAGTAGTAGTGCGGTAACGACCAGGAACCTTAAATCGCAGCATATTGCTTGCCCAAGCAAAGGAATTACCCGGTTCCGCCATCACCAAAGCGTCGCTACCTTCAACGATTTCCTGCTGAAGTGCTTGCATCAGCACTTCAGGCCGCACTAAGTCATTTGTACTAGGGTCAATTAATTTGAGTTGAGGGCGAGGGAATTCCTCTAATGTCAATTTATTGGCACAATTGAGCATTTGCTCCTCGTTTTGCTTGCTCAGTTTCTTGATCTGTTTGAGCAGTTTCTTGAGAAATATTTTTGCATCGGATTGAATAGAAATGGTCTTGGCGTGCGGATAGGCAGTACCCGGCACTTGCGGATCGAGATCCACGTGAATAAATCCTTCAGGGGGAACCATTGCCGGATTCCAGAATGAAGTAAACTCACCCAAGCGAGTTCCCAGTACCAACACCCGTTCTGGCAAGTATTCGTGCATATAAGTAAGCACGGAGGAATGATCGCCTAAACCCGTCACCCCAACAAATTGCGGGTGATCTTCGGGAAAAATTCCCTTACCTCGCGGCGAACACATCACCACCGCCCCAGTTTTTTTAGCTAACTTGCGGATCTTTTTAGCTGCACCCCGCGCCCCAAAGCCTACCCAAATAGCAAATCGTTTTTGGGCTAACAACTTGGCACATTTCTTGACAGCTTTCTTTCTGGCAGTAACTACAGATTGGGAGAAGTTCTCTTCGTTGAGCGGTAGCGCAACACTGCTGGTACTCTTTTGAATGGTCGTCGTGATATTGACATGAGCGACAAAGCCTCCAGACTGTAAAATTCCTTGGTTGAGCCGACGCGCCATTCCTGGAAGTTGTTCGGAAGATTCCAAAGTTACAGCATAATGGAACAAACTTCCGGCAGTCAAAAGTCCTTCAGGCATGGTGTGGGGGCTGGTTTCCTGGCAAGCCCACCGTCCTTGCAGCCCGTGAGAAGTAGAAGCAGAAAGAAATATCACCTTTGCACCTTCCCAACGAGCGGCAAATAGCCCAGTTAGAGTATTCGTGATGCCTGGACCAGTTGTGGCAAATACGGCAACAGGACGATCGCTAGCAAAGGAAGCTTCCACCGCCGCAAAAGCTGCACCTGCTTCGTGACGAAAGTGCATCACCTTGATAGAACTGTCTTCCAAGGCAGCCCAGATAGGCGCGATCGCACCTCCGGCAACCCCAAAAGCGTACTCCACTCCCATGTTTTCCAGTATCTTAACCACCGCTTCAGCAACAGAAAGCGCTAGTGTTTCTATTTGACTGCTAACTACAGGCGCAATGGCTAAACTCTCATTTCCGTTTTTCATTTTTCACTCCAAATTACTGATAAAAAACCTTTGAGATTAGAAGTTGACAAGTTAAATGTCAACCTCTATCAAACAAATTTCTGATCAGCTATGCGCCTCGCGCAAAACCCTTTTCAACACCTTACCCGTCGCATTCTTTGGCAGCGAATCAACAAACCGGACCTGGTGAGGAACCTTATAAGCAGCTATCTGCTTAGAGCAGAAAGAAATCACATCCTCTGGCGCGATAACTTGCCCATGATTAAGGACAATATTCGCCAAAATGCTCTCACCTTTCACTCTGTCAGGAACGCCACAGATAGCCACTTCCGCTACCGCTGGATGTTGAGAAATTACCCGCTCCAATTCACTCGGATAAACCTTAAATCCAGAAACATTGATCATGTCTTTCAAGCGATCAACAATGTAGAAATAGCCCTCTTCATCCATGCGGGCCAAATCTCCAGTATGAAACCAACCATTTGACATAACTTGGGCCGTTTCAGCCGGACGGTTCCAATAGCTCGACATCACATTAGGCCCGCGAATAATAATCTCGCCAACATCCCCGACATCAACTTCTGAACCCTCACTATCTACCACCTTCATTTCCACATTATCAATGGGCATCCCAATTGAGCCAGGCTTATATTTCAAGTAATGGTTGTAACAAGAAAAAGGCGAAGTTTCCGTCAAACCGTACCCTTCATGGATCACCCGACCATACTGTTCTTGCCACTGATCTACAACTTCCAAAGGCATTCTGGCAGCAGCGCTAAAATAATAGCGCACTGAGTTAAAGTTGCATTCATCCGGCGACATTTCTAACAGCTTGGCAAAGGCGGTCGGCACTCCAAAAAACATGGTAATCTGCTCTGCCGCCGTTACTTGCAACACTTCGGCTGGATAAAATCGGCGTTGTAACACAATCGTGGCACAAGCATTCAATCCCGCATTCAGAATAAAATTCTGACCGAAACAGTGGAACAAAGGTAAATACAAAAGTAACCGATCCTCAGCTCTCATACCACAGCAATGCTTGACAGAGTGCATATTTGAAGTCACATTCCCATGAGAAAGCACAGCACCTTTAGGAAAACCCGTCGTCCCCGATGTATAGATAATTGCAGCGGGTTCTGTGGGTTCCATTTCAATAGCTTTAGCTTCTGCGGAAGCATTTGCTATCAGTTGGAACAAACTGATTTCTTTACAGCTTAAACTATGCTTTTTTCCAGAAACATGAGAAGAATGGCTAACAACCACACTCGGCGGTTTAATAACTCCTTCTTCAGCTATCAGAATGTATTGAAGGTAAGCTAAATCATCATCAGACACTTGCACTCGCAATGATTCTGTCGCAATTACTATCTTAGCAGTACAGTCATTGAGAATAAACCGAACTTCATCGCTTTTGAGCATCGCATTGATAGAAACTGCTACAGCTCCAATCTTTAAGATGCCCAGATAAGAGATGACAAATTCGGGAATATTAGGCAGGAAGAGAGCAACGCAATCTCCCCGTTTAATCCCTAATCCTTGCAACCCATTAGCAGCACAGTTTGCCAATTGATTTAGCTGCTTGTAACTAAAAGATTTACCTTCAAAAATCAAAGCCGTTTTCTGAGGAAAAAATCTACACCCTCTCTCGATATGCTCTGCAATATTCATTTCTATCTTAGTCCTCCGTAAAATTGCCGCCAAACAAGAGGTTTTGTGTTCAAAATTTTGATGCACTGTTGCACTGTCGTTAAGGCAAATCGCCCACCACTCACTAAAGCCTTTGAGGGCTGTGTTTTTTCTAAGAAAACATCCCTCACATAACCAGGGTGAATTGCCTGATAAAATTGTTGCCAATCCCTCGGTTCAAGTTGATAGACTTTGACGCACTCGCGAACAGTATTCGTCAAAAAATGTTGCTGATTTGAGAATCTCTCTGCTTTTTTACTTGGGTAAATATCTACCTGAAAAGCAGTTTCAGAGAGGTTAGCTGAAATATTGTGAGTAACCATTTTGTGCCTTTCTAGTAATCTTCCATAATCCTTTGCTGCCGCAAAATTGGAACTGCTTGTGTAAGGGACAAGCAGATATTACTGAGTTAAAAATTTAACTCATTTTTTACGCCATTTCGCAGGATATTCTTGTAGGACTTACACTCGGTTCGAGTTTTCTGTAGGAGCAGTGCCTACGTGCCTGCTCCAAACCCAAAAGGGGCAACCACAGGGGGATTGCCCCTACAAGGAAATGAAACAGCTCTTCCTACTTCAAACTTGATAAAATCTGGTTCACAGCTTGCACAATTCGTCCTTCCTGTGCAATGTCAGCAGCAATTATGGCCATGTGCAAATCTAAAGATTGCTCGTTGTCGTTCCAGATGTAAGACTTGTCAACATTCGGGGGCTGTCCCACAACTTCGCGCACAGCCTCATATAGCGGTAAGCTAAGTGGCGACAAACACTCCCGCGCATCATAGTGACCTGCGACTTGATGGGTTCGCAAATCAACCGCTTGGACGGCAAACATTAGGGAAATTGCCATATATTGCTGGAACAATTCAATTGAGCGACGAGCTAAATTAGCTGAAGCAAATCCTTGGCTATTGATATTCTGATTGAATTGTTCGGCGTGAGTGGGAAAGCGGTCAGCAATTGAGTTTCCGTAAAAAGTCAACAGCGGCATAATGGAATTTCCAGCTATTTGCAGACCTTTTAATCCCATGTTGACCTTACGGCTGGTGTTGCCAACCAGAGAAGGCGACAAACCATTATTAAATTCAGGTGCAGCTAACAACGCAATTTGTACATCCAAATGCTTAGCCAGCAGCCCTAAAAGGTACCGCAAACGATCCATTCCCACACCAACATACTGTCCCAGAAAATTGCCGCCGTGATAGCTAGCTTGATTCTCAGTATCGATTAACGGGTTGTCAGTAACAGAGTTAATTTCCACTTCAATCTGTTGGGCAATTTCTGCGATTCCATCCACAATCGGCCCCATGTACTGAGGCAAACAACGCAGCGAATAACGGTCTTGTATCGGATGATGGCCGCGAGACTCGTGGGAACCATCTAACTCATCTCGATTCAAGCAGGAACCTGCGAGGAGTTCGACCATTTTGGAAGCGGCCCACACTTGACCAAAATGAGGCTTGAGCTTGTGAATGAAGGGGTGGAACGATTGATTTGTCCCGCCTAATCCTTGGATTGTCAAGGCATGAGTACCCATTGCCAAGGCAAGTATTACTTGCGAATCCCGGACGCAGTTGGCAGCAATGCCGGTCATTACAGACGTACCATTAACCATTGCTAACCCTTCTTTGGGAAGCAGATCAATTCTTGGTAAACCTAATATTTCCAGGGCTTGAATGGCTGACATTTCTCTGCCCTTAAAATCAACAGTGAAACTGTCATCTAGACCTATTAATGCGCCTGTGATGTGCGCTAGGGGAACTAAATCACCGGAAGCGCCGATGGAACCCAATTCACAAACGTGAGGCGTGACTCCTGCGTTGAGAAATGCAATCATCCGCTCAATTAACTCCAGCCGAATGCCTGAAGCGCCCTGGAGGTGGGAGTTAATTCGCAAGAGCATGGCGGCGCGGACGCAAGCTGTGGGCAGCTTTGGCCCGGCACCAGCTTTGAGAAACCAAATCAAATTGTTTTGTAAACTCGCGGCTTCTTCCGGCGCAATCTCTGTATTGGCCATCCCACCAAAGCCAGTTGTAACTCCGTAAATCGGCTTTCCCGACTCGACAGCATTTGCAATGTAGTGGCAAGATGCTTGCACTCGTTCCGCAATATCGCTTTCATCATTCAACCGGACTCTGGTTCCACAACGGGCAACCCTGGCAACTTCTTCTACACTCAGCCGTCGGTTTCCCACAGTTACGTTACTCAAATTAGGCTCTGGCCATTTGGGTAATTTTAGAGAAATCGGCTCTGTTAAGTTTCTTGACACTTCTTGGATCCTAAATTTATAGATAACAGATGCCACTAAAATGTGACTCTAGTCACAGCACCCTCGAAACCGGGATGTTACTTTGAATTAAATGACAGAGAAATATGACTCGATACCATACTCTGCCATTTATATTCAAATTCTTCACTTCCTTTCGTAAAACAAGCCGCAGCCATTAGACATCACCGATAATGAGTTTGCAAGCCTTATTGCGTTAAGGCTGGAAGCTTAAATTCGGTTGGTGTCTATTGTTCTCCAGGCAAAATAAAACTGCGCCAACACTACATTATGCGGGCAGAGTTATAATTGATTGAGTTATTAAAGCTGTTAAGCTGTTACTGAGGCTATTGACCGATAACTTCAGGACAATACCACCGCTAAAGGCTAATCATAGATTTTTGTCACAAAACGTTACAATGATTTCCGAAATTTTTAGGATGACTATTGAACGCTACGGGATATCTGGAAAACAGTTATCCAAGTTTTCAGGCGTTAGCGAGAATCATATTTCTGAGTTTCGGCGGGACAAGACAGGCATCTCTACGGAGGTGCTGTGGAAATTAATCGAGGCAATGGACCAGATTAAGCCGGGAGCCCGCGTTTACTTCTGTAATCGGCTGACGGGGGGAGAGGGATGTGGCAACACCAGCCAGATGTCAGTGCCAAAGCAACTAGAGTCTTTGTTAGATATGCAGATATTGGTTGATGAGCTCTCTGACGACAGTTTGGCCTTGCTACTGATGGTGGTGGCGGCGCGGATTAAGAATGGTGTTTCCTGTCCTGCGAAGGGTTTTGAGCTAATTGGCTAATAATTTTACCGCTCGTTTGTATAGGCAAGAATCCACAGCTCTTGCCCCATTTCTGAACCATTGCTGAACACAAATTAAGAGAGATTATGCTGATTTCACTAATTTTTTATCGCATCTCAAAATCAGTGAAATCCTTTGAAACTTCAAGAATTAGAAAAGAGCGGACAGTCTCCCTTAAGACAACTTTAAAAGGAGCTAAGTGTGACGGGTGACAACACAAGTCCAAATCATAGAGAAAATCTACGCTCTAGCCAACAAACTTCTCTTTCTGGAATTCTAGCATTTTGTACCGAAAACAAACTCTTCCATCGCGCTACCGAGTGGTTTGCGTTTCTTGGCACCCATGATAACGCTCCCATAATTTCCTTAAACAGTCGGCCGTACTCTTTCCCGGAATCTTTAGCCAGTTGACAGCCCAAGTCCCACACCGTAGCTGCTTGACCCGAAAAATCAGCAATTACTTGTTTTTGGTGAACAACCGATTTGAGCACGGCTTGATAGTGGGTGCAAGTTTCCCCAACAGCTCCATTGCTTCGGTTTTGAGCTTCGTTCCCTTTACCGCAAGGGCAAGCGAAACATCAACGCCTGGGGCAGGCCTTTTCTTACTAATTGAGCTTGGAAAGATGAGTCTCACGGCATCGGCTACTCTTAATTATTCAACCAGACATCTAGACGTTTAGATGATTGACCGCAGGTGATGTGACCCCCGACAGTATCACGCCTTTTGAGAGCTCGAATGGGGGCAAACTTTCGCAGTACAGCAACTACTTGGTTTTTGGGAAGCCCTCCAATTGCCCGCAACCGAGCGCTACGTTGTTATGGTTAATTTGCCGAGCCAACCCGACTCATAACTGGCAAGATATGGCATCATTAGAAACATTCAACCATTCAGACATCTAGACATTTAGATGATTAAGCGATAAAGTTGAGTTAATCAACGTATCGATAAACCTATGATCGTGACAATCGCCTCATTCAAGGGCGGAGTCGGAAAGACAACTACAGCACTGCACTTGGCGGCTTACCTGCAAACTAAAGCACCTACGTTCTTGGTAGACGGCGACCTCAACCGCAGTGCTTTGGATTGGGCAGCGCGGGGCTCGCTTCCGTTCAAAGTGGTGGATGAAAAGCAAGGAGTTCGCTTTGCCAGAGATTACGAGCACATCGTGATAGACACGCCGGCTCGACCCGACCCCGACGAACTCAAAACTGTAGCTGAAGGGTGCGACTTGCTAGTATTGCCGAGTTCTCCCGATGCGATGGCCCTCACCGCGATGGTGCAAATGGTGGAAGCCCTGCATTCCCTCAAATCGAATTACCGCATTTTGCTCACGCTCATCCCGCCTGCTCCTAGCAAAGTAGGGATTGAGTCTCGGAGAACAATTGAGAAAGCTGAGCTGCCGATATTCAAAGCTGAGGTCAGGCGGCTGGCAGTATTTCAAAAAGCAGCACTGGCTGGGGTTCCCGTAAGCGCTGTCAAAGATGCTTACGCCAAAGCTGCTTGGGGTTGTTATGCTGCTGTCGGCAAGGAGATATTGCCATGAGCCGCTTTGAGGATTTACTGAAGGTCAAGAAACTCAAACCCGGGGAACCTGACCTCGAACCTGCACCAACTCCGGCGTTAGCTAAAAGCAAAGACCCAAACTTTGTCAGGGCTACTGTATACCTGCCCAAACAAATGCACCGCGACCTCAAATCTGCTGCCGCACAATCAGGTGAAGAAATCAGCGAGCTGGTTGAAAAGTCCGTCGCTCAATACCTTCAGCAGCTTAAGATCCATAAAAACATTTGAATGTTTGAGCATTTGAATGTTTGGATGCTTGAATGTTTGGCTTATCTGTTGCAGTTATCTCTCCCGTCAATTGCTGGATTCTTGAGGCAAGCGTACTGTTGTTGGTAAGCTGGCACTGGACTTGTAAGGGAGCGGTGCAGCATGAAGAAAATATGGCAGTTGAGGGCGATCGCTCTGATTCTGGGGATGATGGCTGGTTGCAATCTGACATCAGGCCCGCCATCTTCACTGCCGCGAGTTTCTCCTAAACCAAGAGTGCAGAAACCCACACCGCAGAATCCCGTAGCTTCGGCAACCAACAACCGCAACTTGCTCCTGGGCAATCCCAGCAATGCAGCTTCGAGTGTTGCCAGCATCGACAACTACCTGATGGTGAAGCCGCAGTTTGTGCTCCTACAACAGCAAAACTCACACCGCCAATTGAGTAAGTAGTAGGACACAATTAATTACACACAATCTGGACTAAAAGTTTGGCTGAGTAAAGAACCAGTATGTAATTAACTCTGTCCGATTACTTATCATGGCAGCTCAATAAATCTTGGATGGGAACGGCCGACCGAAAGAATGATTTCAGACCCAATGATGCACTCCCTGCTGCTGCGTCCACAGTATTGCCAGGAAATGGAAAAGCTTTCGAGTTTTGGTAAAGCAAGTGGAGCGTTCGACGGGATCAAATTCCTTGTCGAACGTACCCTTACAGGTTCCGCAAGTCATTGAAAGCAAAGCTGACAGTTAGTAAATCTTAGGTCTACTTCAAAGCTTTGTCTCGAATATCGCTGAATATTTGAGTGCGCTCGCAGGGTCCGCTCTTGCAAACACGGCGACCGACTGCCACCATCCCTCATATCCCATGAATACATAGGGCTTGCTGAATAAGCGCCCTCAGGTGGCGCAGCCTGAGTTTCGATCGCGATCGGGCGAGACTCAGGTGCAAAGAAAACAGGTAAAATAGCAGAGAACCCTTGCACCACCGTTGACACTCCTGTACCGAAAAGTTGACCCAGATGGCACTCCACCAGAAAGCTTTAATTTTCCTCATGGTGGAAAATTAGCCTCAGACAACCGTTGGGTGATGATGGCCCAACTGATACCGTGGTCGAAATTTGAATCAGAATACGCTCAAAATTTTGCCTCATCTATGGGAGCACCAGCTAAATCTTTTCGGATGGCATTGGGGGCATTAATCATCAAAGAGAAATTAGGGATCAGCGATCGCGAAACCGTCGAACAAATACGGGAAAACCCATACCTACAATACTTTATTGGTCTCTAATCTTACAGCAATGAAATCCCGTTTGATGCCTCTCTATTGGTTCATTTTAGACAAAGAATAAGTGTCAATCTGGTTAATAAAGTGAATCAAAAAATGGTGAAAAAGATCCGCTGGGCCACCACCCCTCAATCGGAATCAAACAAAAAAAAACTAGAAGAACCTAGTGACAGCGTACTCCAAGGAAAATTACTGTTAGATGCGACCTGTGCCAGCGCCGATATTACCTATCCCACAGACATTAGCATTCTCGATCGAGCAAGAATGCAAACAGAAAAGATTGTAGATATCCTCTACAATTCGATTAAAAACCTTGGAGCAAAAAAACCTCGAACCTACCGCACCAAAGCACGTAAAGACTACCTAGCTATTGCATACCCGCGAAAACAGCCACAGAACAAAAAAAGAACAGCTCTTAAAAAACAACTGCAATATCTCAAAAGAAATCTCGCTCACATTGAAAGATTAGTCGAGCTAGGAGCTACTTTAAACAACTTGAGTAAGCGGCAATATAAGCTCCTGCTAGTCTATCATGAAGTTTACCGACAACAAGATTGGATGTACCAACACAAGAAAAATAGGATTGACGATAGAATTGTAAGTTTAACCCAACCCCATATCCGCCCCATAGTTAGAGGAAAAGCAGGAAAACATACAGAATTCGGAGCCAAATTATCAGCGAGTAGCTTTAAGGGATCTGTATTTTTATATCGAATTAGCTGGGACAACTTCAATGAATCAGGAGACTTAATCGCCCAAGTGGAAGCTTTTAAAGAATTCACAGGGTATTATCCAGAATCGGTTCATGTTGACCAGATTTATGGCAAAGCAAGCTAACCGAGCGTGGTGTAAAGAAAGAGGAATTAGGATGAGTGGCTCGGCTTTGGGAAGACGCCCCACGAATGTAAGTAAAGACAAAAAGAAGCAAGCGCTAGAAGATGAGAGAGTTCGTCAAGCTATCGAGGGCAAGTTCGGGCAAGCGAAACGCAGATTTAATCTCGATCGAGTGATGACTAAAGTTGATAATATAGTCATTTCAAATAAATGTGAGACAAATGCAAGATGATGTAAAATGAAGAAAAATGGTTAACTCGGAGCTGA
>NZ_JAUBUR010000106.1:0-1540 GCF_036705485.1 Microcoleus sp. AT9b-C3 | reverse complement strand
CCGCTTTTATCAACAAGGTATGCGGGCCGCAACCCTTATACAGTCTATCTCGTAGACCTTTTTGTCACCCCCCCAGGTAGGTGCCAAAGTGAGATGCACCCGTGTGACGTGTGACGTGTGACCAATGGCTTCCGTTCGCAATGGGGGCGAGATTTGTTTGCTGCCGTTCGTTCAATTGTTAATACTGGCAAGCGTCAGGGTTTAACTGCTTATCAATCTATTCAACAAGCTCTCTCTACTGAGGGCTCCCTTTTTTCTCCGAGTTGAGCAATTACAAAAAGAATTTGATTCTTAACTAACCCAAAATTTGATTAATCATTTGATTCGCCTGGGACTCGTAACTCCCACCAA
Source organism: Microcoleus sp. AT9b-C3 (assembly GCF_036705485.1). Taxonomy (NCBI): domain Bacteria; kingdom Bacillati; phylum Cyanobacteriota; class Cyanophyceae; order Oscillatoriales; family Microcoleaceae; genus Microcoleus; species Microcoleus sp. AT9b-C3. The sequence continues at coordinate 1,189 of NZ_JAUBUR010000106.1, read as the reverse complement.
ACAAATTAAAATGATTTAAAATGTGATACAGATTATAAAGAGTTTTGCGTTCTTCATACCCTGAATCCAAAGGCCAAACCTGATTATATCCCCGGTAAAACTGCGCCGGAAATCCACCAAATAGCTCAGTCATCGCAAGATCAACTTCTCTATCTCCAAAATATGCCGCCGGGTCAAAAATCACAGGTTCCCCCGCAGATGTTACCCCCGCATTTCCCCCCCACAAATCTCCGTGAACTAGCGAGGGTTGAGGTTCATAACCAGCTAACAATTCAGGAATCATCTCTAATAAACATTCCCCTTGCGGAAAATGACCGCCCCGACGCCTAGCCAATTTTAACTGATAACCAATCCGATGTTCGGCCCAAAATTCTGCCCAGTTTGCCGTCCAATTATTAATTTGTATAGTTGATCCGATCGTATTATTAATACCCCAACCAAAAACTGCCCTCAATAAGCGCGAATTAGGCTCTTCTCCCCCCCTTATCAAGGGGGGCTTGGGGGGGGTGTATTTGTGCATTTCGGCGAGTTTTCGCCCCATTTCTTCCCAAGCTCTCTCGCTACCGCGACTTCCCAACTCCAGCCATTCCAGCACAATATAAGCTGAGTTCCCCTCAGTTCCCCAGCAAATTGGCTCAGGTACTCGAATCGTCTGGGTTTCTCCCATTTGCTGCAAACCCAGCGCTTCAGCTTCAAACATTGTGACTTGGGAAGCTTGATTGATTTTCGCGAAGTAAGCGCGGGAACTGCTGCTGATATAATAGCCTTGATTTATGTACCCCCCGCTGACAAAACGCCGATTGTCGAGAGAAAATGTTTTTCCGGTTGTTTCACAGATGTGCGCGGCAATTTTGTCCCACATAGCATCAAATCGTGTTGAGGGTTGAGGGCGATCGAAATTAGTTTAACAGGTATGGCAACTTAATAAGCAAAAACAACAAAGCCCCTATCTGAAGCTCAGAAAGATGCTGTGTAATGTCAAATATAATCCCAGGCATCGAAATATTTTCTCAGGCAATGGATTCGCCAAATATCTTCGGCACCGGAGGGTTTAACAGGCAACAAAGGATAAGGAGTGGTGGGAATGCGTCATGGAAACTAGGGAAAAGTTGTGAAGGTGAAAAACCCTGAAGACTGCAGAGAATTAAGTCATCAATTACCATGTAGAAAGAGAGGTCAAGCCCTCGGT
>NZ_JAUBUR010000057.1:0-31802 GCF_036705485.1 Microcoleus sp. AT9b-C3 | reverse complement strand
TATTCATTTTTTTATTCACGATCGAGTATTGCATATAATTGTATCATAGTCTTGATAATGATTTAGGATTGCTATAGCAATCGCGCCCGACGATTAGGACGTTCTTAATTGCACTTTTCCCATGCAGTCGATTGCAACTTCATGCAGGACTTCTTCCTTCAACATCTGCTATAATTATAGGCTTGATTTTTAATTGTAGTATTCAACAGCCAGCCTTTTTTCAAACAACCACTGTTTGCTTTCAGGGAAATCATCCAGCCAGCGCGAGATCAATTCCGCCCATTTGACAGGCAAACGCAACTCATACCAGGTTGAGTGAGAAGCAACAGAAAGATTGTGGTAAAGCGCTGAATCCGAAATAACTTTTTCGATACATTCTGCTAAAGCTAGAGAGTTCCCCGCCTCAAAAATCATCGAATTAATACCGTGCTTTAAATGGGTTGTAAACATCGGGTGATCCGAAGCTACTATCGGTGTTCTAGTGCGTAAAGCGTGCTGAATTGTCAGGGGAAAACCTTCGGGATATTCGTGCCTGCTATTAACTAACACGAGATCGGATTTTCTCATTAAAGGTTCTAAAGTCTGAGTTGGCACTATTCCTAAAAATTATACAGAATCTTTAATTTGCAACTCTTCGACTCCTTGGGCCAAAAACTCTTCTTCCCCTTTACCTGCCATTTTTAAGTGAACTGATATATTATTCCGTTCTCTTAACTTTGCTACGGCTCTCAATATATCGCCCACTCCCTTACTTTGTACTAACGAACCAGCGTAAAAAAGTTGAATTTTATTGATGTCCGCAGGGATTTTTTTCGGCTACCAAGAGCCGGGATTGGTTTCTAAGAGAAAGTCCCAGGGAATTATTTTATCAGCTTTTACTCCAATTTCTTTGTACAATAAAGATGAAGTAAGGTCGTAAGTTCCAACCCATTGTATTTGCTTGTTATTCAAAAATTGGGATAGGAAATAGTTGCGGTCTTTATGGCGCCAAGTTTTTGTTGCAATAGATTCGGCAAATACAGCGATGGTTCTAATTGTGTTTTTAATTGCCCAATTAAAAACGGGGCGAATAGTCGTCCGCATGATTAAATGAGTGGGATTTTGCTGGGCCATTAACTCGATCAATTTTTGGGGAGCAATTTTGTAATTAAATCCGCAACCGAATCGCCCGCACGCCGTTCTCTAGAACTCGATCATCAAATTTTGGTGTCATGCAGCAAATAACCGTTACTGACTCAGCTCGTTTTACCATCTCGGTAACCGCATCAACACAATATTTTTGAGCGTAATATGTTTCGCTTCCTCCTTTGGCTAGGTGTTCAAAAGCTTCTGCGTAATCGCCGGCCTACTGAACTATGACTAAGGGCATTTTCCTCAACTGTTGTTGTAAAGTATTTAATAGAACTTAGAGTGCAAAAGATGTGTAACCAGGTTGATTTAGACGATTTGATGTACCGCCACGACCGCACTATTAATTTTATTTTGCTTTAGCCTTATTATAAAGAGTTTCGGCAACAGTCACGTCAATATATAGCGGCTGCCGCCGCTTTGTAGGGGGGATTTCCGGCTAATTTTTTCTTGACTTTTTTGAGAGTGTATGGCAAGTAGGATGCGGGAATTAACCCCAACTAAGTAACCAGAAATACTGTCTTCTAGAATTTGATATCCGAATTAGCGATCGACACTCACGACACTCACGGCACTCACATAGCATATTGGAGGGTATGCCAGCAGAATTAGCCTGTAAAATTCACAAACCGTGACAATATTTGGTTTTAGGGTACTCAATAAGCCAAAGTTTCTAAAGTTTCCCGCAGATAGGAACGAACCTGCTGATCGATGGTGGCATTTTGCTGCTGACGCTCAAAATTGAGTTCTAGCTGCCAGCGTTGAAAGCCTGAACTTGCGCCGATCGCTTCTTTGAGACTGCCCCAGATTTCTGAATCTTCGCACAGCTCGATCGGCTCTGCGGCTTGAGGTTCTTGTGCGATCGGTAGATAATTCGCCATATTGTTATACCTCTGTTTTAATCCCTTGTAAGGATTGAAAGCTGACCTTGACACTCTCTATTATAGATTCTTCTCTCCAAAGAGCCAACATAAAATATCCACAACCTGCGATTAAAAATTAAATATTAAGACTATTAATAATCTCTATCCCAAGAGGGGCCTTACCTATTTTTTTCACAGCATACATCTGTACAAATTAAAGTAGCTTAAACTACAATTGTCCCCCTCTTGATTTTTTATTTCACTTTTTTTCTTCCCTCGACTGTTCGGGTAGAGATGTAACGCCGTTGGTGTCAGCAGGTTTTGGGTTGACAAAACTGCCGACTGACGAATTCCCTATGCCGGATGCTGGCCCAATTGACTCTACGGGTGCAGCCACAGCGGCAGTTGTCTGGGCTGCAAAAGCCGGCAAAAGTCGATCGACTTGCCAAGGTGCGATCGTAAAATCCTGCCGAATTTTTTCTAAAACATGAGGCTTTGTCGCTGCAAATTCTGATTCCGGCGTCAGCAAAACCGTCATGACACTAGCAGAAACCTGCAAAAACAAATTGCTAGCTAAAAAAGCAGCAACTGCCAACAACAATCCAGCCCACCGCCAGGAAGGAGGAAAGGGAGCCACCGAAGCCGCGAGGGGAGCCCATCGGTAAAGCTGCCACAAAATTACTGCCAGCAAAACAGCGACAACAAGAGCAATTGCTTGATTTAACTTTGTTTTAAACCGAGTCAGAATCTGCTGCTGCACAGAAGTTAAATTCTGCGGTTTTACCGCCACAACTAAAATACTAAAAATGTAAAAAGGGCGGAACCACTGCATCCACAGCACCGGAACAATACCTGCTACAGCCACTAAAAACATTTCTAACCAGACAGGGAGCAGGGGAGAACCAACTGCGAGTCCCAGCAAGCACAGTCCCAGGAATATCGGCAGTGTAGCCGCCCCAGAAAGGTGAATCCACAAAAAAGGATCTGACCAAAAAGAACGCACTTTAGATAATTATGAGTTATGAGTTTTTAATTTTGAGTTTTGATAGTCGGGGACGCACTCTTAACCAAGAAACCCGGTGCGAAGAGTACATTTCTAGCGGTCAAACCGAGCATTTTGGGAGGAAACTCGGTTGCTTTGCGTAAGTCTTATTTTAGTTTTAAATTTTGAATTTTCAGCAACAGCAAAAACGATTAGGACGTGGTTAATTGCTAACATCTTTGCTTGTATTGCTTGTGCATTCTTTCCTAGATAACTAAAACCTTCTTCCTTCTTCCTTCTTCCTTCTCTCCTCGATAACTAAAACCTTCTGCCTTCAGGCTTCTTCCTTCTGCTATAAGTTAAAAACAAAAGTTGCGAGTGATGAGTTTGGGAGTATTGAGTGAAGAGAAGAGTTGCGAGCGATCGGCAATTTGGTTGCGAGCGCTCAAAAAATTCTCTTCCCACTCAACACTCACAACTCAAAACTATTGAGAGAGTGTGCGGCGTTTAGTTACCATCCGGTAGGCTTCAATCATATCGCCATCCGCCCAGTCGCTAAACCCGCTCAAGGAAATGCCGCATTCAAAGCCAGCATTGACTTCCTTGGCATCTTCCTTCATCCGTTTGAGGGAGTCGAGGACACCTTCGTAAACGACATTGTTGCCCCGGCGCACCCGCACCTTACAGTTACGGATGACTTTGCCAGAGAGTACCATACATCCAGCCACAGCCCCGCGACCGATCGCAAAGACAGCGCGGACTTCGACTTGACCCAAAGGTTCTTCCACCAATTCGGGTTCCAGCAGGCCTTCCATCGCCCCTTGAATATCATCCAAGAGGTTGTAGATGATGCTGTATTCCCGCACGTCAACCCCCGCTTGGTCAGCCGCGAGGCGAGCGTCGGTGGCGAGAGTAGTATTGAACCCGATAATTACAGCATTACTGGCTGCGGCGAGGTCAATATCCGTTTCTGTAATTTCCCCAGGAGCAGATAGCAGCAGTCGGAGTTGAACTTCTTTTTGAGGAAGTTGAGTCAGAGCGCCGACAATTGCTTCGAGGGAGCCTTGGACATCTGCCTTCAAGATCAAGTTGAGTTCCTTAAGAACGCCTTCCTTAGCTTGTTGAGAGAAGCCGCTGAGGCTGATCCGGCCACCTTGCAGCAGGCGGGAATCTCGTTGAGAGGTAGCTCTTCCAGAGGCGATCGCCGCAGCTTCTTTTTCGTTTGCGAAGACATCAAACTCGTCTCCGGCGCGAGGAACTTCCCGCAGCCCCAGCACTTCCACCGCGAAGGATGGAGTTGCTTGCTCTACGCGTTCGCCCCGGTCATCGATCATGGCGCGCACCTTGCCCAAAGCCGAGCCTGCGACCACAATATCGCCCACTCGCAGAGTGCCATTCTGCACCAGCAGAGTTGCTACAGGCCCCCTTGCCTTGTCGAGGTGAGCTTCAATCACAGTACCCTTAGCTGGTCGGTGCGGGTTGGCGTTGAGGTCTTCCATTTCCGCCACTGTTAGAATCATTTCCAACAGCGTATCCAGGTTTTCGCCTCGGATCGCACTGACTGGCACCATCGTGATATCGCCGCCCCAGTCATCTGCGACCAAGCCGTACTCAGTAAGCTCTTGCTTCACCCGTTCCGGCTGAGCACCCTCCTTGTCAACTTTATTGATAGCCACGACAATTGGCACTTTCGCCGCTTTCGCGTGGCTGATCGCTTCAATTGTCTGGGGTCGCACGCCGTCGTCCGCCGCCACCACCAAAATGGCGATGTCCGTAACCCGTGTTCCCCGAGCCCGCATCGCTGTAAAGGCTTCGTGACCGGGCGTATCCAAAAACACCACCTGCTGGCTCTTGCCTTCGTGTTCCACATCCACGTGGTAAGCACCGATGTGCTGGGTAATCCCCCCAGCTTCTCCCTGAGCCACCTTGGTTTTGCGGATCGAGTCTAGCAAGGTAGTTTTGCCGTGATCCACGTGGCCCATAATCGTTACGACTGGCGGACGGCGTTCGAGGTATTCCAAATCCGCTTCGTCCAGCATCTCGATCACTTTGATAGCTGGCGCTACTTTTTCTGGGGTTTCCACCTCTACGCCCATTTCTTCGGCTACCATCCTCACCGCTGGAATGTCCAGGGTTTCGGTAATATTGACCGCAATTCCTTTAGAGAACAGCCGCTTAATAATTTCGGTTTCGGGAACAGCCAGAGTAAGCGCTAGTTCTTGAACGGTCATCGGCCTGCTCAGCAGGAGCTTTTCTGGACGTTCTACCTTAGCTTCGGCTGTTTTGCCCCGGTTGCCGCGTCCCCCACTAGAACCTGAAGAAGAACTTTTATCGTGAGAAGGGCCCGGTCTCTTATTTTTTCCGCTGCTGCCGGGGGCGCCCGGAGTTGGTGTTGACTTGGGTGCTGCTTGTCCCTTCGCTTTAGCTGGGCGGGCTAGGGACAGGCTGACCGTGACTGGTGCTGGCAGATCCAAGCCGTTTTCTAAGTCATCGTCATCCTCGTCTATGGGTTTGAGGCGAGAACGTTTTGCCTTAACTGCCTTGGCAGCTTTGGCAGCATCTGAGTTTTCGTCATCATCTTCTTCCCAAATGACCGATGTCTTTTTGGCAGGACGAGGGAGGGAGGGCCTTTCGAGGAGAGGAATCTCCAGCAACGGCGTATTATCTTCTTCATTGTCATCAGTGTCATCCCCTAGGGCTCCGGTGTCACCGCCGCGGCTACGCAGCCCGGTAGCTGACGTTGCGGGGGCAAGGCTCCGGCGCGGTCCACCGGGCTGGGGTCGATCGGCAAGTGGAGTTTTGACTGGGCCACCAGCGCCTTCCCGGCGCGGTCTTTGCGCGTCGCGGGATTCGGTACCTCCCGGTGTAGGTCTGCTGGGGCGGCTCGGTTTAGCCGGCGCTTCCAGAGTTTCTGACTGTTCTGATTGCTCTTGCTCGGTTCTTGCAAGTTTGAGTACCGGCTTGTTCCCCAGATTTTGTGGGGTACGGCTAGCCGACTCGGACGCCGCTCTGACTGGCGGCGACGTGAGTTTGGCCGAAGGCGCGGGAGGGGCGATCGGCGGTTGCTTGGTGCGTTCGGGAGCCTTTTCCGACGGCGGTTGAGGTGCCGCAGGTGGCTGAGCCTGGGCGGTTGTTTCCGGGGCGATCGCACCTACAGTTTCCGACACTTCTGACGGAGCTGCCGAGACTGCGACATTTGGCTTCGACAGTACAGGTCTATTGATATTCGGTTTAGCTGGAGGCTGGAGTTGTTGAGCTGCAGGCGACTTGGGAGGAGTTGCCACGGTTGCCGCGGGCTGGTTTTTGTTCTCCTCGTTGCCTGCAGGCTGGGAGGAAGCACCAGCCGGCCGTACTTTTGGACTGCGTATTTCTAAAATTTGCTGCTTTTTTTGTTGGTCGTTAGGGTGAGGGCCAGATTCTCTAGATGGCGCTGCTGCTCTTTCGGGTGGAGCTGGCTTGCCGGGGGAAGAGTGGCTACTGGCTACGTATTTTTCCGCCGTTTTGCGAATGCGCTCTGCTTCTGATTCTGTAATTGTGCTGCTGTGGCTCTTGACTGAAATATTGAGCCGCTCGCATACTGCCAAGATGTCTTTATTATCCAAATTTAGTTCCCGTGATAATTCGTAAATTCTTACTTTGCCGTTGTTCATCCACTCTGCCCTCTTTTATGCCAACCAGTTTTTACATTGTGATTTTTTGTGCTAATGACGACATCATTCGGTGTGATTGATTCAGTGTCAGGAATCGGGGTTTTGGTACTCGCTCAGCAATTTTATCTAGAAAGATGCAACTCGCTGAAGTCTGCGGTTGAAGAATTCTCAAGTCTGTTTGGGAACTTGGAACTCCGAAGTCTGAGTTTTGGCAAAACCCACTCTCTCAAGCTTCAAAGTTTGCCTTTCCACCTTGAGGATACCTCTGCTAGTACCCTACCCTTATCTAATCTGACACAAATCTTTCCAGACTGGTGGGCAGATCGGATTGGGGTTTTATAGCTGGCGCTACCGGTAATTACTGGTAGGGCTGCCAAGAGGGTTTATACAGTCGATGCCGAACTATTGTCGGTTTTTCGTCCGGGTGAGCCAGAGTAAGATGTACAGTCAGATGTGGCTAAACGCTGCCAAAGTGTTTGGTACAGTTCGTCAGACACAGGCGCTTTGAGCGATCGCCCAAGTCGATTTTTTTTCTGAGCTGCTTTGAGGCATTCGGCTTCCCGACAAAGGTAAGCAGAACGGCCCATGCCACGATCTAATTGTACCTGATGAGAAGGATAGAGCCTGACTACTCGCCAAAAAGCTTCCTTAGGAGCTATTTTTCGACAACTGGCACAGCACCGGTAGTTCGGTTTCATTTCTTGTGAGAGGGGAAGTAGGGGGAGAGGGGGGAGTAGGGGACAAGTCCTCCTTGTCTCCCGAAGGCAGAAAATCTTGTAAATGTCACAGTTTTTAGACTGTGGCTTCGGTTTCCTCCGTGGCGGCTGCCTCCTCTTCCTCAAATTCTGCGGTTTCCTCGTCGCTGTCGTAGTCGCCCGCTTCGTCTGCGTCGTAGTCGCCTGCTAGTTCTTCGAGCCTAGTTGCTTCTGCGGCCAATTTGCTGTCTTCGGCGGCGCGATCGTACTTAGCAATATCTTTGATATCGATTTTCCAACCGGTTAGGCGGGCTGCGAGGCGGACGTTCTGACCTTCTTTGCCAATGGCAAGACTGAGTTGGTCTTCAGCGACCAAAATGTGAGCTCTCCTGCCTTCTGGAGCGACTAAACGCACTTCATCTACTCTAGCGGGACTCAGAGCGTTGGCAATATAAGTTGCTGGGTCTGGAGACCAGCGGATCACGTCGATTTTTTCGCCGCGCAATTCGTTGACTACTACCTGAATCCGCGATCCCCGCGCTCCGATGCAGGCTCCTACGGGGTCTACGTCGCGATCGAGAGTATCCACTGCTATTTTAGTCCGGGGGCCGACGTGCCGGGAGGGCGGATTTGCCTCCCTGGCTACGGCGACAATCCTCACCACCCCGTCTTCTATTTCTGGTACTTCGTTAGCAAACAGGTAAACCACCAAACCTGCGTCGGCTCTAGAAACAAGTAACTGCGGCCCACGAGTTGAGCCTTCGCCTACTTTTTTGAGATAAACCTTGAATGTAGCGTTGGCCCGGTAATTGTCGTTGGGCAACTGTTCGCGCTTAGGGAGTTCGGCATCTACTTCTGGCTGACCGAAGCTGCTGGTAACTGCTAAAATTACCGACTGCCTCTCAAACCTGAGAACTCTTGCTTGAAGAACGGTTTCTTCTAAATCTTTAAACTCTTCTTGAATCATTTTGCGCTGTTGGTCGCGCAGTTTTTGAGCGAGAACTTGTTTGGTCTGGATCGCGGCCATGCGACCAAATTCTTTTTGATTTGGTGTTACGTCTACGAGCACGATGCTCCCAGGCTGAGCTTCCGTGGCTACTTCTTGCACTTCCGTAAGTGAGATTTCGTGATCGGGATTGATGACTTCTTCGACAATAGTTTTGTTGGCTAAAACGCGGAAACCTTCTTGTTCTGCGTCGAGTTCTACATCAAAGTTGTCGAAGTATTCTTCGCTGAAGTGATCGAGTTTTTGGGTACGGCGGTAGCGTTCGTATCCTTTGAGCAGGGCTTCTCGCAAGGCTGCTTGGACGGCGTGTTTGGGTAAATTGCGTTCTTTGCTAATACCTTCGACCATTTCTTTTAGTCCGGGCAGGGGAACCATTGACATATAAAACACTCCTTTTTTGCTGTGGTAATAAGTAACGGGTAACTGGTAATCGGTAATTGGTACTTGGAAATTTTCAAGAAAAAGTGATGACAGAGGAGTGATGAGTTACTGAATAGGATTAGGGTAACTCGGTGCTGTAACAATTTATTTGTTATTCCTATTCAACCCGCTGCTACAGATATGATTGTTAAAAATTAACTCGCAACCAAGCGTTTTCAGCTTGCTGCGAGGCAATCTCAAAACTCAACACTCAACCCTCAAAATTTCCCTTTACATCTCCTTTCCTTCGTCTAGTTCAACTTTGACAATCTGAGGGCGGGGAATTTTAACCTGTCGCCCTTTTTGATTGAGATAAACCGCTGTTTCATCCCGGCCTAGGAGTAGTCCTTTCCACTCTTTGATTCGCGAGTCCGGTTCGGTGGTTGTGGCTGTCACGGGGAAACCTTTAAAGGTAATGAATTCTCGATCGCTGCTGAGCAATCGGGATATTCCGGGACTGGAAATCTCTAGCACGTAGGCATCGGGTATGATGTCGGCTGCGTCTAACTCAGCATCGAGGGCTGTGCTCATGCGCTCGCAGTCGGCTAAACCAGTGTCTTGTTGGAGGTTGCGGATGTCTACCCGCAAGACGGGAGGATTTTGGTTGGTGTGAAACACTGCTCCCACTACTTCCAATCCCAGTGTTTCCGCAACGGGGGTAGCTAAGTCAATGATTTGTGGGATTAGGGGATGAGTCATATCGAATACTTAAGTTAAAACTCCTAAACTCGGACACGGGCAAGGAAAAATTTGGTGTTGAGATTGCTTGGTTTTGAGGTGGTTTGATTAGGTGGCTGCGACTTTCGTCTTCAACTTTGGGACTTACCCAACATCCCTGCAGGGATCTCAAGCGGGGGGATTACCCCTACTAAATCAGTCCTCAACTTGCAAGTCAGACGCCCTGAGCTCTTTTCCTGCGACTAATGCAACAAAAAAAGTGGGCTTGACCCACTCCTAGGTAAAACAATTTCTTCCAAGAAGTTTGAGGACTTCTTCCGATCGAAGCGAGGCCTCAGTTCTCAGTTTAGCTCGATCGCCCGCCCGGTGACAAACCGATCGCCCTCGGGGGAGTGTCCGAAGGGAGAGGGGATAGCTGACAGAGGGAATGAGGACGACTTGATTACCGTTTGCCAGTGGGGCGAGGGCAAATTCCTGGTTGATACCGCGAGCGGGTGCGATCGTCCCTAAAACTTTTGGCGATGGTCACTCAGGCGTTCTAGGACTTGCGATATGGGAGTTTCTTTGGGAAATTCTAATTTCAGTTCCGACAAGCCCTCTGCTTCTTGATAGGTGGCGAAGAGTTTGACAGTGAGGGCGATTGGTAGATTCGACATGGGCGAGCGCCAAATTAACGGTATATTGACCAAACGGCAAAACTAAGATTCACCATACAAAATCCCCATTACTAATGCTGAATAGGAAGGTCAATTACAAACTCTACCCCGGATTCGGGCGAGGAAATGCAGGTCAGCCTACCACCATGTTTTGCTTCTACAATCTCACGGCTAATAGACAAGCCTAAACCTGTCCCTTTACCCACTGATTTTGTAGTAAACATCGGCGTAAATAAATGCTGCATTATCTCCGGTGTTATCCCCAGCCCATTGTCAGCAATCCGAATCACCACTCGGTCGCCCTGAAGCATTTCAGTAGATATCCGAATCTGTGGATTGTCATTGCTCTGTTGCTTTTCCCCGCAGAGCGGACAACTAATCGTAGACTCTTCTAAAGCATCAATTGCATTCGCTAGTACATTCATAAACACCTGATTAATTTGCCCAGGATAGCACTCGACCAGCGGTAATTCGCCGTACTCTTTAATAACCTTAATAGCTGGGTGAGTGCCTTTACCTTTCAATCGATGACCTAAAATCAACAGGGTACTATCTAGCCCATCGTGAATATTCACTGGCGTTAGTGCCGATGTATCCAACCGAGAGAAATTACGCAGTGACATAGAAAGATTGTAAAGGCGCTCTGTTCCGACCGCCATTGAATCAATAATTTTTGGCAAATCTTCAACAATAAAATCTAACTCAATCTCCTGGGAGTTATCCTCAAATTCTGATGTCGAAGAAACGTTCTGCTGACAAAGCCGAGTCATCCCGATCAAATCGGCAATATATTCTTTGGCAATAGGGATATTATTGGAGATAAAACTAACTGGATTGTTAATTTCGTGAGCCACCCCAGCTACAAGTTGACCAAGGCAAGCCATCTTTTCACTTTGAACGATTTGCACTTGAGCTTTTTTAAGATTCTCCAAAGCTTGAGAAAGTTCAGCGGTTCGTTCTTCCACCCGTTTTTCTAACTCCTGCGCGAGCTGATGTAACGCTGCTTCTGCTGCCAGCCTGTCTTCTATTTCCCGTTTCAGCATTAGGTTTTGCTCGGCAAGTATTTTAGTCAAAGAACGCAGTTTTAAATGGAGGTTGACGCGAGCTAACACCTCCTTTTGTTCAAAGGGCTTAGTAATGTAATCTACAGCCCCTAGATTAAACCCTTTAACCTTATCTCCTATGTCAGAAAGAGCGGTCATAAAAATTACGGAAATTTCGTTCGTCAACGGACTTGCCTTCAACCGATGACAGGTTTCAAACCCGTCAATTCCTGGCATCATCACATCTAACAGAATCAAATCAGGCTGACTATATTCAGCCTGTTCGATGGCAGTTTCGCCATCAGTTGCTACCAATATCTCCCATCCTGAACCAGCTAAAGCTTCAGAAAGCACGTCCAGGTTGCTAGGATTATCATCGACGATTAAGATGCTACTTGTTTCCATATTTGCTGCCTTCATTCTTTTTCCATCCTGTGGGATGTAATAAACTCTTTGATTTTTTTGACTTGATAGCCTTGGGCTAACTGGCGCAGCTCAACAGCAAAGGGCACAAATTGCCGATCTAACTTCTCTAGGTGCTCACTGCGCTTCACAATTCCTTTCACGTTGCCTCTCATCGCCAGTTCAAATAAAAGTTCTATTTCTCCGGGCGGGGGAGCCACTACAGAGTTCGCTTCAGAAAGTGATTGAGCATCTGATGAAAAAGGAATAGTGCTGATTTTTTCATTCTTTCCTTCCTCATATATCCATTCAAGTTTTAAATACTTTTGCAATATCTCAAATAGCTCTTCTGCCTGCACTGGCTTACCGAGAAAATCGTTTGCTCCCCCCTCCAAACTTTTATGTTGATCGGTAGCAAATACACTGGCAGATGAAGCAATGATTGCCACGCCTTTATAGTGTGGCAAATTTCGGATACGGCGCATCATCTCAAAGCCATCTAACACTGGCATCACCAAGTCAGTGATAATCAAATCGAACTGAAAATTTTCTACTTTTTCTAAACCCTCTTGACCGTTTTTAGCTTCGGTTACTTCAAAGCCGAGGGGTTCCAGGAGATTGACAATGACCGAGAGGTTTTCCCATTTGTCATCCACAACCAAAACTTTCTGCTTTCTACCTTGGTAGCCAACCAGCTTTCTTTGCTTGGCAACCGTGGCTGTATTTGCCCAGTCTGCCGCTTCCGCTAAATCCAAATCTAGCCAAAAAACACTGCCGACTCCTGACTGACTTTTTACTTGAATTTTACTACCCATCATTTCAACAATTTTCTGGCTAATGGTTAAACCGAGTCCCGTTCCTTCCGCCTGACGCTTGCTGTCTCCTACCTGTTCAAAAGGCAAAAATATTTTTTCTAATTGTTCTGGTGTCATACCAACGCCAGTATCTTCAATTTGAAACCGAATTTTGTGAATTGGTGAGGCTGGCTTTTGCTCATGGGTTTGTACCTTTTCACCTGTCCCCTTTTCCAGATGTTCTATCTTAAAAGTCACTCGTCCTGAGTCTGTAAACTTAATTGCATTGCTCAGTAAGTTAATTAGTACCTGTCGCAAGCGTTTCTCGTCAGCGTAGATGCCAGCAGGAATTTCCAAACTGGGTTGATAAACAAAAGCGATTCCTTTTTGTTCGGCTCGGATGCGGCAGATTTCCGCGACTCCCTGCAAAAAGGAAGGAAAATGGAAATCTTTCGCGTACAGTTCCAATTTCTGAGCTTCAATTTTAGCGAGGTCTAAGATGTCATTAATCAGGGTTAACAGGTGGGAACCACACTGGTGAATAATACTGATGCCTTGGATATCTTTCGGGGCTATCGTTTTTGAGCGTTCTAGGATTTGAGCGTATCCTAAAATTCCATTAAGTGGCGTTCTCAATTCGTGACTCATATTCGCTAAAAATTCACTTTTAGCTTGGTTGGCAGTATCAGCCATTTGTTTGGCTTCCGTGAGTTCAGCGGTGCGTTCTTCTACTCGGATTTCTAGCTCGGAATTGGTCTTGGCTAGCGCCTCAAAGGATTCGCGTAACTGTTGTGCCATCAGGTTGAAAGACTGACCCAAAACTTCTAGTTCTTCTACGCCTTTTACCTGCACATTTTTCTCTAAGTCGCCACTGGCGATCGCTCTAGAAGCTGCACTCAAACGGAGAATCGGGCTGGTAATCCAGCGTGCGGTTAAGATTCCCAAAACGGTAGCTAGCGCCAAGGCTCCCAAACACAACAAAATGGTAGTCTGGGTATTGGCGTTAATTTGATCCATGAAATCGCTTTCAGGAACTACGACGACGATCAGCCAGTCCAATCCTCGGCTATCCTGAAAGGGCATAACTTGGAGGAATTCTCGTTGGCCGGCGATCGTAAAATCCAATTGCTGAGAGCTATTAATTTTAGTGAGGTCGCCAAAGCGTTCTTTTAAATGCGCTGTTGTCAGCCGAATTAAATCATCTGTGCTATCTAAAGCATTCAGGCGATCGAGTTTGCCATTGTTGGTGATGATAAATGCTTCTTTGAGAGTAGAACTGCCTACTAAGAGTCCAGAACGTTCCATAATGAATGTCTGTCCCGATCGACCGATTTTTAAGCTTTGCAGAAAGTCACTGAGGAAAGAGATCAAAAAATTAGCCACGAATACTCCCCGCAGTTCGCCACTTTCGTCATAAACTGGATGTCCGGCAGGAAGTGAGAGCGTTTTCTGACCTGTAAGCGAAAAAATTTCGCTCCATGTTGGCTTGCCTAAGCGTACACTGTCTTTATACCAAGAACGGTTGAGTATATTGTTGCTAGGAGAAACTTTTAAGAGCTTTGTTTGATTGCCTTTGCTATCCGAGTCATAAATATGAAATTCAGTACGACTATCCTTATCTACTCTTTTAAAAAATATTTTGCCATTCTCTTGGCGTTCAATGGCAATGAACTCTCCCGTTTTAGTAGCAAAACCCATCTGGGGCAGAGAAGGAAATGCTTGAAGTTGCTCCCACAAATAGCGCTCCATACTCTCCAATTCGTCGGGATTTAAGTATCCTAGGCGCAGGGCATTGGCATTCAGTTGATTAACGCGAGGGGCTGTATCTAGGTATGTGTTAAGCTGCTGCTGGATGCGGGCAGTAATTTCACTCCGCAACTGGCTAGCAACTTCGTTGACTGCTTTTTGCCCGTTGCGTAAGGATAGCCAGCCTGTCAACCCGACGGCAGCAAATATTTGCAGAACGAATGGCAATACTAAAATCAGGCGCAGGGACACCTTTTTTTGAGAACGATTTGACAGGACAGTGGTTGCAGAGGTCTGTGACATTGATTCGTGTTACTCCTGGGGTAACGAGTTGGCTGAAAAATCTCAGTGGATTTAGTGAAATGAGGCTGAGGAAATATATATTGAAAAGCAATCTCTAATAGTTAGTGAAAAGTTTGAGACCGTAACTTGCTTAAACAAGCATTGCTACTTACGTATTTTCCCTGAAAGCGTTATAATTATAGCTGGCTGAAAATCCTGACGCGCCTTATTATTTTCTAGCAGTTGGAAGTTTTTTATCGTTTAGCAAAGCAGTTAGAAATCCTATCTAATAGATTACCTCGTTTAGAGATATTTGTAGTAGTTTTTAACTTTACTTTACACAGTGCTACTAAAAAGTATAATTTCATCAAACTTACATATAAAGTGATATAATATACCTCTAAAAAAAATTGACCTTTCTCGCTAAAAAATGACACGCAGGCCGCTGAGAACCGTAACGGCGGTCTAACTCACTACCGCGCTGAAGATTTGATGCAAAACCCTGCAGATGACTCTCGTAGAGAATGCCGATCGCACATGAAACTTTACAATTCCAGCAAGTTTTATTTGCAAGAGTTACAGCAGGGTAATTGCTAATTGCTAATTGGGGAAGAAAAAAATAAGTAGAGCGCTGGAGCAGAGGGGATTATGACAGATGAGAAAGCTGAGGCTATTCTTTTAATTTTGCAACACTATCTCAGCTTAATAGTGAATTTGGTATTAGAGGTGAACACATTGCTGGCAAGGATTTTAAGGTTCTTCAAATCCGAGAGGCTAGGGTTTGTCATCAGTTGATGTAAAAGAAGGTAAAGGAGAGATATAGCCGACTAGAAGGATTCGATCGCCATGACAAGTCGCCGTTATGCCCTACGGGATTAACAGTGGGAAAGGATCAAAGATTTGTGGCGCGGACGTGAAGGTTATGTGGGTGGGACAGTCTGCTTACAATTGGTTGTTCGTGGAAGCGGTGTTGTACCGCTTCCGAGGGGGCATCGCGTGGGGAGAGTTGCCCTAACGCGGGGCTATCCGTTGCAGTTCTTTGGCTTGTTCTAAAATTTTCTCGAAGTCTTCTTCGCTCAACCGCTGAATGTAGTTGATTTTGAACTCTTCTAGGAAGTCGCACAGCAGCAGTTGTATTTCTTGCCAGGTTTGCTGCTTTTGCAGTTCGGTTCCTAAAGCTTGCCCGAAATGTTGGACTAGCTGGCTTGAGAGTTTGATGCTTATGGGGTCTTCGCTGGCGATTTTGAAGGCTTCGTAGGCATCTTGGGGGCCGAGGGTGACTAATTTTGAGAGTTCTGCAACTAATTGCTCTGCTAGCTGTCCGGGCAGATTTCCCAAGCCGGGTACTTGCTTCCATCCTTGATAGACGGGGGATTGTTTGAGCAAGCTTTCAATATTGTACCGGAGGAGGGCTTCTAGGTCTGGCTGGAGTTGGGGGAGGACTTTGTAGACGGTTATTTGCACGAGATGGGTGGCGATCGCTTCTATTTCATTGATATTGTTGATGTCTAGATAGCGCTGTTTTTGGGATTGAAAGAGTTGACGAGCGAGTTCGCCTGTGGTAATTGATTGTTGCATCTGGTTGATGAGTTGAATTACTACTACTTCGGTCAATTCTTGAGCAAAGTTGGCGACGAAACCTCGGCTGATTTGGGTGCGTATGGGTTGGAGATCTGGCATTTTGGCTTGGTGGATGCGAATTGTGACGGGTAATATTCGCAACAGGCGCCAGAATGGGAGCAGCAGGAAGATGTCATACCATCGCCAGAGCATGGCTGCTCGCCAAGTGACGCTGCGGTGGCGGCGGCTGATCAAGTAGGTACGGGCGAGAAATTCGATCGCAAATATGGCAATGAAGGGCAGGTCGATTAGCCAGAAGTTATCGGTGAATTCACCGTTGTCTCCGATCGCGCGGTAATAGTTGGTGGCGATTAATGGCTTGATTTTGGAGTCAAACCACTTGATTTCTGTTTGCCAGCCTTGTTTATTTAAATAGTCTTGGCTCCAGAATCTTTGGAATGATTGTTTAGCGGAGTCTTGCGGATTCGGGACGCGATCGCGCATCCTGTCTTTTATTTTTTCTAGGGTGCCGCTTTTTGATGCTACTCGAAAGGGATCTTCGTCGATCATTTTCGCGCTCAGATTGTTTATTTCCTGCAATTTTGCTGCTACTTGCGGAGAGGGCAATCCTGTTTGCACTACTTGAATTTTTAATTCTTCTAAGGTTTCTAGATATTGCTGGGTGTCTCGGTGGGGTTTAATTCCTTTAAATGGGTCGTATACTTGAGTTAGAACTGGCAGTTGCCGGAAGTAGAAATCTCGCCCAGGGACGTAAGTTATGTCAAATAATACTAGGCTTAAATTTCCTAGGGCGACCAGTGCCATGAACCGCTCGAACCAAGGTACTTTTGGTGATTTTTTGCGGGAGTTTGGAGTCGAAGAGGGCTGTAGTTTTGGTGTCACTGACGGTTCCTAATTAAGTAGACCTATGGAAATAGATGTTACTGGTAATAGCTGAAAAAAGGAAACAGGGAAAACTGGCTAATTGTCTGGTGGCGCTCGGATTGCGATCGCCGAAGCTAGTCTTTATTTTAACCTGCGTTTGTTGGCGAGTTTTGGATTGTTGATTCCGCCTGGTTAGCTAATAAATTATGCTGCTAAAATATTAAAGCCGATCGAAGTTGACGGAAGCTGTGGCTCCCGTTAGTGTGCTTCTCTCTGGCAATAAAATTATATCTCAGGCGGAATCCTCAGTTTTTTTGGCGTTGCAGAGCTCACGGGGCTGGTAATAAATTACTATTTCTGTTTGATCGGGTGGCTCTTTGACCGCTAAATCAAATGTATTGCAAGGATGGGAGTCTAAGGTTAGATGAGGACTTCGAGTTTGAGGTCAAACCCTCAAGAGAGTTATACTTGCTCAGGGGCAGTCTGGTGAGAGCACCCCCTCTGATGGTGAGGGTGGCTGCCGCCTCCGTAAGGCTCGAGGTGTAGCCTCTACAAAAACCAGCTCGCGATCGGACTCTTGAATAATATAAAACCCTGAGTATAATTTTGTTCGCATTTTTTTTAATATATGACATACTGCCTTAATCTCGATTGCCCAAGAGACAAGCGTCAGAACCCACCAGGCACAAAGTATTGTCTTCATTGTGGTTCAAAGCTGCTGCTAAAAGACCTTTATGCAGCAACTGAGCCGCTGCGCGACGGGGGATTTGGTAGGACTTTTCGAGCTGTTAATCATGGAAAATTTGAGGAATTGTGCGTGATCAAACAGTTGTCACCCCCTCAAGAATTTCAGCGGAAACCCGGTCAGTTTAAAAAATATGTTCGACTATTTGAACAAGAGGCAAGGCGGTTATACGAACTGAAGCACCCGCAAATTCCTCAGTTAATTTCTTATTTTGAGGAAGATGGGCGCTTGTATTTAGTCCAAGAGTTTATTGATGGCAATAATTTAAAGGATGAGTTAGATAAGTACGGTGCTTATAGCGAAATTAAAACTTGCGAACTGCTGTTAGATTTGTTACCTTTATTGAAGTTTGTTCATGACAGAAATGTAATTCACCGCGATATTAAGCCTGAGAATGTGATCCGCAGATCTCGCGATCGTAAGTTAGTGCTAATAGATTTTGGGGTTTCTAAACAGGTAGTAGCTGCTGCTCCTACCAAAACAGGAACTAAGTTGGGAACTCCCGGCTACGCAGCTCTAGAACAGCGTCACGGTAGGGCTGTTCCTGCTAGCGACCTTTATAGTTTGGGGGTGACTTGCATCCGCTTGCTGACTTCTGTTATGCCTTACCTGGATATCTATGGGGACATTCACGATGACCTTTACGATCCACTTGAAGGCCGGTGGCTTTGGAGAGAGGCTTTGCCAAAAGGAACACAAATTAGCGATGATTTAGGTCAGGTTTTGGATAAGTTGATTCAGGAATATGTTAAAGATCGCTACAAATCGGCTGTGGAAGTTTTGGATGCTTTAAAACCTCCTGTTGTTGTTGTTCCCGTGTTGGAAAAGTCGCAACAAGCAACTGTTGTTAGTCCTTCGGTGCCGACTCAACCTGTGACTGATCCTCCGCTAATTTCTGTGAATTTAGAGTCGGAGAAAGGTATAGATTATTCTCACTTGGCAAGGCTGCTGGCTGCTAAAAATTGGCGGGGTGCGGATGAGGAAACTTCTGTGAAAATGCTGGAGGTGATGCAGCAAAATTCACGGGGTTATTTGAGCGAGGAAGATATTAGGAAGTTTCCAGCTAAGGATTTGCAGACTATCGATCAACTTTGGGTGCGACACAGCCACCGCAGATTTGGTTTTTCTGTGCAAAAGGGTTTGTGGCTCAAGTTGGGGGGAAAGCCTGGTGTTTATGATGCTACAGTTTGGGAGAAGTTTGGCGATCGAGTGGGCTGGCGGGTTAACAGCCAGTGGGTATACTATTCCGAGCTTAATTTTACTTCTAAAGCAAAGCCTGGACATTTGCCGGGGGGGACTGTTTTTGGGTGGGAAGGCGGGGTTTTGTGCGGTGTTTTGGGTTTGGGTGGGATCTGGTTTCTGCTGTCGCGGCGGGATTTGTAGAATATGAAAGCAGCCAAGCCCAAAATTGGAGTTAGGAGCCAGGAGCCAGGAGCCAGGAGGAAAGAGTCAGAAGGAAGGAGTCAGAAGAAGTGTTTTTACAAATATGAGATGCTCCCGGTAGAAGGTAGAAGGCAGAATTTATTAGTCACGCTGCACCCCAAGCGAATTCGAAGTGTTAGTCATGAAATAGTTTTGAGTTGGGAATTAAAGAATTAACAATTTTTTAGTTTAATCATTTTTCATGTAGGAATTAGGTATAAAGAAAGCGGAAAATAAGATATAATCACAAACTATTTTTTTGTGCTATGTTCTTAGAGAAGGGCAAGTTTGCAAAGTCAAAAGCCAGTCCTCGGCGGTGTCCAACCATGGGGAGTGGCTTTTGCTCCAATTTACCAAGGAGATTTATCTAGTATGTTACAAGAAAAACGTCTCAAGCCGTGGACTATAGTTCGCTCGCTTCCAAATGTGGAAAAGGTGGTTGTGGGTGAGTTTCGCAGTTGGTCTGATGCAGACGGTCACTTGAAAATTCTCAAGCGGATGGTGCCGGCGGATCGATTGAGTGTTGTGTTCGATCCGGTCGTTCAATCGTAATGTCGCTGCTAAATTGATCGGCGTGCGATCGCTCTTTGAGCTAAGCGATCGCCTATTTTTTTACATAAAAAATGCGAGCGCTAAAAACGATCTCGCAACTTGAATCATTGTCCTTAACTGCGGCGAATTTCAGTAATTTGGTCGGCAACATCCAAAATTATTTGAGGCATGGATGGCCCGGTAAAAATCATATCCAAATGATGTGGCTTGTTGTCTATCAATGCCACCACTTCGGCTTCGGGAATCAATCCCAAATTAACCGCTAAACTCAATTCATCGAGAATAACTAAGGAATAACGACCTTCGCGCACCGCATTTTGAACATACTGCCACAATTGTTCGATCGATCGCGTCTCCAGCTCATCTAAATCAGCATTCTCAATGCAGCGTGACAAATCGCAGCGCACCCAATCTAAATTTTGCCCCAGCCGCACCGGCTGCTGATGCCCTTGATTAATTCCCCCTTTGAGGAACTGCACCGCTAGCACGGGAGCTCCCTGTCCTGCAATTCGGAGGGCTTGAGCCATGACACTGGTAAAAAAGCAGCGGTGCGGGCCTGTAAAGACTTGCACCAGCCCTTGAACTGTGTAGGGCAAGCTGTGGTTTAAATTTAGTTTAGGGGTTTGTAACTGAGCAACCATAGGGCAATATTTAATCAGCAACTAAGTCTTGAGTGCAGCTCCGACCTTGGCGTGGCTGAAGCCTGCTTGACAATATATAGTGTACGGGGCCGAGTGCACATCGGATCGAACACTATATATACAAGTTGTCAAAAGCTCGCGGCAGTGGCATTCGCAGTCGTTTGTGCGATTTTTGAACTCAATTAGCACTTACACAGAAACGGGGTTTTTTAGGAAAATACGGCGTGGAGCTTGACATTTATACAGTTATAGGGTGAAAAACCAAGGTGATGAGAGTCTCGCTGCGTCCAGGGCTTTTCAGAAAATGTACACACATCGCGTAAAATTTGAATGTCGCGGCACTAGGAGCAGGGACTGTGAGAGTGGTGATTCTGGGAGGGCCAGGAGCGGGAAAGGGAACTCAGGCTGAACTACTGTGCAGCAATTTGAGCCTTCCTTTGCTGGCTGTGGGGGACATTCTACGGGAGGCGATCGCAGAAGACACAGATTTAGGCAAGCTGGCGGCGTCTTATGTCGAAAGAGGGGAATTAGTTCCCGACGCAACTATGATTGAATTCTTTCGCCGCCGGCTGCTGCTGTGGGATGTCTTTAATGGCTGGGTGTTGGAGGGATATCCGCGAACTGCTTTTCAAGCTGAGGAGTTGGATTTTTTATTAGAGGAGTTGGCGCAGGAGCTAGATTGGGCAGTTTGGCTGAAAGTGCCGATCGAGGTTTTGCTGAGTAGGTCGATCGAGCGCGATCGAGCGGATGACCACCCTGAAATTTTACAGCGTCGCCTCGATTTGTTCCACGAACGCACTATTCCTCTTTTAGAGTATTACGAATACCGCAACAAACTGTTAACTGTGGATGGCGATCAATCGCCAGAACAAGTCCAGCAGGATATTCTTCAATTGATCGAGGATAAGGGCCAATCGTCATAGGATTTTAGATTTTAGATTTTAGATTTTAGATTGAATGACTGCATATTTACAGACTCGAAAAAAACGGAAGATTAATCACCAATTTTAAATTTTTAATGCCCAATTACCCATTACCAATCATCTAAATATTATGTCTTTCCAGCGTCCAGATGGCAGACAACCAAATCAACTTCGTCCGATTAGTTTCGATCGACAGTTTACCAAATTTGCTAGCGGTTCCGTACTGGCGAAAAGTGGCGATACTCAGGTACTTTGCAGCGTTACAATCAAGCCGGGAGTGCCGAGATTTCTGGAGAATACCGGACAAGGTTGGCTAACAGCGGAATACCGAATGTTGCCGGGTTCTACGCCGCAGCGACAAGAGCGGGAATTTATGAAATTATCGGGACGGACTCAAGAGATTCAGCGGTTGATTGGGCGCAGTTTGCGATCGTGCTTGGATATGCAACTATTGGGGGAACGCACAATACTTGTCGATGCGGATGTTTTGCAAGCTGACGCGGGGACTCGCACAACTTCAATTACTGGCGGGTTTGTGGCTGTGGCTGATGCTTTGAATAAGTTGGTGCAAAAAGGTGATTTGGTGCGATCGCCCATTATTGGTCAAGTGGCGGCCGTGTCTGTGGGGCTTTTGGAAGGCGAGCCATTTTTAGATTTGAATTATCTTGAAGATGTGGTGGCTGAAATTGATTGTAATGTGGTAATGAATGGAGATTTGAATATCATTGAAATTCAGGGAACTGCGGAAGATGGAAGTTTCAGCCGGAGTCAGTTAAATCAAATTTTGGATGTAGCAGAAACCGGGATTCAGGAATTGTTGGAGGCTCAAAGGCAAGCTTTAGTCAGCAGTCATTAGTCCTTAGTCAGCAGTCAGTTTTATGTACTCGATCGGGCAGATGAATAAAATATAAGCCTGTCCGTGAATCAGAGGTTAGCTAAGTAGAACGTTAGTTTGGTCTAGGAGAGTATTAGTAATGACTAAAATCGATTTCAAAGACATTCGCACTCACCAAGGTAAGCAAGATAAAGGATTTGAAGAACTATGCTGTCAACTTGCATCATTTGAGGAAGTACCAAAAGGCTCTATTTTTCGTCGCACAGGTTCTGGAGGAGATGCTGGTGTTGAATGTTACTGGCTATTACCTAATGGAAATGAGAAGGCTTGGCAAACAAAATATTTTCCTGATACATTGGGAGATAGCCAATGGACACAAATTGATAAATCCGTTAAAGCAGCCTTGGATAAACATCCAAATTTAATTGAATATATAGTCTGTTTGCCAATTAACCGTACTGAAGGACGCAAAGACGGACAAAAATCCCAAATGGATCACTGGGATGATCGTGTTCAAAAATGGGAAGGATGGGCTAAAGAACGTAAGATGACAGTTCAGTTTGTTTATTGGGGAGAATCAGAAATTCTTGAAAGGCTTTCTCGCCCACAACCTCAGTATGCTGGTCGTGCCTATTTTTGGTTTAATAAACAAGAACTAACTAATGAATGGATGATTCAGCGTTTTCAAGAAGTTAGAGAAAATGCTGGGGCACGATACACGCCAGAAATTCATGTTGATTTACCAGAAGCTCAAATATTTGAAGGACTTGGTAGAACCGATCTTTTCTTTGACCGCATTGACAGCTTATACAGTCAGCTTTGTCGAAAGTGGAAAGATGCCAAGCCATCAGACGACTTACAGGAGAAAGTTCCTAATGTAGCTAACTCTTTAAACGAACTGAGTAAAGATGTCAACTTACTCATCACTGCATTGAAAAAAGCATCTGAGAGACAGGCATTGTCACCAATTGATTTTGATTCAATTGCTTGTTTGTCAAAAAAAGTTTTTCAATATGATAGTTACACACAAATTCGGCAAGTGAATCCATCTCATAACGAACAGCAAGGAGAAAAAATAGAAAATAGAGACATTCATCGTTCAATTGAAGACTTATTACAAACAGTTCGTTATAAAATTTCAAAAGTAAAAGAAATAGGAATAGAAATTTACGAGTTTGCCATCAGTGATATTACTGCTGCGTGTAATCAAGGCGCACTTCTACTTACGGGTGAAGCTGGAACAGGTAAAACTCATCTCTTCTGTGATATAGCTAAACATCGTCTGGATAACTCACTTCCAACCATAATTTTATTGGGTCAGCACTTTTGTCAAGGCAACCCTTGGATTCAAATAATGCAGAGATTGCACCTTTCTCGTCCCAATCGTGACGAGTTTTTAGGTGCATTAGATGCTGCTGCACAAGCTTGTGATAGTCATGCAATGATTTTGATTGATGCTCTTAATGAGAGTGATGATAAAGGTTTATGGAAAAAGGAACTAGCAGGTATGTTAGCGGTTTTGCATAACTATCCACGCATTACTATTGCAGTAAGCTGTCGTACTTCATACGAGAAAGCAACCATACCAGAAAACCGGGTTCCAGAAGAAAAGTTAGTTAAAGTTGAACATCATGGATTTGCCAACCATGAATATATTGCTACAAAAACCTTTTTCAATCATTATGGCATTGAACATCCTAACGTTCCTTTGTTAGTTCCAGAGTTTTCTAATCCACTTTTCTTAAAAACACTTTGTAAAGGTATTAAAAATCGTAAATTAACACGAATTCCTAAAGGGATTAAGGGAATTAGTGCTGTTTTTAATTTCTTTATAGATTCAGTTAATGAGGTTTTATGTGTACGACTAAATTATGATGATAAGATTAATTTAGTAAGAAAATCAGTAGAAGCTTTAGCCTGTCGAATGGCAGAAAAAGAACAGCCTTGGATAGATAGAGAAGAAGCAAAAAGTATTGTTAATTCTTTCTTGCCTAATAATGTTAATTTTTCACAGACCTTATTTTCTAATCTGCTTGCTGAGGGATTACTATCAGAAGATTTAATTTATCGTCCCTCTGAAGACGAAGATGAAGAAGAACAAAATCAAAAGATTGATATTATTAAGTTTCCCTACGAAAAATTTAGCGATCATTTAATAGTCCGTTATTTGCTGAAAAACCACCTAGATCAAGACAAGCCAACTGAATCATTTGATGAAAATAAACCGCTAGGTAGCTTAGTAGCAGCTAGATGGAATACACAGAGTATAAGTGGTTTACTGGAAGCTTTATGTATTCAAATTCCAGAACGACTTGGAAAAGAAGTAATGGAATTAACATCAATTAGATTATGGTGGTTTGAACATCCATTTTTACAAAGTCTTATTTGGCGTAATCCCACTAAAATCACTCAAAAAACCAAAGATTATCTTAATGAAATTTTCCAAGAAGAAGGAAACGAAGAAAAAGTTTATAATGTACTACTGACAGTAGCTACCGATCCAGAACATCCTTTAAATGCAAAATCTCTTCATCGTCATCTCATAAATCTCAGAATGCCAGATCGCGATGCAATTTGGTCTATTTATTTATTCGATCAGTATGAACAAAAAGGGGCAGTCGATCGTTTACTTGAATGGGCATGGGAAGCCGAAAAAGACCATATCTCAGATGAATCCATCGAACTTTGTGCAATTCCTTTGACATGGTTTTTAACAACATCTCATCGTTTTCTTCGCGATCGTGCAACAAAAGCTCTTGTTTCAATGCTACATCCAAGACCTCAAGTTTTAGTCAAAGCTATCGAGCAGTTTTTAGAAATTGATGATATTTATGTATTAGAACGTCTCTATGCTGTTGCTTATGGAGTCGCAATGTTTAGCAATGATGCTGAAAAAATAGGAGAACTTGCCAACAAAATCTATGAATGGGTATTTAAAGAAGGTACACCACCAGTACATATACTTTTGCGTGATTATGCTCGTGGTGTTATTGAAGTAGCTAAGCATCTGGGTACTTTATCAGACAAAGTAGATATTGATAAAACTCATCCCCCTTATCAAAGTGATTGGAATCTCGATATACCAACAGAAGAAGAATTAAAACTATATATTGAATTAATAAAGCTTGATTTTGACATCAATTTACCTCTATTACTATTACTTTTATTATTTAAGTCATGGTCTTCAAATTCTTTAATTATATGTAAGTTAATAATTTTTTCAAAGAAAAGTAAATTTAATAGTTTTAAAGACGATCCTAAATTGAGCCTCGATCGTCTATACACATCAGTTATGGACTATTTTATGGGAGGCGATTTTTCTCAGTATGTTATAGAATATCATACTCGTTACTGGTCTTCCTGTATGTTAGGAGAGCCAAAAGAACCCACTAAAGAAGAGAGATATGAGCAATTTATAGACTCTCTTACAACTACACAGGAACAAGCCTGGGAAGAATATAAAACAATATCAGAGAATGTCAAGTTGTATAAAAAACTAGAGCCTGAAAGTCGTATAGAATTTTTTGAAGAAGAGTTTACAGACGAAGAATTAAAGGAAGCTATTACATCTGGTAAAGTATCTTTTTTGAGCATTATTGACCAGGAAAAAGCAGAAGTTTTTGAAAAGTATGTTGTACCATTTTTAGAAAATCCAAGAGAAGATGAATGTCGGTTCGATACTTCTATTGCCAAACGCTGGATTGTTAAGCGAGTCCTTGAATTAGGATGGACAATTGAAAAGTTCGGTTGGTTTGATAGACGTTGTGGTAGTCAGGGTCGTGCTGCGGATAAACCAGAACGAATTGGTAAGAAATACCAATGGATTGCCCTTCATGAATTTCTTGGTTGCATGGCAGATAATTTAGAGTTTACAGTTTATTCTGGGTTGGATGAAGCATCTGAATCACCTGTTTATGAAGGAACTTGGCAGATAGGAATCCGAGATATCGATCCATCCTTTTTGTTAAAACAAATTCCAGAATCTCAACAGAATAATCAAAAAAATTGGTTAAAATCTATTGACTATACATTTGACGAAGTTGATCGACAAGGACAGATAGACTGGATAAAGCAACAAGATGACTGTCCAGATCCATGTCAACTCATTGAATTAACTAATCCTAACGATCGAACTGTTTGGTTAACTCTTGAAGGTCATTATCGTTGGGCCGAAAAAGAACCTTTAGAAGAAGAAAAATATGATACTTCTCAACGAGAAATGTCGTATCAGATACGAAGCTATATTGTGCGTTCTGAAAATATGGAAGAAACCTACCAATGGTTAAAAGATAAAAATTTTGAAGGGAGATGGATGCCAGAATCTGGAATAATTTCTGATAGATTTATTGGCGAATTTTCTTGGGGTTTACCCTATCGTACATGGAATGCAGATAATTATTGGAGTATTGCACAAATATTACACACGGAGACTTACCTTATCCAGTCGTTGTAACAACAACACAATATTCTTTTAGTAGTAGTTTTGATTGTTCAACTGATGAAACAATATCTGCTTTAATTCCTTCGGCTTGGCTAATGAAGAAGATGGAATTAAGATGGTCAGGAGAATATTTTAAATTTAGGAATTCAAATAATGAAGTTGTTGCATTTAATCCTTTAGATGAACTGTCTCCCGAGAACTTTTTAATCTCCAAAGATAAACTGGTTAACTTTCTCACTGAAAATAATTTAGACATTATTTGGACAGTATTAGGAGAACGTCTATTGATTGGTGGAAATCATAATGAATGGCATGGACGCTTAGAACTGTCTGGTGTGTATCGGCTAAAAAATGGTGCAATAGATGGAGAAAAGCTGAATCCTTGGCATAGAAAACCCGATTTGCTTCTCAAAAGCTCGAATATTTGACGATCGCCCTTTCATCTATCTGCCTTCATCGTGGCACGGGCGTCCCGCCTGTGCTATTGTATCGGTTCAAAAAAGAGCGTAAAGCGGAGCTATCACCTAGGCGATCGCCTTTTCATTCCCCTGAATGAATTTGACTGCTCACCCACTGCCTAAACCCTCGAATCATCGATGTTTCTCCCACATTCTTTTGCGTTTCCAAAAATCCCATAATCTGAGATGGCGACAAAAAAGGAAAGTGGGGAGAAACCTCGCATTCTAAATATTCCTGACCTTCTAACTGATAGAATATTAAACGCGAACCGTCATAACGCCAAACCTCTGGCACGCCCAAACTCGCATACAATTCCATCCGGTTAAGAGAACTGCTAGTGATGTCAATCTCGATTACTAAATCCGGTGGCGGCTCTTGATTCAAATTGATTTGATTGAGACTGCGGACAATTTCCTCATTCTCGATGTAGTAGCACTGATCCGGTTCTAATCCGCGTTCTAAATCCTCGCGCCTGCAAGTCAGAGAACCTAAGCTGCGAATTTCTACATTTAACTCTTCTGTTACTGTTTCTACAAAGCGTCCTAAGATTTTTTTGTTCCCCTCATGGGGTGCTGATGGAGTCATAATTTCTAAAGTACCGCGATCGTAAGTCAAACGAATTCCCGCCTGTTCGGCTAACTCGTTTACCAAAGATTCGTAAGTCTGCCAACTAATATTTTTCAGCACAACTCCCGGTTGTGGGGTTTGAATCAGGGTGGCTGTCATGGCTACCTGCTTGCTTTTTAATTTATTTATTAAATCTTAGCAAAACTCAGCTTTACGAAACGCACTCAGGGGGTTAGAACCCCTCTGAAACTTTGATTATAAGAGCATTAAGGCTGCTGAACTACGAAAAAGATAGCGGATTATTGACAAGTTTATTGACTCGTAGGATCGGCAGCGATCGCCCCACCCAAATAGTCCTGCACCCACATCGAGGCCAGAAACCCCGTTTCTTCGTAGATTTCTAGTTGAAAATCTGCGATTTTTCATAGAAACCCCGTTTCTTCGCGTAAGTCCCACCAAATCAAAATATTGCCACTGTCTAAATATAATTAAAATTTGTTAAGATTAACTCGACCTCAGCGCCGGCATCCCATCCGCCGCTAAACCTGCCCTTCCCCAGTCCCCACAACAATGCTGCGACTCGAACACATCAGTAAAATTTACCCCACAGGCGTCGTACTCAAAGATGTCACCTGGGAAGTCAAACCGGGCGATCGCATCGGCTTAGTCGGCGTCAACGGTGCCGGTAAATCCACGCAACTCAAAATCATCGCCGGCGAAATCGAACCCACCGCAGGCGAAGTCATTCGCCCCGCCAGCTTGCACATCGCCTACCTCTCCCAAGAATTTGAAGTAGATCCGACTCGCACCGTCAAAGAAGAATTTTGGCGTGCCTTCAGCGAAGCCAACGAAGTCCATGAATCCCTAATGCAAGTCCATCGAGACTTGGAAAACTCCTCCCCAGAAAATCTCGACGAACTGATCCACAAAATGGATCGGCTGCAACGGCAATTTGAAGGCTTAAACGGCTACGGTTTAGAAGCCCAAATCGAGAAAATTCTGCCCGAAATCGGATTTGAACCCGAAGATGGCGATCGATTAGTCAGCGCTTTCAGCGGCGGCTGGCAAATGCGGATGAGTTTGGGCAAAATTCTCCTCCAAAAACCAGACATCCTGCTGCTAGACGAACCTACCAACCACCTCGACTTAGAAACTATTGAATGGCTGGAAGTTTACCTCAAAGGGCTGACAACCCCAATGGTAATCGTATCCCATGACCGAGAATTTCTCGATCGGCTCTGCACCCAAATCGTCGAAACAGAACGCGGCGTTTCCAGCACCTACCTCGGCAACTACTCCTCTTATTTACTGCAAAAAGCCGAAGCCAGAGAAGCCCAACTCAGCGCCTACGAAAGCCAGCAAAAAGAACTCGAAAAACAGCAAGCATTCGTTGAAAAATTCCGTGCCAGCGCCACTCGCAGCACTCAAGCCAAAAGCCGGGAGAAACAGTTAGACAAAATCGAACGCATCGAAGCGCCCACCGGCGGATTAAAAACTTTGCATTTTCGCTTTCCCCCCGCACCCCGCAGCGGCCGCGAAGTAGCAATAATTGAAGATTTGGTGCACACCTACGGCGAAAAAATCCTATTTTTGGGAGCAGACTTGTTAATTGAACGGGGCGATCGCATAGCCTTTCTCGGCCCCAACGGCGCGGGCAAATCAACCCTGCTGCGGATGATTATGGGCTTGGAAAAGCCGACTGAAGGTACGGTCAAATTGGGAGGCCACAACGTCATCCCCGGTTACTTTGAACAGAATCAGGCAGAAGCCTTAGATTTGAATAAAACCGTGATGCAAACCATTCACGACGAAGTTCCCGACTGGAAAAATGAAGAAGTTCGGACTTTATTGGGCCGTTTCTTATTTACGGGTGAAACAGTATTCAAACAGGTTGGCGCTTTAAGCGGCGGCGAAAAAGCCCGCCTCGCTTTGGCAAAAATGCTGTTAGCTCCCGTGAATTTGCTGATTTTGGACGAACCGACAAATCACCTCGACATTCCGGCGAAAGAGATGATGGAAGAGGCGATTCAGAATTATGACGGTACTGTAATTATCGTTTCGCACGATCGCTATTTCATCTCCCAAGTTGCTAACAAAATAGTCGAGATTCGGGACGGAGAGTTTCGCCCTTATTTGGGAGATTACCACTACTATCTCGATAAAATAGCTGAAGAAAAAGAGCTAGCCAAGTTAGCAAAAATTGAAGCAGAAAAAGCAGCTAAAAAAGCCGAAAAAGAGGCCAAGAAAAAAGCTGCTGCTAAGCAAAAATAAACTTGTAACCCTCGCAGATAAACCTTAAATCCGCGTTTATCTGCGTGCATCTGCGGTTAAAAAAGAAGTAATGGCTCAACCCCCTTGACAAGAAGACGAGATAGACATTAGATAAAGGGATGGAAAAACTCCCCGACTTAAAGCAACTATCGAAGTAAGGATTCAGGTCAAAAAAAACTTCAGTGGTGGCATCTGGTAAAATAAACCAATGAAAAAGCCCGCAGCCACCAGACAGAAAGAAAAAACCGAAATCGAGCAGTTGAGCCAAGCTGAAGGAGTAGAAATGATGTTGGCGCTGCAAAAAATC
Organism: Microcoleus sp. AT9b-C3; assembly: GCF_036705485.1. NCBI lineage: Bacteria > Bacillati > Cyanobacteriota > Cyanophyceae > Oscillatoriales > Microcoleaceae > Microcoleus > Microcoleus sp. AT9b-C3. The sequence continues at coordinate 1,849 of NZ_JAUBUR010000057.1, read as the reverse complement.
ATTGAAGAATTACAAGAAAAACTAGCTATTGCTACGGGCAATAGTCGAACCACCAGTCAGACTTCCTCAAAACCTCCATCAACGGATCTACTCCAAAAACCAGAGAAATCAACAGTCCAACCAGAAACAGACCCAAAAAAGAAACCAGGTGGACAACCAGGTCCTGACGGGGAAAACCCGCAAAGGGTTTGGACGAGTAGACAGAACCGAAATTAGCTCACCCGACATCTGTCTCAATTGTGGCAGTAAAGAATTAAGTGAAGTAATTAACATCCACAGACAGCAAGTAGCAAGTCTAGTAGCAAAACCAATTGAAGTCATCGAATATCAGACACAATTATGTAAATGCCTAGAATGTGGTGCAGTAGTCAGAGGAGAACCACCCCTGGGAATAGTTCCCGGACAAGACTTGAGCGTTAATCTCCAAGCACTATTAGTATGGTTAGGGAATTATGGGCATCTTTCCTACGCCAAGCTGACTGAATTGTTGTGGGAACTCGGCAGGATAGAAGTGGGAGTAGGAACACTCCAAAAAACCAATCAACGAGTAGCAGCCGCAGTCAAGCCAGCTATAAATGCACTGTGGAAATGGGCCGGGGTGCAATCAAATGTTCATGTAGATGAAACGCCGTGGTGTGTGATGGGAGTTAAAGAATGGCTATGGACGGCTAGTGGAGAAGGATTCTGTTTATTTCATGCCGCAGATACCAGGGGGCGGGTGGAATTAGAAACCATGCTGGGCAAAGAATTTGCGGGAGTCTTAAGCTCAGATGATTTCAGCGTTTATAATGGCGGGAACATCGCAGCCCAACAGAAGTGTCTGGCTCATTTACGACGGCATTTCAAGAAAGTGCTGGGACTTCCCCGCAACAATAATGCAGCAGTCGCTCAAATATTTCTGTCATTAATAGATGAAGCTTTTAGATCCCATGAGTCGAGAGCGAAAGACGAAGGAGCAACTTACCTACGACTATTGGGCAACTGATTTCAAAATACGATTGAATAAAGCCCTTGCCACTTGGTTGAACCAAGTTGGGCGGCAGGTTTGTTACTTAAATCCTTACGGGATAAGGCAAAACAGTGGTGGTATTTTCTGGATGACCCCGGGCGTGCCTCCTGATAATAATAAAGCCGAACGTTCTCTACGGGTAGCTGTCACGAAACGGAAAGTTTCTGGTGGCTCTCGTTCAATGAAACGATTTGAGGAAACGGCTAATCTGCTGAGTGTGATTCAAACCTGTCGTTTTCAAGCTCGTTCAGTAATGGCTTTTTTCCGTGATGCTATTTCTGCCCATTCTTGTGACTTGGCTCGGTCTGAGCTTATTCCCCTTTTGCAGACCTGAATCCTTACGTTCATTTGAGCTGCTCCTCTCACGAGTTGACTCGTGATAGTCAGCAACATGATACCTCATCTTTCTGAGAAAGGCTATACCTCATTATACATAATTTATAATTTACGAATTATTTGCGATCGCTATAGAGTGAAGGAGCAAGGGAAGGCTCTTGTGACAGTTGAGGGTGCGGAATGTGGTTTTAGCAAACTTTAGTAGTGGTGGTCTTGTGTAGAATTCATAGATGATGTTTTTGGTCAATGCGTAAGTCCTATATACTCCAAGTAAGCCCCATCATGTTGAACCACTGAGTTCTTCACCCAGGCGCGGTAGATACTCCCCCCAACAGTCCCATCTTGCCCAAAAAAAAAGACCCCTTCCCGGAAAGAGGAGTCAGCCAGCGGAGGCAGGAGCGGGAATAAACAGCTCAAATGCTTGGTGTGTATAGGTTCCCCAAGAATTCAAAAATATTTTCGCAAAACGCTTGACAACTCTGGGGAGAGTTGATACATTAATAA
>NZ_JAUBUR010000056.1:0-31873 GCF_036705485.1 Microcoleus sp. AT9b-C3 | reverse complement strand
AACTGCCAAGATGAATCTTTGTTTTATTAGGTTGATGATTAAGAGGCTAGCTTCCTAGATCTCAAATGGGTTCTATAACGGGCACGGTTCCCCTGCCAATGACCAATATGAGCCAGAGCGTGTTCAACTGTAGTGCGTTGTCTGAGTAGAGCGCGACCAATAGCAGTGGATTGACGTGCACGTAACTCTTGCATTAACAATTCATCAGGATGAATCGATACACTCCGTCCTTTTTGACTGTTCGTGCAGCTTTCTCTCTTTGGACAAACGGCACATGCCTGCTGAGGAAAATGAACAACTTTTCCCGGTTCAAAGGGGATACTTACTTGATTGGGGCAGCTAATTAAATTATGTTCCCAATCAAAAACAAAAGCATTTTTATCAAAACGGCCAAAATTTCTGACCGGCCACGCCTTACAAAATATCTTTAAGTTTTCAGAGCGCTCGGTGACCCAGTGACTAGATAAGTAAGCGCGGTCAATATGTAATTCAGATAGCTGAGTATGTGGGAATTTTAAGTCTCTGGAAATGTCAACTGTAGCAGCAGATTCGGGAGTATTCGCTTTCGTCAAAGCCACAGCCCGAATTACGCCTATATCTAAATCTTTGAGAACGTGGCGTTTATATCCATTTATTTTCTGAGAGCTGCTTTTCCGTCCATGTCGCATATCGGGGTCTTCAATAGAAATGCGTCGGTCTTTTGCCACCCCTTTGCTGAGAGTAGGAACTCAAGAGAGAGTCTAAGGTCACATTTTGAGATTCAATGACTCGGGCAACAACTAGAGTCGATTGTGCCACTTCAAATTCATTAGGCTCAGACTGGGATTGCATCCATTCTTCTACGGAATTTAAGCTATTTAGGATAATTGAAAGCGCGTTTTGACGCTCTCTTGGGTCATCCCAGTTTAAGTCTAATGCAGTTTTTAAGCTGGAACCACTAACAATTGAAGTACCTAATTCATGGGCAATTTCTGCCAGCCCCCTCCCCTGCTGGACAGCTATCACACTCACGGCCTTACGAAGAGCATGACCCAATAGGTTATAGGTATCTTCTACTTTAGCTGTTCCCCATAACGGAGAGGAATCTAATGCTACTCTTAGTTGAGATGAGCCAAATCCACCTTTTTCTTTAGCGATTTCTACAGTCCGGTCAATTAAACGCTGGTCAAGCTCCTTTTTAATTAAAGCCTTTCTGAATCTCACCAAGGTGGCTTTACAGAAGGGAGTTTTTTCGCACTCTAAACAATCCAAAACTAACTGCCAACGTTTATCCATCAGCATTTCTTCAATCACTTCATCATCAGAAATTCCTAGGTAGGCTTGAAGAATAGTCGCCAAAGCAAGTTGTGCGGGGGGTACTGGACTGTACCCAACTGTACTGTCTTTAAAAATTGTAGCTAGTTCATCTTGGAACTCATCATTAAATATGTATAGACGGTTGAGCCGAAGAAAGGCAAATAGTTTGGCTATGAATGATACGCTTGATAATCACCTCTTCTGAGGCTGATAGTTCAACAGCAGGAGTCCATCTTGGAGGACGCATAAGGTTTTTTCTCAAAACTTGTTAGAGTTTAACCGGGTTCTTACTTCACTTATCATAGTTATCCGGTTCTGTCAACTCTGGGTACTGAACCGACGCCCTAGCGAGCGTGTCTCTTTCAGCAAACAGGGTCGTTTAATCGGAAACGCTGTTCCTGTCCAAATTGGCGAGGTGCTAGCGCAGAGCCTACTCGCTTATGTACAGAAGTACCATAAGCCGCTCAAGTAAAAATGCAAGATTAAAGGTTGTTTTAACCTTTAATCTTGCATTTTTACTTTCACTATTTTTTATTCCTCGATCGGCTTAGGCTTCTTAACCGGCTTAGGAAGAGGTTCCTTCGGGACAGGCGGTGGTGCTGCTGCTGCGGACTTGATGGTAGGACGCCCTATAGGAGCACCGTCACCGCTGGGCCTAGGAGTAAACGGACGCTTCCCTCCTCCTTTGAAGCCACCGGGCGGCTTGCTGCCAGGGGGGAATTTCCGCTTTTTAATCGGCAGGGCCCCAATATTATTAGCCTGCTCAATCATCAGACTGTCAGCTTTCAATTTGACGTGGAAATCCCAAAAAAACCCGATCGCCTTTGTTCCTAAATCTCCCTTGAGTTTTAGCTTAAAAAACTTCATCTTGTCGTCATTCTTGCGGGGAGCTTGCTTGATTTTGACGATGACATACTTTTCTTGGTCTTGGGATTGATAAATCACCTCACCTCTAATCGAAAAATACCCATCTTCAACATCAGGTTCCGAGGGAGGCAAAGATGCGGTCGATGCTTCGCCGCTAGCCTCAATCTCCGCTGCTTCCTGATTTTCCTCATCACAGGACGGTTCGGGAGGTTTCTTGAGCGTTTCCGGTTCCCAAACCCCCATAATCTGGGCGTGCAAGTTGCCGTCTTCTTGCCTGGTGCGAGGATAGACCACCCACAAGTGTTCTTGTTCCAGCTCCAGGTGGTTTTTGACTAAACTCATGACTCTACCCAGCAAAACTGCATCGATGGCAGTTCCGTCGGCAGCTATCAGCATACCCCGAGTGAATTGCTCTTCTGATGGCGTGTAGCGGCCCCGCACCAAACCAACAGCTCGGTACTGTCTGGGTTCGCTGGGGGGGGGAATGGGATGTTGGCGCATGACTGAGGGTATGTCCTCAGCGGTCGGACTTTCGTTAGCGGGAGGCTCCCCGTTTGCGGGCGGTGCGACTGCTAGGGCTGGAGTATCGCTGACAGGTGCCGACGATGCTGCTGGCGCCGGGGGTGCAGGAGCATTGCTGGGCTGGTCTTGTGGCTTTGTTTTGTCCTTGTCGAGGGCAGAACTGTAGCGTGGTCGTTGCAGCTTATCCTTGGACGCTGGGGCGTCTGTTGGCGTTGCCGGTTGATTTGGGTCAACAGGTGCAGCCGACGCCGAAGGTACCGAACTTTCGTCTGGTGTCTCAGGAATGGAATCTGTATCTTTAGGCGGATTGACGGCCTGTTCGCTGGGCTGAGCCTTGCGAGTAGAAGTAGATTTGGACGATTTGGAAGACCGGTTGGGAGAGGGGTTCATAAAAACTCCTTGCAGCGGAGACACATCCCTTAAGGGAAATTAGGAATAAACTGAAGAAACTGCTTTAAAAACTACTAGCACCTGACTTGGGGCTTGCGCCCGGAGGTCTGGTTGTGACCCGTCAACGCCAACTTTCAACGCTACGAGTGCCGATCGGTTCGCTGGCTGCTAAAATCCTTGCGAGCAAGGACTGTGGGAGTTGCTGACCGATCGATCCTGCGATCGCGCTGAGCTGGAGTTGCTGGCTAATAGCATTTAGGATATTCAGCTTGCCTATTTTACTTAATCCAATTACCTAACGGCCTGATCCGCCATATTTTCGGTAATTTTTAGCTTGACCAGACTAAATTGGACAGACACCGCAGTCCTTGGGGCTGGGGGTCTGAGTGTCCAAAATTGTTTAGCTAGCATGGAGTTGTGGGTCTGTTACCATATTAGCTGCAAGTAAAAGGCTGCTTTGTCCGTTCGGACTTTGAAGTTAAGAACTTTTATGGTTGCATGGATCTAGTTAAATGGCAGACGCCCCCGGGCGATGCGTTAATTCTTAGAAAATAGTAGATTTTAAGCTGGGATAGTTGAATTATGGAAAAAGCAAATAAGCGTCGTGGGTTGATTACTGTGGTGGTGGTGCTGTCGCTCATCGCTTTTTTGGGATTTTCTCTGGTTCCCATTTTGGACAGTATTCTCAAGGCCAGCCAAGCCCAAAGTACGTCAACTCCAACGCCTACTCAAACGGCGCAGTCAGGGGAGAAGCAATCAGAGTTGCTGCAAGCTCAGGCTAGGGGATACGAATTGGTTTTGCAGCGGGAACCTGACAACGTAACGGCTTTGCGGGGATTGTTGCAGGTGCGACTGGAGTTGATCGGCCAAGGAGTGGGGGACATTAAGGATGCGATCGCTCCTTTGGAAAAGTTGGCTTCGCTGAATCCTGAGACTACTGAATACGGAATTTTGCTGGCTCAAGCTAAGGAACGCACGGGCGATCGCGAAGGGGCTGCTCAAGCTTACAGGTCAATTTTAGCGTCTAAGCCTGGGGAAATTAAGGCTTTGCAGGGGTTGGTGAATTTGCTGCTGGTGCAGCAGCGGCCGGAAGCTGCGATCGGACTGCTGCAAGATACGCTGAAGGCTGCTCCGGCTGCCAATCTGGCGAAACCGGAAAGTGTTGATGTAACTTCGGTGCAGTTGATTTTGGGACAGGTTTATGCTGTGCAGAAGCGCTACGAGGAGGCGATCGCAATTTACGACGAATCTGCTAAGGCTAATCCCAAAGATTTTCGCCCGACTTTAGGAAAGGCGATCGTGTTGAAGGAACAGGGCAAAACAGATGAGTCAAAAACGCTGTTCGATCGAGCTACTGAGTTAGCTCCTCCTAACTATAAAGACCAAATAAATCAGTTAGCTAGTGGCACTCCTTCGCCTTCTCCTGCGGCTACGACGACTCCCGAACCGGCTGCTTCTCCTAGTCCAGAAGGTGCGCTACCGACACCTTAAGGAAAGTTTTTAGTGAAAAAGTTTGAGTGGTCAGTGAAAAATTATTAAGTGAAAAACTCAATAATTTAAACTCAAAACTACTCGCTTTATTCCTAATTACGCAGAACTTAGGAAAAGAAATCCGGTTTCTACGATAAATCTTGGTTCAACGGCGACAGATACAGGTCGAAACCGGGTTTCTGAGTCCTCGCGCCCAGCGTCCTGTTACCGATTACCAATTACTAATTACCAATTATGTAAGACCTCGGAGGGAATTATGACTACTAGCGTTAACCGCTTTGTTCTACCTCCTGCTTTTCCAGACCACACTCAATTACCAGAGTCAGACGGTACTTTTGTGAAAAATTTTCAGGAGCATCCGCAAAGTTTAATTTTAACTGATTCGCTCGGTCAGATTTTGCAGCAGCGGCATCCTGACGGACAATATGCGATCGGTCAAGACTGCGGCATTTACTGGCGAGAAACTGAACCGCCGGAAAAAGGTGCAGAAGCTCCTGATTGGTTTTACGTTCCCAATGTACCTCCTAATTTAGACGGTCAAATTCGGCGTTCCTACGTGCTGTGGCGGGAACACATAGCACCGTTAATTGCTTTGGAATTTGCTAGCGGGAACGGAGATGAAGAGCGCGATCGTACTCCTTTATCGCGCACTGATCAAGGTGTGGTAACGAAACCCGGAAAGTTTTGGGTGTACGAACAGGTGATGCGAATTCCCTATTACGGCATCTATGAAATTAACAGCGGTCGATTAGAAGTTTATCGGTTGATTGGGGGGTATTATCAACTGTTAGAACTCAATCAACGCGGTCATTTTTCCATTGCATCTTTAGGCATAGAATTGGGACTTTGGCAAGGCAGTTATCAAAATCAAACCATGCTTTGGCTGCGCTGGTGGGACGAGGAAGGTAATTTGCTGTTGATTGGTGATGAAAGAGCCGAATTGGAGAGATTGCGAGGCGAACAACAGCGGGAAAGAGCCGAACAAGAAAGATTGCGAGCCGACAGTGAACAGCAGGCACGACAAGCTGAATTTCAGGCAAGAAGGGATGCAATTCCCCGGTTGTTGGGAATGGGATTGAGTGCCGAACAGGTGGCAGAGGCGTTAAGTTTATCTGTGGAGGAAGTGACGCAGAATGCTGGATAGTGAGATAATGAGAGAGAATGGGGGAAAAGGGCGATCGGTCTTAATAGACTTCATCATGAGAACCCATTTTGAGCAATAAAATAGCTTCCTCTTCATCTTCTGGATCGGTCACAAACTCAAATAAAATCCGATAATCATAATCTATTGAACACGACCAGATACCCGATAAATCTCCTGCCAGTTTGTGAGTTCGCAAGCTAGGGTGAAAGCAGTCTTCAGACAACAGTTCTATGGTTGCTTCAATTAAAGGGCGAAGCTGAGGATTTTTACGAACTAACTTTTTGAAAGAACGAAGAGATTTGGGAGTCCAACCAATTTTCATTAATCATCCAACTCCGCCATAAAATCGGCTACCGACCCAAATTTAACATTGCCCTCAGCATACTCTTGACGAACTTCTGCCACTTCCTTGAGTAATTCATTTCGTCGCTGTTGTCGCAGACGATTCTGAAGAATATCTAGAAGCATGGCTTGATCTTCTAATGATAAAACTTCTACAGCTTCAAGAGCTTGCTGGAATTGAGATGTCTGTGTCCTTTTACTCATATATTATTTTTAACTGTTTAGAACCACGATATTTTTTATTTATTTTAGCAATACTTATCCTAAGATAGCATTTTTTACTTGTGATGTCGATAATTTCCCTGATGAGTTTCAAATTAATTCTCAATCATTGTAGCAACATAGTACCATCAGGCATAACAGTATTGCCAAAGATAGTCATGCGAGTCTGAGCATCAATCAAATTAGCTTGTTCGAGGTTAGCGTCAGTTAAATCGGTATAGTCTAAATTGGCGCCTTCTAAATTGGCTCGCAAGAGGATAGCCCCACTTAAATCAGCTCCGCTCAGATTTGTGAAACTCAAATCAGCATCACTCAAATCAGCATCGCTTAGATCGGCATTTGTCAAATCAATCCCCTTCAAATTTGCTCCAGCCCCAATATAAATTCCACCTGCATGAGGAGTAAATCTATCGTCAAAAGTTGTTTCCGAGTCGTAAAGAAATCTATTGAGTTTTACATACTCCAACTGAGATCCACTCAAGTCAGCCCCCATCAGATTTGTACCTTCTAAGGAACAATCATCAAATAATTCAATGTCTCGCAAATCAGCCTCTCTCAAGTTAGCACCATTGAACCCAGCGGAAGCTGCTTGAGTTCCTCTTAAGTTCGCTCCTTTTAAACAGGCATAATACAAACTAGATTCATATAGTTTAACACCTCTCATGTCGGCGTTAGTCAAATTAGCGATCTCCAAGGTGCTTTCACTCAAATCGGCTTCGACTAAGCTAGCATTCTCCAGGTTAATTCCTTCTAGCTCGGCATTATCTAGCCTTGCATTATCCAAAACTGCTCTTTCCAGATTAGCACCCTGCAACCGAACGGAGTAGAGATTAGCACTATGCAAGTTAATTCCTTCTAAATTGGCATCGTGCAATTTCGCTCTCACCAAATTGACTCCTTTAAAGTTCCTCTCTCCAGCAGAGTAACGCTGCAACAATTCCTCAGAGTTCATAATTCACAGCAGATTAATTGCTTATCGGTGCGGTATAACTCCAAAAACTTGGGAATTATACCCTATCAAAGCAGTATAACACTGCCAAGTTTACAGTCATATCCCAAAGTTTAATAAATGACCAAGTTAGTAGATTGTGTTTACTTCTCTGACCAGACTATTAGTAAGGTGGGCATTGCCCACCCTACAAATTAATACTTTCTCTCCTGTGGCTCAAACATCGTAATCGCCACCGGCATATAAGCCAAATCAATCCCCGCAGGCGAATAATACGCCATTGTATGCTTCAAAAAATTGCCGTCATCGCGCTCAGTAAAATCTTCCCGCGAATGAGCTCCCCGACTTTCCTGCCGGTTTAAAGCAGAAGTTAAAATCATTTTCCCGACAATTATCAAACTCCGCAACTCCAAAGCTTCCACAATTTCCGTATTCCACAACTTGCCTTTATCGTCTAAATAAACCTCCTCATATTGTCGCTCTAAATCCTCCAATTTTTTTAAACCTTCCTGCATCAATTCGGCGCTACGAAATACGCCACAATACTCAGTCATAGTATCTTGATACTGCTGCCGGATTTGATTAATGCGGTATTTTCCGGGACGTTCTAAAAGAACCTGAATTTGCTCTTTTGCTTCCTGGATATAACGCTGTTCGTCTACGGCAGGCAACTTGCGATTTTGTACGAATTGTGCTATGGTTGCGCCAGTAACTTTGCCGTAAACGACGCATTCCAACAGGGAATTACTTCCCAAACGGTTGGCGCCGTGAACCGACACGCAAGCTGCTTCCCCCGCTGCAAAGAAACCGTCTACCAAACTTTCAGGACTGCTGCGAACTTGCCCGCTAACATTAGTAGGAATTCCTCCCATTGAATAGTGAACGGTAGGGCGGACGGGCATCGGCTGATTTACGGCATCAATTCCTAACAAACGGTGGGCTTCTTCCCAAGCAAAAGGAATTTTGCTCATGATTTTTTCGCGTCCCATGTGCCGCAAATCGAGGTAGATAAAGGGGCCGCCAGCACTACCATCAACATTAATTCCTCGGCCGGCACGAATTTCTATGGAAATTGACCGCGAGGTGATATCTCTGGGCGCTAATTCCATCCGCGACGGGGCATAATTCGCCATAAATCGATCGCCCTCTGAATTAATCAAATAAGCGCCTTCGCCCCGCACAGCCTCGGAAATCAACACTCCCACGGGATACAAACCCGTCGGGTGAAACTGCACGAATTCCATATCTTCCAGCGGCAATCCAGCTAAAGCCGTCATCGCCAAACCGTCTCCGGTGGAGGCGTAATCGTTTGACGTGGTATTGTAAACTCGGCCGTAACCGCCCGTAGCAAACATCACCGCCTTAGCACGGACAACCTCAATTTGACCGTCTAGAAGGCGGTACATAACTACCCCTTTAGCTTGGCCTTCTTCCAAAATCAGGCGGGTGACATACCACTCCTGATAGATGTGAACCCCGTAACGGCGCAGATTGTTGACTAATTCGTGGAGGATGGCGTGACCGGTTTTGTCGGCGGCGTAGCAGGTACGGCGGTGGGAATGTCCGCCGAAAGCGCGCTGGGCAATTCTGCCGTCTGGGAGGCGGGAAAAGAGGACTCCCATGTGTTCTAAATCTATGACTACACCTGGGGCTTCGCGGGTGAGGATTTCTACCGCGTCTTGGTCGGCTAAATAGTCTGAACCTTTTACTGTGTCGAAGGCGTGGGCTTTCCAACTGTCTTCGGGATCGACATTTTGGAGGCTGGAGGCCATGCCACCTTGGGCTGCGACCGAGTGCGATCGAATCGGGTGAGTTTTGGCGACGACAGCTACCTTTAAACTGGGGTCAGTCCGGGCAATTTCTACTGCGGCGCGGCAACCTGCTAAACCGCCGCCTACAATGATTACGTCGTGTTCTAGCATTTTTTTGAATTATTTTGAGTGTTCTGCTCAACTTATCGTGACGCAAAAAAAAACTTCCTACCAAAAGAGCAGGAAGTTTTTTAACTTTTGATTTAAATGGAAAATCAAAAGTTAAAATTTCAAATTGGACTAGCCGGCGCTTTCGACAGGCTGCTGATTGGACTGATTTCCCGTTGCAGAAGGTTGAGTTTCCGTACCGGGTTCTACAGCAAGCACTTCAATGTTATTTAGCAGAGTTGTAACGAAAGCAAACAGCAAGAAGGGCAGAGACAGCACTAAAATCAAGCCGACGGTAGCCAAGGCGAAGATTTGGCGGGCGCTACTCCACAAGGCCAGTGCCGAAGCTAGACTTAGGAAGATGACTATCAGCCAAACAATGATTTGACCGTAAATGTCGCCAAAGGTGAGGGTACATTTAAGGCGATAGTTTTGGAGGTTATTCATTTGATGCCTCGCGAGATTGCTATTACGACTTGTCCAAAAATACTTTGACAGCGCGTCAATTGGCGCTGTAGATTTATCAGTTTAGCTACCCTAGCTTGGTTTGGGGGCTATTTTAAGCATTTTTACAGAAGTCGCAACAAGACTTTATAAATTGTTGCTTTCCGTCAATATAGCAACCGCCCGTGTTAGGACGCAAGGCGTAAGACATCTGCGATCGCAGGGAGTAAGTAATCAAACTCATCTAGCTGTTTACGAATTCGACTTTTGGGCGAACATCGGCATTGTTCCATCCAAGTTCAAATCAAATAAATCAACTTAACTTTTCTCTTTTGGCGACAGTTAGAGTTCGATATCAGTTGCCACAACCTTCTTTAGTTTTTGTGCCATCTGGCATTGTGACATCACAGAGGTTATTTTTACTCATTTGGGCACCGCTGAGGTCTGCCCCAGTTAAGTTAGCTCTACTCATGTTGATATCTACCAATCTGGCTGATTTTAAAATAGCATTTGTTAGGTTAGCATCAACAAGTTTGGACTTCACAAGATCGGCATTACTGAGGTTGGCCTTAATTAAATTTGCTCCTTCCATGTTAGTCATCCTTAGAGAAGCCTTCGTTAGATCTGCTCCCGTTAATTGAGCCATTTCCAACTTAGCATAACTAATGTTAGCATTAGTTAAAATGGCATTATTCAAATTAGCTCTAGACAAAGTAGCATCATTCAGGTTAGCGTTAGTTAAAAGGGCATTATTCAAATTAGCTCTATATAAATTAGCGCGCTTTAACTTAGCCTTGTTAAGATTGGCGTTTCTCAAGTTAGCACCGCTGAGATAGGCAGGAGAAACATAGATTATGTTCCCCGCACGATAACTGTCAGGAGTCAGATCTGCCTCGCTAAGGTTGGCATCTGCGAGATTTGCACCTATCAGCGATACTCCCTTGAGATTGGCCTTAGTCAAGTTAGCTTTTTTGAGGTTGGCATAAGTCAGTCTAGTTCGAGTTGTTTTATTACACTTTAAAATAGCTCCAGATAAGTTGGCATTTTCTAAATTAGCGCCCGTCATATCGTTGCCTTTAAGATTGGTATCTGTCAAGTCAGCACCGCTCAGGTTAATTCCTCTCATGTTGACATCTCCTAAGTCAGCCGATCTGACATTAGCACCGCTAAGATTAGCATTGACAAGATTAGCTTGGTACAAATATACATTTTCTAAGTTAGCTCCTGCCAAATTAGCCCCCTCCAGACTCGCACCCTTTAATTGAGCGTTTGTTAAATCGCAACCTTTGCACTGTTTTGTTTCTAACAGTTGCTTGATGTGTTCCGGGTTGGCGGCAAAAGCTGGGTTTGTCAAAGTCAGGGAAGCCACAAGTAGAGCAGTAGCTACTGGCAACCCAGCTAGAAAGCTTCCTGTTTGGTCTTGTCGCTTTAGCCAGAGGGCAATAATTTTTAAGCAATCGAGCTTGATTGCTGGAATGACTTTCTGGCGTAGATCGTAGCTGTAGGGTTTTGCCATGAGTGGTGCGATCGCTCTGCAACAAAAAAGATGGTTCTTAGTTTACACCACAATTGTCTGAGGAGTTGCTATACAAAAGAAGCTGGGTTTTTTCGATCGGTATTCTAGGAGCGAAGGCAATTTTTATTGAAAAAACTCAGTGTCTGACTATCCCATGCGTCCTGAACTATAAAGCCCAGGTAGATGGGAAAGTCTACTTTTTGAGGGAGCCCCGACTTGGTAAAGTAATGTTAAGCTGCGTGGGAATGGAATCAACCTTTATAGCGTCGCACCTGTCTTTTCGCCCATGTCTTCAGAGAGCAAATTGCTGATTTCGCGCTGTTTCCTGGCTGGTTTGGGAACGCAGACGTTTGTGTTCCGCGAAGACCGGATTCCCCAAGAGAGTCCGGTGCTGGTGGTGAGCAATCACCGCAGTTTCTTAGATCCTGTGCTGCTGACGGCGGCTTTGGGTCGATCGATCCGTTTTGCTTGTCATCATTACATGGGTCAAGTTCCGGTGATGAGGGAAGTGGTCACGACTTTCGGCGCTTTCCCTTTGGAAGCACCGGAGTACCGACAGCAGCATTTTTTCTCTCAAGCGACAGCGCTGCTGCAAAGCGGGGAGATGGTGGGGGTGTTTCCAGAGGGTGCAGAACCGATGGTGAAGCTTACTGGGCCCAATACTGTGGGGAAATTTCAGCGGGGATTTGCTCATTTGGCTTTGCGGGCGCCGGTGCGGGATTTGGCGGTTTTGCCGGTGGCGATTAGTTCTTTTGAGGAACAGTCAATACGATCGGGTGTACCGCTGAAGTTGTTGAGTTTGTTCGATCCTTCGGAACCGCTGTTCGATCGCTCTGGGTGGCATCCTGTGATAATTTATCAGCGAGTTAATGTTTTAATCGGTCAGCCTTACTGGATTACTGCAGAGAGACAGCAGCAATATCAAGGCAAAAAAGCCAAAGCAGTTGTGGCTGAACTCACAGACCACTGTCAGGGAGAAATCGCAGAATTACTTCAACGAGGTTGTTTGTAAGTTGGTTGACTGTTGACTGTTGACTATTGGCTGGTGTCAGATTTCCCATCTAAAATCTAAAATCTAAAATCTAAAATCGATTGACTTGAATCATGGCAAATGCTAACAATAAGGTTCGTTTCCTAACCCCCAAACCCCCGAAACTCGATCGCCCTTTATTTGTATTTCTGCCCGGTATGGACGGGGGCGGTTTGCTTCTGCGGTCGCAAATTCCTAAATTAGCTAATCATTTCGACATTCGCTGCTTAGCTATACCGGCTGACGACATGGCTAGTTGGGAGGTACTGGTTAGCGAAACAATTGCCTTAATTGAAGCCGAAAAGCAAGCCGGAAAGCCGAAGCGGCCGGTTTATCTGTGCGGCGAGTCATTTGGGGGGTGTTTAGCGATGAAAGTGATGTTAGAAGCTCCCCAATTGTGCGATCGATTAATTTTAGTCAATCCAGCTTCTTCATTCCGACAGCAGCCTTGGGTGCAGTGGGGTTCCTACCTGACTCAGTGGCTGCCGGCAAACCTTTATCCGCTCTCGGTAATCGGTTTATTGCCGATATTAGCATCATTAGGAAAGATTGGGCGCGACGATCGCCGCGCTTTGCTAGAAGCGATGCAAGCGGTACCGCAAAACACGTCTGTGTGGAGATTGGCCTTAGTGCGATCGTTTAATGTTGACGAAAATCAGTTGCGCGGCATCAAACAGCCGACGCTAGTAATTGCTAGCGGTGCCGATCGGCTGCTGCCTTCCCTAGTAGAAGCGAAGCTTTTAGTCAAGGTAATTCCCAATGCTGAAATGGTGTTGCTGGCTAACAGTGGTCATGCTTGTTTGTTAGAAACAGATGTTAACCTTTACGGGATAATGCAAGCTCGCACTTTTTTGACAAAATCCGAAGAAAATCTGTCATTAGTCAATAGTCATTAGTCAATAGTCATTAGTCATTAGCTATGACTTCTCACTTCTGAGTCAGTCGGGGCAAAATTATAGATTGGGCGAGGGGTAAAGTTTATATTACAATTCACCCGCCCTGACACTCATTAGCTGTCCGAAGACAAGCCACTAAAAACTAAAAACTAATGACTAATGACTACTGCCTAATTAAGATTTAGCCATTTTTGAGCGTTAAGCCGCTGGACGACGCCAAACACCATGAGGTCTAGTGTTACCTTGCGCTCATCTATCAAAAAAGGCTCTAAAGTGCTAGTTTTGGTATTATTTTCAGCGCAGGAAAACGCCCTTTGACTTTGAATATTTTCTTGAGGAAAATACAGGTTAAATTGGCGCTGACCTTCTTGGAATTTCCCAATTACCTGCCAGCAATCGCCGGCCGAGCTCATGCCCGCAACTGGGAGTTTTTGCTTTGCCAAACTCACCTCTAAATCCTTAACGCCCTGCTTAGTCAAAGCAGTTTGCAAAGCGGGCAAATAGTCTTGTTGAATAAATTCCGCAAAGGGCTTGTCTTCAACAGCAGGTGCTTTTTCCTTTTTAGCTTTAGCTGGGGGCTTGTCGCCGTCTGCCTTGGCTGCGGGCTTTTTAGCAGCCGCCTGGGGTTTGTCAGTGCTGGGTAAGTCGCTTGTCTCGGCTGTGTCGGAACTCGGGGCGTGCTCGCTCGAAGCACTGGGAGTTTCCGATTCGCCAGCGGTAGGATTTTTCGGTTCTTCTGACATTAACGCTTCCTTTTAAAAGTGATCGGTAAAAGGAGTTGTGAGTGCAGGTGGGGGCGATCGACTCGATCGCACATACTTTTTACCTTTCAACCAACCTGAGAGAATTGCGATTCAAAAAAATTTGAACTCAAAACACTGTCAGGGCGATCGCCCGCAAACATCACAACTCCGATTATTATTCTAAATCTCAGCGACAGCTCGTTCAATCAAACGGCGGGCGAGAGTTTGAACACCGGTGTGTTCGTAGTAGTTGGTAGTCATGTCGAGGAATGCGCCCACGTAGTCCACCTTGTCGGCAGAAATGTCTACAAAATTCTGCAAGTGGCCGAGTACGTTTTGGGGAGTCAAACCCCGATCGCTCACAAAAGAGCTCATCCAGCCAGAAACCGAGTTAAAGCTTTCGCCGATAAAGCCAAGCTGGCCGGCGGGAGAACCCCCAGGAATCATGCCACCGATCGACTTAAAGGCCGAATTATCTTGCAAATCGTTCGGGGAGAGTCTCTGAATCCAAGACTGAGTGGCCATGATAAAGTCTGGGCCCAAAGGAATCAAACCGTCAAAACAAACCAAAGCAGCCATCCGCATTAGGGATTCGCCGCCGTAGTCGCCCAAGGATGCGGCAAAATCGCCGATGCTGTCGCCGGGAATGCCGTTGATTTGGCAAAACGCGAGCAACTCAGTGACTAACTTCAGAGAAAGGTCGATCGTTTGAGCTTTTTCCGGCTTGGGAGTGATATTGCCCAGCATGGACAAAAACGGCACATTTTGGGAGACTTTGTTAGCGAGGGCGGCAGTGCCCAAAGCCTTGTCGGCGTTGTCAATAGTTTGGTAGAGCCAGAGAGCGCGCTGGTAGCCCTCTGATTTATCGTTGAAGAGGTAGATGGCGCGATCGCCAATTTGCTGGATCAGTTCTTCGTCTGTTTCGCCAGTAACGGTGCGAATGGTATTTTCAAAGCCAACTAAATTGTTCCACTCCCCGGGAACCACAAAGTCAAGGGCTCGCAGGGCTTTGACAGTCATGTTGTCTTGAGGCAGTTGATCGACTAATTCAAAGACTGTTTTGCTCACAAAAAACTCCTTATGCTGGAACAAAAATCAAAGGTATTACTTTTGGCAGATGGCAAAAACTTCACACTCTCTTTCTGGCAAACTTTGTTTTGATAGCGCCAGACTGGAGTCGGGCGCGGAGTTTGACAAGAGACATTGTTACTTGACGCGGGCGAGGCCACTGAGGTTAAATTTTGACAGCCAAGCTTCGCGATCGCTCGCGGTAAAAGAGGAAGTGCGGGATTGAACTTTCACCTGATAGCGATTTGCCACTAAAACAGCGGTAGCATTAGCACCCTGATTAACGGCGGGATAGCCACTGATTTGCTTGGTACTTTGCTTAAATTTTGCACCTGCGTTGGGGTTGCCGGCGATGTCGTTAATCGAGAGCATAGCAACATTTTTTCCGTCTTTGTTCAGCTTAGCTTCAGCAAAACCGGATTTTTCTTGAGCAAAAACGCGATCGAATCCACCGCCCGAAGACGGGAAGTATTTATTTAACTTACCGCCTGCAACTGCCTTCTTGGGCAGGTTTTGATTACTAGCACTTGATTTATCAGCAGTTGTCTGCTGTGCTTTACCAGATTTTTGGGTGCTTTCCTGCTGAGCTTTGTCCCAGCGTGATGGGGCTTGGGTTTGACCGCAGGCGGTCACTAACAGCAGTACCGAGATCAGGAATGGAGCTAAGATGCGGCGTGCGGGGAAAAATTGCATCGCTGTCTCCTCATTAGTAGGTTTCCATAACAATTGTGGCTTAGAATTTGGCAATTTGTGTGCTCTGAGCGGATGATTTGTCTTCTTTGCAAAAAAATCCTCTGCCTGCCGGCAGAGGATTTTTTTGCACTTACGAGTTTTGAATGCAGAAAACTGAAAGATTGCTCCACAGATAACTTCTGGGGATGGGGGTAAAGAAACTAAGTTTTCTAATAGCCAGCAATCTCAAAACAATTTTTGCTGATTTTCCCTAGATTTATCTAGAAATTTCACAGCAATTGTTCATCAATCCTCTTACTTCGGCTTTCCAACTTAGGTCTTACTTTAGGGGTAAGGATCAGGCGTCGCTTTCAATGTAGATAAACAACAAACCCATTACCACCACCGGCATCACCCAGGTAATTAGGGGAATCAAAATCCAAGGCAAGAAAGAGGCAGCGTAGGAACCTGTCATATCAAATTCTCCAAACTAAAGTTAGTGTGTTCCAACAGGGATATTTGGGAGTGAAGCCTAATTGTTGACTAAACCCCGGAAAATGGCATCAACGCCGTTAAAGTTTTCGAGTAAGAAGTAGGCAACAAAGACACCACCCATTCCACCAATGAAGAAACCCCCGGTAAGCTGGCTCCACCCCTCAGCATTTCTTAGGGAATCAGGGGTCATGGGATTAGCGCTAGGGTAGCTGGTGTTGTCTTGTTTGAAAGAGACTAAACCGTAAGCAGACATACCTAGTGTGCCCAGCAGAACTAAGACGAGGGCTGTATACAATCCCCCGAGATTAGCTGCTTCTGGATAATCCCGCAGGGGTCCGAAGACGATTTCGGGGCCGACGAGGAAATAACCGTGTGCCAAACCGATTTCTAGACCTCGAATTAGGGGCGAGAGTCCTTTGCGGTAGGCGGGCAAGTTCCCAATAAATGCTTTTGTGAAATCAGAAGCACTGATGGGGGTGGCTAGATGACCCGTGAAGGGGTCGCCGTTAAAGGGTTTAATAAGCTCTGCATCTCTGGGATCGGCCATATTCTGTTTGTCCTCGCAGTTTAATAAAGTTGAGGCGTTCAAGTCATATTTTACGCAGGGAGGTGTTTCCTATTTGCATAATTGGCAGCAAGCTTTAGAAAAGTTCACTATTCTTTAGTTTTTGGAAGAATTTTTCTTTTGCCTCTTATACCAGAAAGCGAGTCGATCGGGCGACACTCCCAGGAAATAAGCGATGATTACTATTTGATTAATGGCGGTGGTTTTGATGACCCCAAGCTGCTGCCAGCGACGGGCGGAGGTGAGGACTGGCTGGGTTACTATTTCAATGCAGCCTTGTTTTTTCAACCGTCGCACGAATTCAAAGTCTTCCATGACGGGCAACTCGGGAAAACCGCCGATTTTGTCAAAGGTAACTGCCTTGAGGAAAATAGCTTGATCGCCGTAGGGCATTTGCAGAAAGTTCGATCGGCAGTTTACCCCCTTTTCTACCAGCCGGAGGCTGAGCCTGCAGGCGTCAATCTTGAGTTCAAAGGCGCCTGCTATAGCCGACGGGTTAGCTAGTGCCCGACGCGCACAAGAGTCGTACCCAGGGGGCAAAAGAGTATCTGCGTGGAGAAACAGCAATATCTCTCCTGTAGCAGCAGCAGCACCTGCATTCATTTGGGTGGCGCGGCCTGGGGCGGTGGAGATAACTCGGACACCCAAAGATTTTGCTATATCTGTAGTACCGTCACTGCTGCCGCCGTCGGCGACAATGATTTCGACATTTTTGGCCTCAAGGGCGGTGGAGATGACTGGGGCAATTGTAGGTGCTTCGTTTAAGACTGGAATGATAATGGAAATTTTGAGATTGGGATTTTCTGGCGACATACAGAATTAAGCAGCCCGTGAGAGAGAGCGGGTTTTGTACAAAGCTTATATGTTATGCGAGCCAATTTTTTACGCCCGGAGCGGCCCTAGATTGGGCCTTAAGGGGGGAGGGCGAGTTTTGTACAAAGCTTATCTGTTAGTTGCTCATTTTTTACGCCGGGAGCGCGCCTACATTGGGGTTTCCTCTGGCAGGGCGGGTTTCCGACAAAGCTGAGCTGTTAGTTGCTAATTTATTTGCTAATTTTTGGCTTTTTCTCGCGCCTGGGACTATTCTCCCAAGCGCTGTCTAACTGCTGCTGAAATTCAGCATTTGGTTAGACAAATACAATTACTATATTATGACGTTCCGGTTGTACAATCAAGCATTTTTATCAAAAAAATATGACAATTTATAATAATTTAAAAGCCTTAAATAGACTTTAGTTATTTAAACATATTAATATCTAAACCGAGGAGGTCTTCTGGTGTATCAATATCTGTAAGAGTGGGAAGATAAGCAATATTGAGGTCTAGCTTTTGGGCGATCGCCCGGGTACAAGCAAATACTTGACTGGTTCCCCAGTGAATGCCACCGAACAATTCCGGTATCGATCGCCGCAGCCCTATCAGATAATAACCTCCGTCTTGTGCGGGGCCCAACACTAAATCGTGTTGGCTCAGTTCATCAAAAGCTTGTGCCAAGATGTCTGCTTTCAAATCAGGACAATCTGTACCGATTATTGCAGTTTTTTCCACCCCTGAATTAAAAGATTTTTCAAACGCTGCTGTCATTCTCGCGCCCAAATCACCGTCTATTTGGTTTTCACAATAAATATCACTTCCCAACCACTCTTGCATCAGTTGTTGACTGCCGCCGGCTCGGTGAATTTCTACCGATAATCGGCGGGATTTTTCGAGAGAGAGAGCGCACGCGATCGTCCGTTGGGCCATCAAGCGGTGAAGGTTGGCAGCGCCTGTTTTTCCCAGCACCGGAATAAGTCGAGTTTTGGTTGTTCCCGGTTCTGGATAGCGGGTGAAAACAATCAGTTTTTCTGGCATCATTTATTGTTGATGAGTTTTAAAGGAATGAACCGCAGAGGAAGAGAAAGATTTAACTATTACTTCACCAATTCTCAATCGATGTTGTTGGGTTAGGCAATGACTTAATTTAATCGCCGTACCCAACCCAACATACAATGTATTTACTTAAAAATAGCCAGCGGTTAGCTCATTTCTAGCATTCGTTGGATGGGCTGCAAGGCTGCTAGTTGAATATCTAGGGGCATGGTAATTTCGGGGGTTTGATTTTTTAGGGAGAGATACAATTTTTCCAAGGTATTTAATCTCATGTGCGGGCATTCGTTGCAAGCACAATTATTATTGGTTGAAGGAGCGGGGATGAAGCGTTTGTGCGGAGCTTGCTTTTCCATTTGGTGAATGATTCCCGGTTCAGTCGCGACAATAAAAGCTTGGCTGGAACTGGCTTGAGAATATTTGAGCAAAGCGGTGGTGGAGCCGATGTAATTGGCGTGGCGCAGCACGGGAGGTTCGCATTCTGGGTGGGCAATTATTTCGGCTTCGGGATTTTCGATTTTGAGTTGAACTATCTTTTTTTCTGAGAAGTTTTCGTGGACGATGCAGGCTCCTTGCCAGATTTCCATGTTTCTGCCGGTTTGTTCCATTACGTAGCGGCCGAGATTGCGATCGGGCCCAAAAATTATCGGCTGATTTTCAGGAATTTGGTTGACAATTTTAACCGCGTTAGAACTGGTGCAAATTATATCGCTCATTGCCTTAATTGCGGCGGTACAATTAATGTAGGAAATTACTAAATGTCCTGGTCGCTCGGCTTTGAAAGCTGCAAAGGCTTCGGGAGGGCAACTGTCGGCGAGGGAACACCCAGCATTCAAGTCGGGCAACAATACTAATTTGTCGGGATTGAGAATTTTTGCGGTTTCAGCCATGAAATGAACTCCGGCAAAAACTATGACATCGGCGCTGGTGTTGGCGGCTTTGCGGGCAAGTTCTAGGGAGTCGCCAATGAAGTCTGCGATGTCTTGAATCTCGGAGTCTTGGTAATAGTGGGCGAGAATGACGGCATTTAACTCTTGTTTGAGGGCGTTAATGGCTGCAAACAAGTCGTGGGGCAGTCGGGTTTGAGTAAAGTTCGGAGCAGGTGCGGTGGTAAACACAGTTAGAATATTCCGGGGAAGGTGGGGGGTTGACTCAAGTGTATTTTGAATTATAGTTGAATTCACCAAAAACGGTGGGCAGTTGGGCCAGAGGTAGAAAATTTGCTATAGGTTAACCGACTGACTGGCAGTGGGAGCAAGATTTTGCGATCCAAGAGTGGACTCAGCTAAGTTTTCACCCGACGGGGTAATTTGAATGAAAGCTCTACCCAGCAAGACATTCACAGGTAAATGAAAACCTTTAGTCACGAGTATTTTGAGTAGCCTCTATTGACATAGGTAATTTACATCGTTTAATGTAATCTACATATGATGTAAATATGTGGGTTCCATACATCTATGTACTTTGAGGACGATCGCCAGT
Organism: Microcoleus sp. AT9b-C3; assembly: GCF_036705485.1. Classification (NCBI taxonomy): domain Bacteria; kingdom Bacillati; phylum Cyanobacteriota; class Cyanophyceae; order Oscillatoriales; family Microcoleaceae; genus Microcoleus; species Microcoleus sp. AT9b-C3. The sequence goes on along the minus strand of NZ_JAUBUR010000056.1, from coordinate 11,954 downwards.
GGCAGGGAACTGCTGAGTTTCTGACAAAAGAACTAAAACGACGGATTGAGCAGCTTGGGCTATCTGTGGAACCACCTGCCTTAAGAACTGTGCGATCGTGGAGATCCAAGCAACTCCTGTCACAGCCGAAAGGTCAAGAATTTCGGTTTCGACAGATTTTAGAAGGACTGGCAACAGCACTTTTGCTCAAGAAAGGCTGGACACTGGCCGCGATCGCGCAAGTTTTACCCTCATTCCCCGACGCAACTTTGCAGCAACAAATTCTTGCCGAGGCTGAGGGTCAAGACCCAACCTGGTTGTCGCAAATGCAAACAGCGACATTGCCATTACCCACAGGACACGCCAGCACGATCGATCTGGCTGAAGATACTGTTATATTGCTGGCCCAGGGAATTCTGCGACAATACACAAGAATTCTCAATCGAGACATCGTTCGCCAAGACGATAGTATGCCATCGGAACTTTATCGGGCTATGTGCAAGTTGGGCAGGCTGTATATCGAATCTGGAAAAAGCGATCGCGCCGCTTGCGTGCATACCGTTTTGGAACGTGCTAGAAATCCCCTCGATCGCTGGGAATTAGACATTTTTTGTCACCCTGATTTTAGCTTTGGTCAAGCAATTCTCATCGCTCCAGACTTGCGAGTTCCCACTTCAGATTGTGCAGTAATTGCAAATGCTAGAGGCACCTTTGGCGAAGATAATGTCATCGAACACCGCCTGTACGAACGGTTGCGCGAAGCAACTGAACGATTGGGAAGTCGCCACCGACACAAAGCTTATACGGCTTTGCGATCGCTATTTTGCAGCCGATCGCTCATCGGAGAGCACCAACTTTTAGACTACTTACGTGACAAAGATTTAACTCCTTTACAAGGAACGATAGCTGACACATTTTTTGATAGCGTGCCGGATATCTGGTTAATTAACGGACACGCTCATCGCTGCACGTATTGCGGCACTCTAATGCGGCCCTATCCCAATCGAAAACTTTTTCCCGATGGGCGATGTCCGATTCGCCAATGCCTCGGTCACGAGTCCTCAACAGCAAAAGTTTCGGATAAATTAGACCCAAACCAAGACCAATTGCTGATTGCCAAGCCGCAAATTTTAACCTATTGGACTGGACCGGGAATCGACGAATTAGCAATTTTTGATGCTGCCATAAAAAACGGACTCGATGCCGAACTTTACCCAGAATCCGACCTGTGCGACGTAGCAATTAACGGTCGCAATATCGGCATTGATGCTAAGTCATATACCAGTCCAGTCTCCCTTGCCTTGCGCCTCAACCGCAGCATTGGGGGGCTGGAGTATTACCGCCGTCGCATCATTGCGGTCAGCGAGCGATTAATTGAGGAGCGACCGGATTACCTCTCTACCTTCCAGTCAGCGATCGACAAAAAAGGCGCTCCTGCTACTCTCGAAATTTTGTCTGTTTCACAAGTCATTCAGCAGTTAAAGGCAATCAAATATGAGAACTAAACCGGATTTCTGGACCGGAATCGATCGCATCTGCTGGCTGTGCGTTTTTATGGCAGAATTTCTAGAGACTAATTCCCTAGAATATGCCCCTTTAACGATATCGGGAATGGCGAGTGTAGTTAATGCACCCGCGTTGGCAAAAGCCCGCCAAGCTATTTTTAATATGCGCCTGATGTCGCTGGCTTACGTGACAGAACAGTCAGTGAAACACGCCGTTGCTATTTATAACGATCGCCACTACCGCAACAAAACTCAGGGAACCTATAAAATTAACTCAGAAACACTGCAATTTGAACGCACAGACCCCCTAGAAGACCCTTTAATTACCAAAGCGCGTCAAATTCTGGGCCAGCCTTTAGCACACCAGTTTTACAGCGCTACCTTTGCCGATCCCCGTCAGCCAATGGCAGTTGCTTTAGGTGAAGAAATAACAGCAGCGAGAGTTCCAATTGGGCCGATCGCAGCCCCGCTTGCCCAGCGCCGCACCCATGCCCTCGATCGCCTGCCGAAAGCAAAAATCCGCATTCCCCTTGCGGAACTTTACGAGTTAGCAGTTGAGATGGATCGACGCGAAGCCAATCATCCTGAAAAAAGACAGGGTAACTGGGTAAAACGGTTGCAACATTTTGTGCTTAAAGTGCCAGAAATTGGCAAGGGCTTGCGAGAAGAAACAGTCATCGAATTAGCAGGCATCAAGCATTTAATTGGACTGCCCGGATCGGGCAAAACAACTTTGCTCGTATTGATAGCTGTATGGTTGGGAAAACACGGTTATAAAGCGATGTTTGTGTTTCCATCCATTGAAGTTGCCAGACAGTACATGGCACAACTTGCATTTCATGAAATTAAAGTGGGAATGCTAGTCGGTCAAAGCGATGGAACTCGCCGCCGACACGCTAACAATATTGCCGAGGCGATCGCAGCATCGGGGGGAAATGGCGGCTTTGCCTATAGTTTGGAACAAGCAGAAATTTTTGGCTTAAATTGTGTCTTACCTGCGTTTTCAAATGCTGATACTTCGATGTGGGGATTTGGTTATGCACCCTGCAACGAAATTTTACAAAGCAGTGGCAAAAAAGGGGAAATGAAAAAGCATCTGTGTCCGGTTTGGACGATGTGCGGCCGCAACAAAGCACCCCGCGATTTAATAGATGCCGATATTTGGGTCGGTCACGTTCTTTCAATGGATACTGAAGTTCCACCCCATGCCATTCGCGAACGCATTCGTTATTTTGAATTGATTGCCCGGACATTTGATGTCGTAGTTTTTGACGAAGCAGATATGGTGCAATCAAATCTGGATGCTTACGGGGCAGCAACTTTAAAACTTTCAGGTGCGGCAGATTCTATCCATTTAGTCATTCAAGAACAAATTCACAATCGTTTTGCTCGTGGCGAAAATTATCGATTGTTCGATCGCAATGTAGAACATTACAGCCGCGATTTATCGGAATTTGGCGATCGCAACACATCGTTAATTACTGCCGTTCAAAATATGCCATCATCGCCAGTCGGTAAACGCTATGAGAATCAGTTATTAACCGTTCTGAGAATTGTCAGCGATTTGTTGGATGGCTTTGAGAAAACTTCTAAACGCGATCGCCTCGACGAAGAGGAAGTTAAACAAGGATTTAGCAAAAGTAGAGCCTTAAGTCAATTCTGGGAAACAGCAGCTTACCATGCTTTTTACGATCGCACGGGCATTGAACCGCACGATCGGCTCAACCTGGATCTGTGCGCTCAACGGCTGGGAATAAACTGCGACACCCTCAAACAGCAGTGGGAAACTCAGATTCGTTATTTTCGCCGCTATTTAGCAGAGAATCTGATCGAACGGCGCGACAAGATTGTCAGAGAAATTGCCGAATTATTTTTGCCTTTGTGTTTTCAAGATGGGGCTGCATCAGCAGAAGCTCAGGATACAATTACCTTACTTGTTTGCGTTACTTTCGTGATTTTAGGCTATCAGCGGATCGTACCGGAAACGAGAACAATGGTAGCAGAAGGACTGATTCGGGAACCGATCGTAGAATCGACGGCAACGCCGGAACTGCGACAACTAATTCCTGAGAATATTTTGGGTTCTTTTTCCGGCGTGAAGTACAGTTTTAAATCGGCACAAACTACTCGAATTCAAGCCCGCAATGTAGAACTGTCTTATATCATTTTTGTGGGTGCGCCTCGGATGTTGATGCACCGTTTTCACCAGTTATTTAAGGCAGATGGCGAACTGACAGGGCCGGCAGTTTTAATGACTTCAGCTACTTCATTTCTCGAAGCAAGTCCTGCTTATCACATTAATTCTGGGCCGGATTATCTGCTCAAACCGCGCCAAACAGAACACGACCCAAAAAAGAGCATTTACCGCTTCAAATGGCTGCCCGATCGCGAACGGGGCGATGAACCTCTCCGATATAGCGGTGCAGGTGAACTGCGCGATCGCAATTTAGAAAAAATGGTAGACGCATTAGTACGGGGAGGAAACCCAAAATCTGAAATTTACAAATCCATACTCAACTTTGACAAACAACATGGTATTTACCGCAAAGCTGCCTTAGTCGTCAACAGCTACGAACAAGCTCGCACTATTAAGAAATTTATCAACGATTACCATCCAGAAATGGGAAAACGAACCAAAGCAGTTGTTAATTTTCTCAAAAACGGAGAGCAACCAACGGATTTCGTTACCACTGCCCAGTGCGAGGCTTTAGGAGATGATGAAACTTGCGATATTATCATTTTTCCAATGTTGGCGATCGGTAGAGGTGTGAATATTGTTTTCACTAAAGGCCCCAGAAAACTCGATGCAGCCATTGGTACAATTTATTTCCTCACCCGTCCCCATCCCACGACTGACGATACGCAACTGTTGTACAGCCTAGCCGGAAAAGCTACCCAAGAATTTGACAGTCGAGTTTTTACTGAAACAGAAAACTTGCCAGCAATTTCTAATGCTTGGAAACAGTCGAGAAAACAACTGTGGAAAACAGCGAATCACCTGTTACGCGAACCCCTCATGGCTAGCCGTTTGGGTGAAGATTTATTCAAACCGTTTACGGCAAATCAGATGGTGGGAATTTTGCAAACGATCGGGCGCGGGATGCGAAATGGGTGTCCGGTACAAGTTTATTTTGTCGATGCAGCTTGGGCAAAAAAATCCACTGAAGATAAACCCGACTCCGGGCGGGATAGTATGCTTGTTCAGATGCGAATTATTTTAGAAGAATGCGTCAAGCATCCCGATCCAGTAATTCGAGAAATTTATCAAGAACTGTATTGGGCATTTCTCGATCCCATGCGACGCATTAATGGCATAGTTTACCCAAACAGTTTGGGCGATTCAGAAGGTATGACAGAGGAAGAAGACGATTTTGATGATTTTTCACATTTATTGGAGATGTAATTATGAACGGCGAAACTTTTGACAAATTTGAATTCGATCGCGACAGCGAAGCACAGGAAACCCCTATTATTGGAGATGCAACCATGAACGACGAATTTTTTGAAGAAATTGAAGCTGATGAGGACGAAGAAACAGCAGTAACAGTGGATTCAGATCTCCTGTACATTCCTCTCGGCAAGCCCAAAAGTCTGAAAGAGATTACTCTAGCTTTTACCGTGCCGGATAATATCAAGCCAGTAACAGTCAAAGGCTTGACGCTAGCTTGGACAAAAGCAGCTTTGCATGAGTTATCAACAATCCAAAAAGCTACCAGCAAGGGAGATTCAGCTAGCAAAAATATCCCTTATTCCTCGCTACTAGGTTTATTAGAAGTAGGACTTGACAGCGCAGCACGAATTCAATCCAATGTAGGTTTGAGTAAGTCCTCGTTGAATTCCCAAACTGTAAAATCTCCCGAAGCATTCGCTTACTTAAATTGCGAGAAAATAGAAGATATTCAGAAAGCGTTACGCCCAATTATCAACGAGTGGATAACCAATTTTCTCTTGCCTTTTACTAAAAAAGTAGGTGGACTCTCGGAAGTTATCGACCGTTTGCAAGATTTGCACGATCGAAAGGAGTTGTTAACAATTACTCCGTCTGAGTCTCAAGTTTTACCTTGGAAATGGAATCAAGATACAGGAACTACAAAACACAGCAACAATTATGATTATCGCGTATTAGTCGATTATGCAGCTCGCGCGATCGCGGGAAAAGAGATTTTTCAGGGGTTAGGAACAATGAAGCGGGTTATTTCTACCAGTGGCAGCCTCCTAACTGGGAGGGCAGAATTGATTACCGATCCGATCTCCCTACCAAAACATAGCGGAAAGTTCAGTTTGGTAGTAAGCTTAGAAGTCGTAACCTATTCTTCTTTACACCAGCCTTTATTAAAGATAGATGTTTCCAAGCGCCGCTGGTTAAGTGAGTTAAAATCGGCAAGTTATAACTCACAAAATATTAGCGGCTTTGTCTTTTCTCAAGACTACAGCGATCGCGCATTTCGCTACACGGTGCTTTCCGATTCCGAAAAACAGGAGAAAAATCAACCGGACAAAAAGAAAAATTGGTTTTGGGCGATCGATAAAGACTTTGAAGCATTGCGCGGCCAACTCAAACTCCCGATGAAAACGCCTGACGGTCAAAATATTGATGGTTCTCAAATTGTATTGGGGAAAGCTTCAACGGATAGCTGCGAAGTAGTGTTAACTTACCGCAACGGACTGCAAGACGCAAAACACGGGATAGAGGCAGGCGTACCGGAGATTGATAAGTTAGAAGCTTTTGAAAAAGTTGCCGAAATTCTCCAGCCTATTGGCTTCAAACCTTTCGATAATTACTCGGAAGTGAAAATCAAAGGTGAAAGTCACAAAAAAGACGATACAGCCTCGCGCATGATTAATCTGCCTACTCTGTTAGGTGCTGCTTTAGAAATTCTCGAAAAAGGTAACTGTTCTGATTTTACTCCCAAATACCTAGAAATCTTTAAGGAAAGCTCTAAGGACGATCCATTAAACAGCGTGTTGACTAAACACCTCGATATCACGTTAGAGAATATTTTGTGGGGAAGAAAAGCCCTAAAATTTCACTCTAAGTCACTCAACCAGACTGATGAACTCAAAGCTTTAATTCAGGCAAATCAGGAAGCTATGCGCAGGCTATATCCTAACCAACAACTGTTGCTTGTTGTTTTTTACGAGGAACATTTAAGAACCGAAATAAAACTACTGCAAGCGATAATTCGAGTTCTCTGGGGTGGCGCGATCGAGCTTATGTCTGTTCGTTTGCCAGCAAATACTCACGGGCCGAAAGAGTCATTGCCAGGTGCAAATTTGAAAGCAAAAGAGCGATCGCGCCACCGCATAGAAGCCTGGGAGTCGATCGTCCAACAACTTGCTTTACGAAAACAGCGAACTTTTTGCCTCGTAATGGCACGGGAATGGTATGAAAACAATAAACATGACGATTCGGTGAATAAACCCTCATCCCGTCAAGCACTGGCTACAATCGCCGGTTCTTGCGTGCAGTTTCTGCTACCGATTGAAACAACCAAAGAGAAACAACTTCTCAACCTTAGTGATTTTTCCCATCGAGTGCAAGCTGCTCTAAAAGACTTACTTTCTGCTCATTCGGGCCGCATTGATGATGTCAAGCAAAAGGTTGACAAATGGCTCAAAGACACTCCAGTAGAAGCTAGACCCAAAGAAATTATCGGGATTACCATCGTCCGCAAACAGAAAGGTCGCGTTCGCGGCTCTATTGAGAATACATTTTTGCCAGTGGCGATGCGCCTCAAGGTGGAGACAGGTCAGTGCGAATTGTGCTGTGCCTATGAGAAGGGTAATAATTTACAAATCAGTTCTTGGAGTAAGTTTTCTGATGCGATCGCCTTCATCTCTCAAATTTCGCCCGTAAAACTGGCTGATAAAAAAGATCGGCGTCAGACTCGTTTCATGGACTTTGTTAAGCAGATTATTTCCAATTCTGTAGACGAGGGAAATCAACCATTAGTGATGATTGATTCTTCTAACTGCGCGCAACTTTGGCCTTGGCTGGCAGATGTTAGAATGAATGCAAATGAAATTAACCTCGGTCAGCAGTGCGAGCGGATGCAAGATGGGTGGCAAGGTGCACGTCTGATTCGGATTCGCCAAGATCTCGCTCCTGGAATTCTCGATAAAAAAGTCCGACATTTAACAGAAACCTCTCTGGAAGATACCCGGACAAAAGAAGAGCTGACTTCAACCAAGGAAATTCCTTCTGCCTCCAGTGCAATGAAGTTATTTCGGCTTGTTACAAGTAATCAAAAGAGCGAAATCAGTCAAACAGGTTGTGTTGCTTACCTGTCTGTAGGTCGCAAAACACTTCATCAAGAATCGCGCGGTCAAAGTTGCTATCACCCGACAGAAAGCCATATTGCTGTAAAGAATATTGCTGAACAAGTAGTGATTTTTGCATTTAGTCTCCTCGCGCAAAGCGGGTTACATCAAATGGCATCACTGCTTATGCACTACTATATTGCAAAAATTGCTGAGGGTTTCAACAACAAAGTTTTAAATAAAGCTGGATTGGAAGTTCACCAAATTGAAACCCGTCCGCCTTTCACGGGACAATTACCAACTCCAAATCCTCTGGAAATTGTTGTGACTTTGCGACAGGAAAAAGATGATTGCGATCGCCTTGCTGCGCTTGTAGAATCTCTGCGCTATAGTTTCGGTCACTACAGCGACTGGTCTAGCTTACCAGCTCCTCTGTTCTTCGAGCGCGTCGTGCGAGATTACATCAGCGAATTTGCAATTGAAGATGAGGAAAGGTCGGCGGAACCTGATTGGGAGGAATAATTCAGTCTAGGGGTGCTGTCCCGAATCGCTTGAGTGTTAGGGCGTTGGAGTCGGTGATTAACGGGCTTAACTTCAGGCCAATCGCTTCTAATGTCAAAGGGGGAGAGATTTTTTGCGCCCTGGAGTGAAAGATGAAGAAAGTTGAGCAAATCTAAAATCTAGAATCTCAAATCTCAAATTCCCTGGGGGAGGCTGCACTGTATAATTAGTGAAGGCTGGATTTGCCGAAAATTGGTGAGTTTAGTAGGGATTTTTAAGCGGTAAGGGATCGATCGAACGAACGCAAATCACATGAATGAGGCTAAAGTCATCAAAATTGCGGTGGTGGGGGATGTTCACGATCGCTGGGAACCTGAAGACGGCGAGGCCCTGAAGCATCTGGGCGTTGATTTGGTGCTGTTTGTGGGGGATTTTGGCAATGAGTCGGTGGACGTAGTGCGGGCGATCGCCCAATTGGACATTCCGAAAGCAGCGGTGTTTGGGAACCACGACGCTTGGTACACGGCGACGGAGTGGGGTCGCAGTCAGTGCCCTTACGATCGCACTCAAGAAAATTGGGTGAAACAGCAGTTAGATTTAATGGGAGAAGCTCACGTCGGTTACGGGAAACGGGATTTTCCAGAATTGGGCGTAACTGTGGTGGGAAGCCGCCCGTTTACTTGGGGGGGCTCGGAGTGGAAGTACGGGGATTTTTACTCGGAATGGTTTGGGGTAGAGAGTTTTGAGGAGTCGGCGCGGCGCATTGCAGGGGCTGCGGCGGATGCCGATTGCGAAAATGTGATTTTTTTGGGTCACACGGGCCCGACGGGGTTGGGAGAGGCTCCTGAAGACCCCTGCGGGCGAGATTGGAAGCCGCTTGGAGGGGATTGGGGCGACCCGGATTTTGCCGAGGCGATCGATCGAACTCGGAGTTCTGGGAAGCACATACCTCTGGTAACTTTTGGTCATATGCACCACAAACTGCGGCACAAAAAGCATGAGTTGCGGAAGTCGCTGGAGGTGAGTGCGGAGGGTACAGTTTATTTGAATGCCGCCAGCGTACCGCGAATTGTGGAGAGAGAGTGCTCGAAACTGCGGAATTTCTCGATCGTCCTGCTGGAAAATGGAGCAGTGTCGGAAGTGTCTCTGGTTTGGCTGGGGGCAGATTTCGCGGTGGCCTTAGAACAAATTCTTTATCGGGGCGCTGAATCTGCGGCTATTTGTAGTTAGAGACAATTGCTGGTATGATAAAATGAATGCGCCCGGAGAGGTGGCAGAGTGGTCGAATGCGCTCGACTTGAAATCGAGTGTGGCAGTGATGTCACCGTGGGTTCAAATCCCACCCTCTCCGTTTAAAAATTCTCTTGTCCGTTAAGGCTTTCAGCCTGGTTGCATGGCAAGAAAAACCGTTTTCCGCTCAACTTTCGCTCCCATCTGTTCCAAGTATCTCCAAAACCACCTCCATATCTGCCAAGTTTGCGTTGGACTTTTTACGTCGCGTTTTTAACTGGTTGAGCAGGTCGGCCGGCTCTGGAAATTCTGCGGCGGTGGGAGCCGAGTTTGTACTTGCTTCCCGATCGCGCCGCGCTTCCTTGAGCTCTTGCTCCAGCATCTGCACCTTGAGTCCTAAGTCGCCGTTGCGCTCGTGCAACTGATTCAGTTCTGCATCCCATTCTGCAAGTTGCTTGTTGGCCGCTTTCAATTCAAGCCTGAGCGATTCATCGTTGCCATCGCTCAGGCTCTCAATTTTCCCAAGCGTTCTTCAATCCCTGCTAGTTTGGCCGCTAGCAATGCGTCTAGCTTAGTGTTTAGCAAGCTGTCTAGCACTGGCTCGATGTCCGAAATTTCGGACACTTGAGTTTGAGGCTGGGGCGTCGGTTCTGATATTGCCTGGTTGGTCGCTATTTCCAAGGTGCGTATTACCCAAGCGTTGACGCTCAAACCCTCTGCTGCGGCGACATCCTTAATGGTTTCAAGCAAGTCCCGGCGGCCGTCTAATCTCAAGTTAAGCTGGCATCTGTCTGTCATGTCTAGTTATTGTCTAGTTGTTGTCTAGTTAGATGCTAGCACCTTTGTCTAGTAGTTGTCTAGTTAGATGCTAGCACCTTTGTCTAGTGGTTGTCTAGTTAGATGCTAGCACCTTTGTCTAGTGGTTGTCTAGTTAGATGCTAGCTAGTCCGCCTACCCTGCTACCGCTCAATCCTTCAAATTTTCCAGACGTTCTTCAATGGCAGCTATGCGTTTAATTAGTGGGGCAATACGATCGGACTTACAGCTTCATAAGCTCGAAAGCAGGGAAGTCGGAACGGAGCGAGCCTCGCACCTCTTTATCAAACCGCACCCGACACTCCTGACCGTCGCGAGAATACCAAACCTCGACAACTTCGCCCTGAGTGCCGTTATAAATGTGCTGGTCAGAGTACCCAACGACTACCCGATCGCCTATCTCAAAGGTTTTGGGCTTCTTGGTAGAGGCTGATTTTAGAGGACGATCAGGCTCAGAACTCAGCAATAAGTTTTCTGACTTTTCAGAAAATGTCGAATTATTTCCGACACTTCCGACAGTAATGCTTAAATCCTCTCTAGACAAAGCTTCTAACTGTCGGACAGCATTACCGACACTGTACCGACAGTTACCGACAGTTGATTCGTTTACTGTCGGAAGTGTCGGTACAATGTCAGCGCCACTGTCGGCGGTTTCAACCCTTGCTCTGTCTGTGTTTGAGCTTACTGTCGGTACTGTCAGCGTAGTCAAAGTAAAAGAAACAGTTTTTTTGACTACTGTTACTTGTCCAAAATTCATCGACTCAAGTTCGACGAACCATTCTCGGACTTGTTGAACCGATACAGCCTTATGCCCAGAAGTAAAAGTACGTTGTGCTTCCCGTGCTGAAAGCGTTCCACCTTTCCTCTCAGCTAATAGGACAAGTTTGGTCAAGTTAGGAGCTAAAGCTTTGCGATCGGAAAACTCAGCGTAAAGACTGGCAATTTGGTCAGAACTAAATTTGACAAACTTTATCGCCGCTTCCACCGCGCTTTTAGGAATCAGAGGGCTAACCTCAACACCGCTGAAAACGCAGGTCAGGGTGTGAATGGTGGCGGCTAGCTTACCAACCTTCTCAGGCGTTTTGCCAATCATGGCGCGCATACCTTGTTTGCTTTCCTCAACCCGCCGTTCCTCTTGAGCGTTGTAGAAAGCTGTAAATAGTCGTTTGGCTTCTGGGTTGAGCTCGAATTTCATAGCAGGCAGCTCGTCTATTTTTGTGTAGAGCGCTGCGAGCATCGGCGTAATGTCAAAACTTCCGCTATCTTCCTCCGAAAGCTTGGAGGCGGCCACAGGTTGAAAAACAAAGTCAAAGCGGGCAAACTTTCCGTTTGAGTCGCTGCAATCCTTCAGCAGTTCTGCCAGCACGTCGGGCTGAATTGTTCCAAAAACTGTCAGTAGCAGCCCTTCTAAATCTGCTTTAACCCCAGACGCTCGCAAAACTGTGCTGCCTGTGCCATTCCAGAACTCAAGCAAGTCCTCGTCATCGCTGCCCTTGCCCCCTCGGTATTGGTTTGCCGATTTGAACAAACCCGCAAGCTCATCACACCGATACATCAAGGCTTGGTCGGGGAATTCTGCGACTTGATATAGAACCCATTTGAGATCTTTTGATGAGCCCCGCAGCAGGTGATCGACTCACAGCGGGCGATCGACTCACAGCG
>NZ_JAUBUR010000105.1:0-1625 GCF_036705485.1 Microcoleus sp. AT9b-C3 | reverse complement strand
TTTAAAATACGAGCCATAAAACGCACCATCAACGCTACCTCTCTATTATATGCAACTTCACATAAAATTGGTATAACACTATCAATGACATCTTAATACTGGCGACTGCTGTTGACAGACAAAAGAAATTTATAACATATGATAATGTGCTAAATCGTTTTGCTGCTGAGTATTATGAGGCCCGAACTCACCAAAACGAAGATGAATTGATAATCGATTTTTCAGAGGAGACAACTGAAAGTAGAAAAAGTAAGGAAAGTAAAGGATATGTCAATAGGGGTTGGAGTTACTCGGTTCGTAATAACCGAGAGGTACAGGGAACCTAACAACCCGCTTGCACCCGATCGCATTAAGGTTGTCTGTTGGAACCAATAAGGTATCAGTGATGGGTGAAGCGAAAGGTTATGGCATGGTTCTTACAACTATAGTGGCTGTAGGAGCGATCGCCCTTTTCACTTCACCAAAAGCGCGATCGCTTTCTCAACCTCATTTTGGGGAGGAGTTGAGTTTTAATTGAAGCCTTTCTCTATTATTCGAGCAAACATCGGGATTAGTATTGCAAATCTCTTCAACTAAAGCAAAATCATCGCTCTGACTAAAAATAAACCTAGAGCTCTGGAGTACCTGAAGGCGGTTGTAGTCAAGCACATATTCCCTTGTTAGAGGAACTAATGTTCGCTCCAGGTTTAGCTTGTGCCGGAAATATTTCTTTTCCAACATGATTAGGATCAGCTTACTGTTAATAGGAAATACTACCTCGATTCCCTCTGAAGAATAACCACTTGACTCTAAATGGGGAGCCATTACAACTGGATTATCGGATGTAAAAAATAGTTTATCTGTACTATTTACTCCTATCAACCAAATATGATTTAAAAGAATCTCTGCAAGCTCTTTGCAATGATCAAAAATAAATTTTGCTTGTGTGATAGGCATACCATCATTTTCCAAGTATGATAATGTAGACATACAGTGATTAAGTCTGTCTTTTTTTATTTCATTAGCCACTGATTCGTCAACCTTAATAAAATTGTCTTCTTCAAACTTATTGAGGCGTCTTGATAATTCATCTTCTACTTCTTCTACTATATGGGGTATGAATGGTTGAGTTTTTTGCCAAAACTCGTTTGAAAAATCTCTGAAATCTTTTGTACGGAGAGATTGAACGGCTACCCAATATGCTAAATCCAGCTTCTGGTCTTGAGTTAAAACTTGAAGATGATCCACTTTTTCTGAGGGCTTCAGACTGCGGATGCCTTGTATTTTCTTCTGGATATGATTCATAAACTTAGAAGCTTTTGTTTCAAGTTCTGAGAACCACTTTTCCATCGGTTGTTGGCGCTCTTTAGTGCCAGATGGTTGAGGAAAATCATAAAAATATTTTTCACACGCTAAATTTTTGGCGTTAGTAAATGGGAGCATTTTATTTTCAAATTTATCAAAAGTACACAGTTTTTCTTGTGGGTTAGTAAAATACTTTAGGTAAAATTGAGGTACATAGTGTTGATTTTTAACATTTGACATACGGTTTAGCACCAATAAAGATTAGTTAGAGTCGATAGGGGCATTTCTACCCCTACCTCTCCTTCAGAACGGAACGTGAAGCTTTCGCTTCATTCCGCTCC
>NZ_JAUBUR010000011.1:137217-206461 GCF_036705485.1 Microcoleus sp. AT9b-C3 | reverse complement strand
TTCAGCTCCGAGTTAACCATTTTTCTTCATTTTACATCATCTTGCATTTGTCTCACATTTATTTGAAATGACTATAACTCTGAATACCAGATTGAAAAATGGTCGCACTAGCTCCGGCAAGCAAAATTTTAAATGTCGAGATTGTGGAAGACAATTTGTCATGACTCCCAGACATCAACCGATTTCATTAGCAACAATCATGGTTGATTAGTGGAACTCAAAAAATACCTAGAAGCCTGGGGAGAACAAGTGAAGCGAGCAAATAGAAGAAGTTAGTATAGATATGTGGACTCCTTATAAAAATGTCTCAGAATCTTTAATGCCACAAGCAGAAGTTGTGGCCGATAGATTTCATGTTATGAAGCAAGTAAATGAAGAATTAGAGGGAGCTAGAAGAAAGATTAAGAAAGCAGCCTAAGCCTTAAAAAATAACTCGGAAAAAGATCGAATACTATCGGGAATAAAAAAAGTAAATGTGTCTTACTAAAAAATGAAGACGAGCTCACCGAAATCGAAAAAGCTCAGTTACAATCTGTCCAAAAAGTTGCTCCTACCTTACACAAAATGCAAATTGAAAGAAGAGTTTAGACAAATTCTTGAATCCATAAAAGATGGGGTAGAAGGATTATTTAGTTTAAGTGATTGGTTAAAAAATGCAATTTCCGTTTTCCCCAAAAACTGTGGGACAATTATTAGGGGGATTGGACAAATTATTGCGTATTTTGATCGGAGGACTACTCAAGGGGTTGTGGAAGGAATTAATAACAAATTAAAGCTAATCAAAAGAAAAGCCTATGGGTTTAGAAATTTTGACAACTTTATTCTGAAAAGCTTCTTACATTGGCATTTTGCTAGTTAATTTTACATACTAGGTTCGGTAGAACCATGAATCTTTATTTGGGAATAGATTTCGGCACGACAGGCGCGCGATCGACTGTCATAGACTTCCAGGGTACAATACATTGCGAGACAGAACATACTTTTGCCAACGATCGACAGGCGGAATTGCCCTCAGTGTGGCAAAATGCGCTGTGGGATACGATCGCCCAAATCCCCCCAACAATCCGCAATCAAGTAAGGGCGATCGCCCTTGACGGCACATCCTCGACTGTCATGCTGTGCAATACCGACGGTATACCCGTATGTGAGCCGATTTTATACAATGATGGGCGCGGTGCAGCGGTGACAGAAAAGTTGCGGGCGATCGCCCCTGCCAACCACACAGTATTAAGCGCTACATCCAGTCTGGCCAAACTCCTGTGGTGGCAAGAGGGCGGGCTAGAAGCCCACCCCACAACACAATTCAGTCTTTGTGGAACAGGCATCTTGCCTGTTGTTGAGAAGCTTTATTTCCTGCATCAAGCTGACTGGCTGGCATTTCTGCTGCACGGAAAATTGGGAATTAGCGACTATCACAATGCTTTGAAACTCGGTTTCGATGTTGATACTTTGTGCTATCCCAATTGGCTGATAGAGGGAATTGCGGGCGCTGCAACACCTGAATTGCCGGAAGTTGTCGCACCGGGTACGCCTATGGGGGAAGTGAGAGCTCAAGTGGGCGATCGCTTCGGTTTTCCCCGCGATTGTATGGTTTGTGCTGGTACAACCGATAGCATTGCAGCATTTTTAGCAAGCGGTGTTAATTTACCAGGGGAAGCAGTAACTTCTCTCGGTTCTACACTAGCAGTTAAACTGTTAAGTCATACCCGCGTAGATGATTCTAGATACGGGATTTACAGTCATAAATTAGGCGATTTGTGGTTAGTTGGAGGTGCTTCTAATACCGGAGGTGCGGTGCTGCGGTATTTTTTTACTGATGTTGAGTTGCATAATTATAGTACACAAATTGATCCAGCACAAGAGAGTTTGCTGGATTATTACCCATTGTTGAAAAAGGGCGATCGCTTTCCGATTAATGACCCGAGTTTGCCGCCCAGACTCGAACCGCGTCCCACTGATTCAGTGGAATTTCTGCACGGTTTGCTAGAAAGCATCGCGCGGATTGAAGCGCGGGGATATCAATTATTGCAAGAATTGGGTGCAACTCCTTTGACAAAAGTTTATACGGCTGGCGGCGGGGCCAAAAATGCGGTTTGGAGTGCGATTAGAAAGCGTTATTTAAAAGTGCCTGTTGAAACGCCGAGTCATACTGCGGCTGCTTACGGGACGGCTTTATTAGCAATGCGAGGTGTGACTGATTAGAGTTGTTGCATAAATCTTGGATGGATTGGGAAACCGCAGATTTATGCAGATTAACGCTGATTAACGCAGATGCTTTGCTATATAGTTGGCGAAGGGAGGTAATGTTGTTTATTGAGGCGGTTTCAACCGCTGCAAACTCTGATATTTTTACTTACACTCGCTGCAACTTAGCTGTTCTCGGATCGATGATTTTTCTGCCCAAACCTGAAAACTTAATTGCCAGATTAGTTTTATCGCCTTCTCCCAAGACGTGGGTAATTTCTCCCACTCCAAAAGCATGATGAAAAACCCGATCGCCCGTTTGCCAATCCGCCGATTGTCCATTGTTTCCTGCTTGAGAACTGCCGGAATTAGCGGCTGAATTTTTAGTTTTTCCCTTAGATGCAGCCGTTTTCCCCGCTTGAGTTTTCTTCGCACTTCCAGCCAGCAAATGTGTCGGCAATTCCCCTAAGAATAGCGAAGGGGTGCAGTGTTCCCGGAAGCCTCCCCAGAGGCGGCGTTCGCGAGTGTGGGTGAGAAATAGCAATTCCTGGGCGCGAGTGATGCCGACGTAGCACAAACGGCGTTCTTCTTCGATCGCTTTCGGGTCGTCCAAGCTGCGGAAATTGGGAAATAAACCCTGTTCCATTCCGACTAGAAATACTACGGGAAATTCTAGCCCTTTTGCGGAGTGCAGCGTCATCAGCGACACGCGGGAATCTTCTTCCTGCAAGTCATCTAAATCGGATGCTAAAGAGGCTTTTGCTAAAAATGATGTCAGCGTCGGTTCTTCGTTTTGTTCTTCAAATTGCAGCACTGCATTGTACAATTCTCTGACGTTTTCTATCCGATTTTCGGCTTCCTCGGTTCCTTGATTTTTCAAATCTTGAATGTAGCCTGAATCTTCGATAATTCCTTGGACAATTTGCGAAGCGGGCAGGGTTTCAACTTGCGATTGCCAACGACCAATCATTTCGGCAAACTTAATAATAGCTTTTGCCGATCGCCCTGCAAGAGTATTGACAGAAGATTCATCGCTAAGGATTTCCCACAACGGAATGCCCAATTGAGTTGCAGCGTCTTCGATTTTGGAAAATGTGGTATCCCCAATGCCGCGACGGGGAGTATTGATGATGCGTTTGAGGCTGACGCTATCGTCGGGATTGGCAAGCGCCCGCAGGTATGCTAGGATATCTTTGATTTCTTTGCGATCGTAAAACTTCAGCCCGCCGACAATATTGTAAGCAATGTCTAAACGCATTAACGCTTCTTCAAAGGATCGAGATTGAGCGTTTGTGCGGTAGAGAATCGCAAAGTTACTGCCGTTTTCGTATTCGGAATTTTGGCGCTTCAAGGAATGAATTTGACCCGCTACAAATTCCGCTTCATCTAATTCGTTGTCCGCGCGCCAGACAACAATCGGAGCTCCTGGTTCGCGAGTCGGGCGCAGAATTTTCTCGATCCGTTCGGTATTGTGTTCGATCAAGTGGTTCGCCACTTGCAGGATGTTTTCGCGCGATCGATAATTTTCCTCTAGTTTTACCATTGTCCGAGTTTTTTCGTCGGACAAACCATCTCCGAAATCCTCTTGAAATTCCAGCAAGATGGTATAATCAGCCATCCGAAAACTGTAAATTGATTGATCGACATCCCCCACGACAAAAATCGAGCGGTTTTGCCATTTATCGAACTTTTTCGGGTCGGCGTTATTTGTTACCAGCATCCGAATCAAATCGTATTGAGTGCGGTTGGTATCTTGGTATTCGTCAACTAAAATATGGCAAAACTTTTTATGCCAGTAATTTAATACTTGCTCGTTTTGGCTCAAAAGTTTAACGGGAACGAGGATTAAATCGTCAAAATCCAGGGCATTGTTGGCTGCTAAAGCGTCTTGGTAACGACTGTAAACATCGGCAATCACGCGACCTCTGTAATCCGGTTCTGCTGCTTGGTATTCTTGAGGCGACAAGCCTTTATTTTTAGCGTTGCTGATGACATAGCGGACTTTTCGCGGGTCAAATTTCTTGTCGTCTAGGTTGAGGGTTTTTGTAACAATTTGTTTGACGATACTTTGAGCATCTGATTCATCAAAAATCGAAAAGTTTTTCTGCCACTTGCGGCCTTTTTCGTCTTGGTATTTTTCAATATCGTAGCGGAGAATGCGGCCGCACAAAGAGTGAAAAGTTCCCATCCAAATGTGCTTGGTAATTCTTTGGTAAATTTGCGATCGCAATTTCGTTTGCACATCGGGGCCTAAGTCTACCAAAGGTTTGCCATATTCCGCTTCAGCTTGCTGAGTTGCCAGCAATTTCTCAATTCTTTCTTTCATCTCCCTGGCGGCTTTATTTGTAAATGTCACCGCCAGAATATTTTCAGGATCGACTCGATGGGTGCGAACTAAGTTAGCAACTCGGTAAGTTAGAGCTCTGGTTTTGCCGGAACCAGCGCCCGCTACTACTAACAGCGGCCCGTTATAATGGGCGACTGCTTGGCGCTGAGATGGGTTGAGGTGGCTGAGGAAATCAGTGGTTTGAGTCATAGCTAGAAAGTTAGTTTAATTTTTTAATGGGTAAATAATACTGGTATGCAATACCGCGAGTTTATTTAACGTAAGGTGCGCAGTGCGCACCCTATATTATAACTAGAACGGTGATTTTTTAAACTTTAAATATTTTTGGATCGAGCGAGTTGTTTAACGTAAGGTGCGCAATGCGCACCCTACACTATGACTAGAACGGTGATTTTTGTGAACACGGAACACCCTACAGTATGACTATAAAAATGTGTTCCGCCCGCACCCTAAAGTATGACTATAAAAATGTGCGCAGTGCGCACCCTAAAGTAGAGAATGGTGAGTTTTTTTAACGTTAAAATAGTTGTTTTAGCCACATTGCTGCTAATATTCCCAAGCCAATCCAAATGGCAATAATCACAACAGCGGCAGCCCGATTTATCGGTTTTCCCCGCTCTATTTCTGCGGCTGCTTTTTCCCGACACTCGGCTAAAACCTGTGGCGGAATCATCTTCAGTACCAGCCAAATTCCCAAAGGTACAATTATCAAATCGTCCAAGTAGCCGAGAACCGGTATGAAGTCAGGAATTAAGTCGATCGGGCTAAAAGCATAGGCAACCGTAAGGCCTGCTAAAATTCTGGCGTACCAAGGTACTCTCAGGTCTGTACTAACTAAATAAACAGCGTAAGTCTCTTTTTTGAGTCGGCGGGCAACTTGTTTTAAGGATTGCATCTTTTAACAATTTTATCATTTTTAAAATTTATTTAAAATGAAAGAGGAGTGGCGTCGGAGTGTCATAAACGGGGAGGGTTTCTATATTTATCGTTGCCAAGCCTCTTATTTGGCCCAGAACACCAATTTTTTAGTGGAGCGTCCTGCGGACATCATAATAACTCATAATTTCTTCAGAAGTACGGACGATTTTTTTAGTTGCTAAAAATGTAACAACCCGGATATTTAGCAGTTTCAGTGAGAAGGTAAAGTATAGCATCTGTTGTATGTGAGGAGAGTCAAATTTATGAATTCAACTTTACGATCGCGCGATCGCATTAATTTCCGCAGTCTGGTAACAGCGTTGTGTTTAACCTTAACTCTCGTGAGTTTTGTGAGATTAGATCCGGCTGTCGCTCAAGAACAGCGGATTAGAACGCTGAGTGTTACTGGGCGGGGTGTGGAAGCGATTCCTACAACTCAAACGCAAGTGCGGCTGGGGGTTGAGGTGCAGGGGAAAACGGCCGCCGAGGTGCAGCAGGAAGCGGCGAGGCGATCGTCCGCTGTGGTAGAGTTGCTGCGATCGCGCCAAGTCGAAAAACTCGAAACTGCGGGCATCACCCTCAATCCGATTTATAACTTCGACAACAACCAACAGCGCTTGACGGGCTATACGGCGACAAATACCGTCAGTTTTCGGATTAATACTGCATCTGCCGGCACTTTGCTGGACGATGCGGTGAATGCGGGAGCCACACGTATCGACGGCGTGAGTTTTGTCGCTGCCGATAGTGCGATCGAATCTGCTCGAAAACAAGCACTTCGCAAAGCAACTCAAGATGCTCAAGCGCAAGCGGATGCAGTCTTGAGCGCCCTCAACCTCAAGCGGGGAGAGATTCTGGGCATTCAAGTCAACGGTGCGATCGCACCGCCTCCAATGTATCGGCAAGTGGCTGGTGCTCGCATGGCTGCTGCTGACGCTACAACGCCTGTGGTGGGAGGGGAACAGCAGGTAGAAGCTTCTGTGACTTTGCAATTTGGATATTAAATAGTTAGGGCGTAAATTACCCAGCACTGACCTGAGTACAGGTACACTGTGGGCTTTCAATAGCCCTGAAATGATCTTGCATATTGCAAAACAATCTCGAACCTTCGGGCTTAGTAAGGAAATATTAAGTGGCGCACTCTGAGTTAAATTGTAACTGCTCACCGCAACTTTGTTGCGGTGAGCAGTTACGCCAAATGGCTACAACCTTATTATCAACTATGAACGGAATCTCTCCTTCTTCAGGGGGAGAGTTCCTCAATAAATAGACTCTCCGTTAACCCTAGGCTATCGCATTCCTCCTAAACACAAAAGAGTGGACTTTTTTCTAAGATCCACTCTCTGTTAAACTCTCTTAGGGCTAGCTTTAACAAGCTGGAGTTAAGCCCTTACTTTACCTAGTCCTTAACGATTCTCTTGTCATGAATGACCACTTGATCCTTGAGTTTAGGAGTGCCGGAGATGTGAATATCCGTATCCATATTGTCCTCGGCGGATTCGGCTAGATATTGGGCAGATGATTTAAAATCCTGCGCTGCACGTTTAGCAGATTCGGCTGCATTTTGGGCAGATGACTTAAAATCATGCCCTGCACCTTGAGGAGATGGGGTTGCATTTTGGGCAGATGACCTAAAATCAGGCACTGCTGGTTTAACAGATTCGGCTGCATTTTGTGCAGATGATTTAAAATCATGCCCTGCACCTTGAGGAGATGGGGTTGCATTTTGGGCAGATGACTTCACATCCTGCTTAATATCATGCGCTGCACCTTTAGCAGATTCGGCTGCATTTTGGGCAGATGACTTCACATCCTGCTTAATATCATGGGCTGCACCTTTAGCAGATTCGGCTGCATTTTGGGCAGATGACTTCACATCCTGCGCTGCACCTTTAGCAGATTCGGCTGCGCTTTGAGCAGATGACTTGATTGATTCGGCTGCACTCTTGCCAGATGACTTAAGCGATTCGGCTGCACTTTTTATAGATGGCTCCACTGCTTTCGCTGTATCTTTTACAGTCGATCTAAACTCCTTAGTTGCCCCCTCAATTTCTTGAGCTACAGCTTTGGCAGAAGGCTTAACTTCATCGGCAGTACTCTTAATAGAGTCCGCTGCACTTTGTATAGAAGGCTTGACACCTTCGACTGTCTGCTTGACTGAATCTTTGACTTCTCTAATCGTAGGTGTGACTTCCTCGGATGCGCTCTTGACTGCATCTACTACAGAAGGCTTGACTTCCTTCACTGTCTGATCGACAGATTCGGCTATACTTTTAATCGAAGGCTTAGTTTCCTCAACCGTCTCCTTGACTGCTTCTGCTGTAGCTTTGATAGATGGTTTAACTTCCTCAGCAGTTTCCTTTACTACTGTCCCTAGCTCTTCTACAGTGTGTGTAATACCGTCTGCTACAGCGTGTGCTGCATCCCCTAAATTATCTACAGCGCGGTTAACAGTATCAGCAGTACCTTTACCAATCATAGCGCCAGCAACTGAGCCTGCTACAGCACCAATAATTCCTCCAGAGCGAGCGCCCAGTATACCACCGACTGCTGCTCCAGCTATCCTTGCACCAAGGCCTGAGCCTGATGATTGATCTTCCTGTGATTCTGCATTTTCGTTAGTCTGAGCCTGAAGCTGCTGGTTTTCGCTATTGTCAACATTCTTTTCCTGGAAGTCACGATTTGCTTCAGGTTGGTTAAAAGGCTGGTTATTATTATCAGTCATAGATATCCTTGGGTATTACTGCTACATTTACTAGGCTAACTATTTACTGCTCAGAAAATCTACTGCCTAAGAACTAGATTTTGACTGTTACTTAAGAAGTAGATGCTCACAGGTACTGACCACTACGGCCCTAGCGGCTCGCTGTTAATTCGACCTGGAAAAAGCTGGAGGCGCGCGTTAGCGAAGCCCTCGAAGAGGATCGGACATCGGGAACAGTCTTAGCTTAGCGCTCCAAAAATAACTCATTTATACAGAATTGTTTACAGATTAAATGATTAATAAATATTCTCAAAAACTGTGGAGTGCCAGCTTATAAATTAACGTTTTTTTTTTAATATATATAAAATTTTTACTATTTAATTATTAAATTAAGTGAGTTTTTGTGTAGACGTTGCTGATTTATGGTAGGAAAGGCTAAATATGCAAGTCAGAGAAACCAGTATCCACAAAGATTCGGGATTTTCAAATGACTTTTTTCCTACCCTGATTAAGCAACGCCAGATTTTGGAGTGATCAAACTCACGAGGAGACCTCTTTGAACAGCAACTTGACCGCTTTAGCCACCAGAGGCGATCGCACTTACGTGTAATTGGGCATAAGTTCGAGATCCCCCAACAACCCCCAAAACTTCAATTACTACCGGATCGTCGATCGAAGTGACAGAGATCGACTAAAGTAAACAGAAATTATTATTGGCGGTAATTAGAGTGATCGAGACTTTAGCAACAGGAGTCGCAGCAGCAGGTTCGCTGCTAGCATTGGGCGGGTTAGGCCTAGAGTTGAACTATCGCCGGACTGGAAGTCCAAATAAACTAGAACTTACAGCCGGAGAATGGCACTTAGCCATAAAGGAACCCAACCGCTATCTTTTGGTTGGCGAAATGGAATTCCGCAACCTGACACAGCGGTTCGAGGTGATGTTGCCGTCCGTGCAGGCACAGGTGAAACTGCTCTCAGACGGAAGTTTAGACGGCGTTACTTCCCAGACAAAAGTCATTCCTTGCCACAAAGACGCAACAGCCCGATCGGACGATTACTGGTTCGGCTATATTGTTAAAGCCCAAAAAACCACAAAAATTAAAGTCTCCGTAGACATTCAAGGGCAAGACTTAAACAAATTGCAATCAGCTTGGGTGCAAATACATTACATCACCTACGGCCCGGGCGGGCGCATCCCCAAAGTCCGCAACGTAGTAGTCCCGCTGCAATTTCCCAACTCGGACACCGCACCCGTCGCCAGAAATGTCGGCGTTGCAGAAGTCTTCCCAATTCGCACCCACATACTCGCCGAACTCGACAATCCCGTCGAAATTGTCAAGCGTTACGTATTGCCGCGCGCCCTCCAAGGCGATATTGTCGCCCTCGCAGAAACTCCCCTAGCCTTGATGCAGGGACGCTACCGCCATCCCAGCGAAGTCAAACCCGGATGGGCCGCAAAGCGAGTGTGCTTGTTTTTCTTGCCCACGTCGAGTTTGGCCACGGCTTGCGGGATGCAGACGTTGGTTGATGTAGTAGGCCCTTGGCGCGTAGTAGCAGCATTTGCGATCGGCGCTGTGGCTAAAATATTTGGCAAACCGGGAGTCTTTTACCAACTAGCAGGGGAACAAGCCAGGCTAATCGACGACGTTACCGGGACTTTGCCTCCCTTCGACCAATTTATTGTCCTAGGCCCAGACAATCCCCAGCAAGTTGTAGAAGAAATTCAACGAGAAACCGGACTTGCGGCGGCGATCGTAGACGCTAATGACTTGAAAGCAGTTAAGATATTAGCAGCGACCTCCGATTTATCGGTAACATTCTTAGAGCAAGCCTTGCGAAGCAACCCCGCCGGGAATGCTGACGAGCGAACACCGGTCGTTCTAATTCGACCTCTGCCACAAAAATCTTGAGTTCAAAACAGAAAATTAAAAATTCAAAAAGATGATTTGCAATTTTTAATTTTCGATCGCGCAAGAAAGGGAGAAGAATCAAAAGTTATAAGTTTTGAACTCAAAATTTACCCATTCACAACTCAAAACTTCTCTAACTCTTCCCCTTTCTGAATTTTTATTTTTAACTCAATCGGCGTAAGTCCCACGCTATAACGGTACTCGGTTTAGCGCGGGGATATAAGCCGATCAAGGTCTGTGAAAAAGATCGACAATTCTCGGATTTTCTAACAGAAACGTGTAAGATATAAGTGGTTGCGACCCACCCACTCGACTGCAAACAATAGGTCACAGTAGCAGTAATATGCTTGACCAAGGATAACTGCGAGAGAAAGGGGGAAAGAACAGACCGCTGGTTGGTAAGGTAACGCCCTGCTGTAAAAAATAAGCCATGTTTGTTGCACGAAGAAAAATTTTGCCTTGGGAAACAGGGCTTCTGCGTGGGTTCCCTACGAAGGGATAAAGGCTGCAAAGCCAGAGATGCTGTGTAAGACTCGGATCGTCTTCAGTGACGAATACTCGGTAACGGGTATTCCCAACAGAGCAATGGCAGATGAGACACGAAGCCCGAACTATAACGGTACTCCGTTTAGTTTGGGTATTTCACATTTCCATTCTCCACTTTTATGCTATGACTTCATTTCCCTCCCAAAACCCAAACCAGGTTGTGATTCGCCCGTTTCAGTATCGCGATATCGAGGTGATGGAACAACTGTGCGCGGAAACAGCCGAAGAGCCAGAAAACCGCAAGGGCGCAAGCTGCGACGTGGTACTAGGTAGAAAGTTGCAGCAGATTCGCCGCTGGTACGGACTACTAAAGATTTTTAGCTTGTTTCCCAACCCTTGTCAGTCCCTGTTCCGCGCCCACGTTGCCGAAGAAGAGGGGAAAGTTAAGGGCATAATTCAGATTTCTCCTTTCAACCGCACCCGCAGCACTTGGCGGATCGATCGCATAGGAGTAGACCCGGAAGCCCGCAGCAAAGGAATTGGTTCCATGCTGCTGCGGTACTGCTTTGAGGCAGTCTGGGAGGCGCGGACGTGGCTTTTGGAAGTGAATGTAGGCGACACAACTTCCTTGGCTTTGTATCGGCAGAACGGGTTTCAGCCTTTGGCCCAGATGACATACTGGACGATCGCCCCAGAACGCCTGCAAGAAATGGCTTCCTCGACGCCAGATTTGCCCAACCTGCTGCCCGTCAGCAACGCAGACGCTCAGTTGCTCTACCAACTGGATACCGCGTCTATGCCGCCGCTGGTGCGCCAAGTATTCGATCGGCACATTCAAGATTTCAAAACCAGTTTTTTCGGCGCTTTAGTCGAAGGTGTCAGACAGTGGCTGGGCAAAACCGAGGTAGTCAGTGGCTACGTGTTTGAACCGCAGCGCAAAGCCGCGATCGGCTATTTTCAGGTGCAGCTATCCCGCAACGGCCAGCAACCGCACGTCGCCCAGTTGACTGTACACCCTGCCTACACTTGGCTTTACCCAGAACTGCTGTCCCAGATGGCGCGCCTCGTTCAAGATTTCCCGGTTCAAAGCCTGCAACTGGCTTCCGCTGACTATCAGCCGGAACGGGAAGCTTATTTAGAGCAATTTGGAGCAGTGCGCGTGGAACACAGTTTGCTGATGTCTCGATCGGTGTGGCACAAATTGCGCGAGTCCAAGTTGGTCTCTCTCGAAGGACTCCAGCTATCAGAAATGCTGCAAAGCTTCCAGCCAACTCGCAAACCCGTACCGGGCCGGATGTCCTGGCTCGGCCCGATGGCTGGGGAAGCAGCAGCAGGGCCCGCATCCTCGGAGATAAAACCTCTGTTGGCTGACTCAGGAAACAGTCAAACGAATCAAGTTAACCCCTTGAACTTCCCGAATTCCGAATCAGCAGCAACTGATGGCAGCAGCATTTTGCCTTTAAATCTGCCAGAGTTGCCTCTAGACGGCGGCTGGCCCGGAGAACTCAATTCTTAATAAGTCAAAGCAGAAGGTAAAAGGTAGAAGACCGAAAAAAAGAGAATTAATCATCCAAAAAAATCATTTTTTCGGTCATAATCCGAAAATATCCCTTCTGCTTTTAATTAATATCAACTTAAGATTACCTATCTTCTTCTTAATTTCTTCTCTTATTCCTTCGCGTCCTTCGCGTCTTCGCGGTTCGTTAAATAAGATTATTTCCTAAAAAAACAGTAAATCTAAAATCTAAAATCTAAAATCTAAAATTGCTTGATTGATAATGTCCAACAATAAATTATGGATTTCAGCTCTGGGATTAGATATCGGCGTCAAACGAGTCGGCATCGCCGGGTGTGACGGCACCGGTTTAATAGCTACGGGCATTACAACACTGGTACGATCGTCCTTCGATCGAGACGTAGCTTATCTCCGAGAGCTCGTGCGAGAGCGGAGAGTGCAAATTTTGGTTGCAGGCTTGCCCTACTCCCTGAGCGGAGAATTAGGCGCTCAAGCCCGACAAGTGCAGAAATATGCGAATCGCATCGCCTCCGCCTTAGAGCTGCCCCTAGAATACGTGGACGAGCGCCTGACTTCGGTTGAGGCAGAGGAATTGATGAAAACACAAGGGATTTCGGTGTCGCAAAATAAGGGTGCGATCGATCGCAAAGCAGCGGCCCTGATTTTGCAGCAGTGGCTAGACGAGCGGAGGCAAAATATCGGTGCCCTTCCCAATCCTTGATAGCTGGTAACAAAGGCGTGATATCCTGGTTGTGCAAGTTTGCTACGCACACCTGTAACCCTTGACAAACTGGAGAAAATTCTGCTGTACCCTTGGTACTGAAGAAGCACAAAATCGTGATTTGTCCTCAGTGTCGCTTGCTAACTCGACTGAGATTTAAACGCTGCACTCCTCGCCTGTGGAAAAGGCCGCGAGTCTCGCGGTTTAAGCTTGTGGACTGGCGATCGCCCACTTAGCCAGAATATCGCCACGAAAATTCCCACTTGTCAAGCCAACGTTACTGAATTATTGACGGAAAATAAGATACACGCGATGTCCTCATCCCCATACCGCAAAAAAGAGAATGGCAATTCCAACGAAGAGTCCGTCACCCTGACGGATGAAGTTGGGCGATCGCTAACTTGCAACATAGAATATTCTATGAACCTAGAAGGTCAAGAATACGCTTTGCTGCTGCCAATTGACTCACCAGTAGAAATTTTTACCTGGCAGGGAGACGATAACGACGAAGCAGCAATTCCTGTAGAAGACGAGAGCGAAATTGACAAAATTTTTGAGACAGCTAAAGTTGTGCTGCAAGAGCAGAACTTGACGCTCCGACGCACGGCGGTGACGCTGACTGTGGTTGGCGAATTGCCGGAATTTCCCGAAGAGGAGATGGCCTCCGATGTCGATCCAGATGAGGAGTCCGAGTTCGAGGAACTGATGTGGCTGACCAGTTTCTACCACGAAGAACAGGAATATGCCATTTATACGCCTTTAGACCCGTTCTTTATCTTGGCTCGCATGGATGACGACGGCAAGCCAGAATTGCTCTCGGAAGAAGAGTTCCAAAGGCTGGAACCGATGTTACCTATGCTGGAAGACCAGTTCTTTGACGAGCTTGATTAGATATTAATTGCAGGCACAAGGTCTGATGGCAAAAAGCAGAATTTTTTACTATTTTATAAAAAAGTAAACTGCTCGCCCGATCGAACTTTTTCGAGATTGCTCCTTCTGCCTTCGCGATCGGGCTTTTGAATTGGGCCGCGTGGATTGGGTCTTTTACAGGGCTTGTATCCGTAACTTTTCGGTCATCAATCGCAGGTCATCAGTCATTAGTCGCTAGTTACCCGCCGCTTATCCAGGACAACGGACTATGAATAAAGAACAAATGACAAAAGGCAGCGCGCGCGAGAGCCGAAAAGCTACTCCGCAAGTCTCTAAATGGTTGTTTTATCTGGCGTTGCTGCCGGCAATCTGGGGGGTTTGCGCTTGGCAGGGCTGGGCTTGGTGGAGCTGGGCTTCCGCCCCGCCTAAAATAGCTGAAACGTCAACTTCTGGGCCAGAGGATGCTGCTGTTTTGATCCAAATCCCGGAGGGTACTCCCAGTCAAAAAATCGGGCGGGATTTAGAGGCTGCGGGGTTGATTCGATCGAGCTCGGCATGGAATATGTGGGCCCGCTGGCTGACTCTGCAAAACCGTGAGGGAGGTTTTCAAGCAGGAACTTACCAAGTGTCGCCGACTCAGCCTCTGAGTGCAGTTGCTGACAAAATTTGGAAGGGCGAAGTTGTACAGCAGAGTTTCACGATTCCAGAAGGGTGGTCGCTGCAACAAATGAGCGCTTATTTTGAAGCGCAAGGTTTTTTCCCGGCTAAGGAGTTTATGGCGGTGGCGAGTCAAGTTCCCTACGCTCAGTACCCTTGGCTACCGAGTGGCCTGCCTCATTTGGAAGGGTTTTTGTACCCGGATACTTATCAGCTAGACGGCGATGCAATTAGCCCGGAAGCTGTCATTAAGCAAATGCTCGATCGTTTCGAGCAGTTGGCTTTGCCGATCTATCAAAAGAATCAGAAGAATACTAAGCTGGATTTGAAAGAGTGGGTGACGCTGGCTAGTATTATAGAAAAAGAGGCTGTGGTTGCTTCCGAGCGGAACCGCATTTCTGGAGTATTCAACAACCGTCTGAATAAGGGTATGACGTTGGGATCAGACCCGACAGTTGAATACGCCCTCGGCATCAGGCAAACTAAGGAAAAGCCTCTGACTTTTAAGCAAGTAGAAACGCCTTCTCCTTACAATACTTATATAAATCCAGGACTACCCCCAACTCCGATCGCATCTCCGGGAATAGCAAGTTTGGAGGCGACTCTGACTCCAGAAAATACAGAATACCTGTATTTTATGGCGCGGTATGACGGCACTCACATTTTCAGCCGCACGCAGGCGGAACACGATGCTGCGATTGCTAAAGTTGACCAGCAGTTGCGATCGACTCAATAGATAGGCAATGACTAATAAAAAAAGTAAAAAGTCAAAAGTCAGAAAGTAAAAGCCATAATTATTCACTTTTGATTTTTTACTTTTTCAATCTTTAACTCCCAATTTCTTATGTGTCAATCTAAAATCTAAAATCTAAAATCTAAAATCATTATGACTTGGGGTAAACTATTACAGCCTGACTTAGTTCTAGGCGATTCAGTCATGAAGTTAACGGCTGATATTCTGCAGAAATATGAGATTAAAGGATTAGTGTTGGATGTGGACGAAACTCTTGTTCCCATTACCGCAATGAATGCTTCTCCTGAACTCAGCTTGTGGGTGCAAGAAATTAAACCCGTGGTATCGCTATGGTTGGCGAGCAATAATTTAAGTCAGACTCGGATCGGTCGGATTGCTGAGTCTTTGAATCTACCTTACATCACGGGTGCGGCTAAGCCGTCGCGCCGTAAGTTGCGAAAAGCTATTAATGCAATGAATTTGCCGGTGGAACAGGTGGCGATGGTGGGCGATCGACTTTTTACTGATGTTTTGGCAGGCAATCGTTTGGGTATGTTTACTATTTTAGTGGAACCAATGGTTGATGCTGGGTATGCCCTTCGCAAGTATCCGGTGCGCTCTTTTGAAGTTTGGGTTTCTCAAGCTTTGGGGGCTTCTCTTGATAGCAGAAATTAGAAAGATTTAAATGACTAAAACTATTGTTGTTAAAATTGGAACTTCGACTCTGACTCGATCGACTACAGGAAACTTAGCTCTTTCAACTATTGCTGCATTGGTCGAAATTTTAGCTGATTTGCGGCAGCAAGGTCATCGAGTAGTGTTGGTTTCTTCGGGTGCGGTTGGGGTGGGCTGCGCGCGCTTGGGTTTGACGGAACGCCCGCGAAATATTGCTATGAAACAGGCTGTGGCGGCCGTGGGCCAAGGGCGGCTGATGCGGGTGTACGATGATTTGTTTACTACTCTACAACAGCCGATCGCTCAAGTATTGCTCACCAGGGGCGATTTAGTGCAGCGTAACGGTTATGTTAACGCTTGCAATACTTTTGGGCAACTGCTCCGGTTGGGCGTGATTCCGATCGTCAATGAAAATGATACTGTAGCGGTAGACGAACTCAAATTTGGCGATAACGATACGCTTTCGGCGCTGGTGGCGAGTTTGGTAGAAGCAGATTGGTTGTTTGTGCTCACAGATGTCGATCGGCTGTATTCCGCCGATCCGCGCAGCAATCCAGACGCGCAGCCGATCGCCCTAGTCCAAAGTATGGCACAGCTCACAGAATTTCAGGTGCAAACAGGAGATTCCCGCAGCGGTTGGGGAACCGGCGGTATGGTGACAAAAATTGAAGCCGCGAGAATAGCAACTGCATCGGGAGTGCGTACAGTCATCACTGACGGCTGCTTTCCTGGTAATATCGAGAAAATACTCAACGGAGAGTTGATCGGCACTCAATTCGAGCCTCAACCGCGCCCTGTAAACGCTCGCAAACACTGGATAGCTAACGTGTTAATTCCGGCAGGAAAACTATATTTAGATGCGGGTGCTGTCAAAGCAATTTCCCACGGTGGAAAATCGCTTTTAGCTGCGGGTATTGCTCAAGTAGAAGGAGAATTTCAAGCTGATGATTCCGTGCAGTTGTGCGACGCAGCCGGCAAGCAAATTGCTAGAGGACTTGTGAATTATAGCAGTTTAGAATTGAGACAAATCCAGGGCTGCAAGTCAGAGAAAATTGCTGAGATTTTAGGCTATGCAGGCGTAGAAACGGCGGTACACCGAGATAATTTAGTGATTGTTTAAACTACCCCATATCTAGGCAGTCGATCGGGCAATGAGCGAAGGTAGAAATTGAGGATATTTGCAGCACAGTCTTGCAAGAATTTGTTTGGCTGTGTCGGAACAGCTCGTTCATCGCTTCTGTAAACAGTTGAAATACATTTTGTGCTAATTCTAAAGCTGCTTGGTATTCCGAATTAGTAAGTTTGATCTCTGCTAAAAGTTGCAACATCTCTGGCGTGTTTAAAAGGTGATAATTTTCTAAACCCCCATAAGATACTCCAAAATCAACAGATTCTTTTTGGTTAATTTGCTGTAATTCCATTACCACTGCTAGCGCCGCCTCAAAAAAAACTTGGGCAGTTCCTTCGAGGACTTCCACTAACACCAGTTTCTGAATAGGAGAAGCTTTCCAAGCGTAGCGTTCGAGCGCTGAACAAAGCGATCGAGTTTTTTTAGTTTCTTCACCCCAAAGCAGTCTGAAATCGCCGTAACTCATTAATTGGTTTAAGCCCAGTTCTTCTAAGTATTCTAGATAGTCGTGCCAATAATAGTTTTTTTTATAAGTATATTTATTAATGAGTTCCTGAACTTTGTTATTACTAGAAGATTCTCGCAGTACATATTTATTTAAATCGCTCAATCCCACAGCTAAAGGAGCAAGTACAGGTGCAAAAATTAGTCGTTGATTCGCGTGAATATCTTTGTTGGCTAGAAACTCAAACAAGGGCAATTTTGCAAACTCTTGCTTTTTGGGTTCAATGAATGCTACAATGGCTCTCATACTTTTTTCGCCTAAATGGTTGCTGTCAAGATAATCTTCATACCTCCGTTAATTATCTATATTGTCGAGCATAAATAATTGTGTTTATTATCATACATATTTGTATTTTAGATCATAGGTAAGAGTGTTGGCAGTCACAGGAAATTGTGACTTGTATCATATTGTGCCAGAAGTTCGAGCATCTGGTTCGCTATAGATAAAATGTTCTACATTTAGATTGCATATTTCAGGCCTTGCTCAAAGCGACCCCACAAGAGTTAGATTATTTTTTCCAGGCAAGTTAAAGGCTGATTAGCTTATTTAGGCAAGTGACCATCCTGTTGGCACTCCTAAAAGATGCTTTTTACAAAATAGCGGTGATCCCTGCAAATCAGTCCTAGACGCATAGAAGTCTCGAAACCAGGTTTTTTCGGAGATTCATCGCTACTCAAGAAAAATTTTTCTGAGAAACCCGGTTTCTTTAACCCTTGCTTTTATTGCTTCTTCCCTCTTTTCTCTTCCCTCTTCTTATTCCTTATTCCTTCTTCCGCCGGCCATAAGTCTCCCAATGACAATTTCCAATTCTCAGAATTGCCTTTAGGTGCGTTCTGAGTTACTCTATCTTTTGGATCAGTTAACACAATTATAGGAGTTAATCTTGGAACGGACTTTTTTAGCAATTAAGCCCGACGGCGTACAGCGCGGACTCGTCGGCGAAATTATCGGTCGTTTTGAAGCCAAGGGCTTTAAGTTAGTTGGCATGAAGCTGATGACAGCGAGTCGCGAACTAGCGGAACAACATTATGATGTTCACAAAGAAAAACCCTTCTTTGCTGGATTGGTAAACTTTATCACTTCAGGCCCTGTAGTGGCGATGGTTTGGGAAGGCGACGGCGTTGTGGCGTCGGCGAGAAAAATCATTGGCGCCACAAATCCTCTGAATGCAGAACCTGCGACAATTCGGGGCGATTTTGCCGTCAATGTCGGCCGTAACCTCATTCACGGTTCTGATGCTGTCGAGACTGCCCGTGCGGAAATTAGCCTTTGGTTCAAGGAAGAAGAATTGAGTGCTTGGACACCTTGTTTAACTCCTTGGATTGTGGAATAGTTTTGATATTCTCCCGGTGGTTAATCGGGAGATATAGCCTTTTTTAGACAGATAAAATATCATCTCGCTGACTCACTCATAACGGTAAAATATAGAATAGTTTGAGATTTTTACTCGTTACCAGGAGCTTGCTGGTAACGAGAATAAAAAAACGTTAATCTGAACTTAAAAACTCCAAATAATTATTAGTCAATTCTTTGACTGCTAATTCGTAAAACTGTTGACCGTGTTCGGGGGTTGCTAAGCCCGGATTTGAACCCATTCTCCCGTCGGGAAATCGGCGGCGGAAGTCTGCTGCACCGTAAATTTTGTGCCCGGAACCGACTTCTTCCGAAAGCGGAGCTTGCTTGATGGCTTCTGGATAAAGGTACTGGGTTAAGGCAATTTCGCTGGGGGTGGCGTGGGAACCTTCTTGGTTTCCGTATAATTCTTTTGCTAGTTGGTAAACTGAACCGCACATGAACCAGTTGCCGATTTGACACTGGATTTTATCGGCATTTGGTAAATGCAAGTCTGACAAATGCGCGTATGTCTCGGAAAATGCTGCTTTCATTGTCGCAATGTTGCCACCATGACCGTTAATGAAGAAATATTTCTTAAATCCCGTTTTTGCCAAAGATGTGATATAATCCCTGATTACCAGTATTAGCGTCTGGGGTCGGAAGCTGATTGTGCCGGGAAAGCTGGTGTGGTGCAAGGCCATCCCGACATTAATTGTGGGGCCGATTAAGGCATTGGCAGCTTCGCCGACACCGCGGGCGATCGCCTCGGCAGCAATGGCGTCAGTCCCGATCAAGCCGGTGGGCCCGTGCTGTTCGGTGGAGCCGATCGGGATAATTATGCCTCGGGAGCTTTCGAGATAAGTTTCTACCTCGGGCCAGGTACTCAAATGCAGCAACATGATAGGCAGTCTACAGAATTTTTACTTGCTATCGTCGATCGTAGCGGGCACGGGAAAAAAAAAGGACTTTGGGCAAACTTATTATTGTATTCTTAAAAAAAGCCCTACAGTGCGATCGCACCTTTACCGTTATATTACTTAACGTTAATAATTTAACCACTTGATGGCCAAAACTTTACCTTTTAATAACCTTTTAAGAGTAGTATAACAAGCATATCCCTCTAGATTGGGTGTTACGTGGTCAATTAACAGCGGGCAATGTTTTATGAAATTAACACCGACCCCGAAAAATGACCAGACTTCTGTGGCCTGGACGCAGGCAGACAGCGCGGTTCCGACAACTGCTCTACGGCTGTATTCCTTACACGAGCAAGTAGCAAAGGTCGAGCGCGTGTCTGTGGGATGGGCTGGCGAAAGATTCTAAGCGATCCTCTTCGAGGGCTTCGCTAACGAACAAATGGCGATCGTACAAGCGATCGCAGCGCGAGAGTACCTCAGCTACTGAAGAAGGTACCTCGCGCTAGCCACATACAAACATCACTCCCACTGATATTTATGTCTTCTGCTGAATTAAGCGAAAGTCCTGCAAGGTTGGCTGTTGGACAAGCCGGTCGTATCTTGTTATTGGAAGGTGAAGATCTGTTGCGGGAAATGCTAGCTTTAGCCCTTAAAGAACAGGGCTATGAGGTGGTTGTTACTAGCGACGGGCGTAACGCTCTACCTTCTGTACAGGCTGCTTCGTCATACCACGGTGAATTTGCCTTCAACCTGTTAATTATGGATTCAATTAACGGTTTGGATCTGTGTCGAATGTTACGGCATCAAGGAAATCCCGTCCCTATTTTGATTATAGGTGCTAGAGGAAGTGCCAATAATTGCGCTTTTTACCTCGAAGCCGGATCGGATGATTATCTGACCAAGCCTTTTGGAATGCGGGAGTTTATCGCTCGCTGTCGGGCGCTGATGCGGCGCCAGCGCCTCGGTCGCTTACCGGAACCGAGGACGCTGCAATATAAGAGTATAACTCTGTATCCTGAAGAGTGCCGAGTGTTGGTTCGTGGTCTGGAAGTGAAATTTTCTCCTAAACAGTTTCGCTTACTAGAACTATTTATGAGTTATCCCCGGCGAGTTTGGTCTCGCGATCAGTTGCTGGAAAAAATTTGGGGCCAAGATTTTATCGGAGACAGCAAAACAGTTGATGTTCACATCCGCTGGCTACGCGAAAAGTTGGAAATAGATCCGGGTCAACCGGAATATATCATTACGGTACGTGGGTTTGGCTATCGATTTGGTTAAATTATTAAATCAGTTGTAGGGTGGTAAATTGCAGTCGAATAGACAAATAAGGACACAAAAATGTTGTGTCCTTATTTGTCTCTGGAGGGTGTGCAATACAATAGCTTGGAGGTGCAACCTGTAGAGCTATTGTAGCGACTGTTGCCGTTATCTTTTACTCGATCGGGATCGGTATAACTCAAAACTCCCCTGTCCACTCCCAACAATGAAGTTTCCAGCAATCTCCTGCAACCGCAACAGCCGCCACCATATCTGAACTGGGAATTAATTCAATTAAAGACCATCTCGATGCTTCGTCGGGGTTTTCTTCAACATTTAACAGCGCTGCTGGTTCTCCTGGTGCGAGGCTGACCTCAAACTGATTCAGGGGAATAGAAAGTCCTTTACCGACTGCTTTGATATAGGCTTCCTTGCGAGTCCAGCCGGTGAAAAAAGCTCTGGGTTGGAGATGTTCTGGGAGCGAACGCAGCACAGAGTTTTCTAAGGGTGAAAAAAACTTGTCAGCAATCTCCAGACAAGGAAAGTTGGGATTGATGCCTTCAATATCGACACCAATCTCTCGATTTTTGGTAATAGCAATTAGAGCCATTCCGCCAGAGTGAGACAAATTGAAACGGAGGGTATTTCCTCCTTGGGCGGCGATGAGGGAGGGTTTGCCGTAGGGATTGTAGTCAAAGCGCAAAATGTGAGAAGTTACGTTGAGATAGCGACTGAGAATTTCTCTCAGAGCGCCACGACTCACAATAAATTGCGATCGATCTTTGGGAAAATGAAAACCCTCGGCTTTTATCCGCTCGTCGGTAGAGAGAATCTGTTGTAAACTCTGCAAGCAAGATTCTGTTTGAGCCAGAGACACGCGCCAAACATGAATTTCGCCCACATCCAATGTCAAGTCTTGCGGTGGAGAATTCCACGAATCAAAAGCAGCAATCATGTATTTATTGTCTTTTCTGAGTCACCTCATCTAGTATTCCCAGAAACAGGCAAGATGCCTGTTCTACAACAGATGAATTTCAATCGCAAGAATTAATAAATCCAGCTTTGTACAACTTTTCCCGCTAATTGTTGTCCTAACCAAGGCGTATTTGCCGATCGCGACTTCAGACTTTGCCCGTCAACAGTCCAACTCATTTCCGGGTCAAACAAAATCAGCTCTGCAGAGACACCCGCTGCTACCGTGGGGGGGGTTTGTCCGAGACAAACTGCCGGGCCTGCGCTCAAAACTCGCCACAGTTCTAAAGCCGAAAATTCGCCCGTTTTTACCAGTCCGTGCCATAGTAAAGGCAAAGCTAATTCCAAGCCGATCGCCCCGGGCGGACTATCAGCAAAAGCCACAGTTTTCTCCTCATAAGTATGGGCGTTGTGGTCGATCGCGATCGCATCAATTACGCCATCTTTCACAGCTTGAATCAGGGCTAATTGGTCGCTGAGAGTCCCCAACGGCGGTTCTAGGCGTAAATTTGGATCGTAGGGCAACGAAGCAGTCAGAGCATTTCTCCCGCCGGAATCTTGAGAGTTTCCTGAAATTGCCCCGACATTCAACAGCAAGTGCATCCATGTCACACTCGCAGTCACGGGCAAACCCCGCGCCTTCGCATCTCGAATCAATTCCACGCTGCGGGCTGTAGAAACGCGCATAATGTGCACCGGAGTACCCGCAGATGCCACCAACTCCAGAATTACCGCCAAAGCCGAAGTTTCCGCACTCGCCGGAATTCCAGGTAAACCCAAGCGCACCGACAGCGCACCCTCCCTCACCGCGCCATTTCCGGCCAAAGTTCGATCGCACGGCCACAAAGCCACCGACTTGCCCAAAGGCTTGATATACTCCAGCAAACGCCTCACCAGAGCGGGATTAGACAGCGGCAAACCGTCTGCAAAACCCACCACTGGACAGGAAGCCAGCTCGCCCAACTCGGCCATCTGCTGCCCTTTCACGCCCGCTGTCAGCGCTCCCCAAAAATACAAGCGGGGCAGCCCGGAAGACAAATTGCGGATATGTTGCTGCAACAAAGCTAAACCGGCCAAATTGTCAACAGGCGGCGAGGTATCCGGCAAAATCGCCACTCGCGTAAAACCCCCAGCCACCGCAGCCTGCATCAAAGATTCGAGCGTTTCCCGATCCTCAAAACCCGGTTCTCCGCTGTGACTGTACATATCAGTTAACCCCGGCCCCAAAATCAGTCCCTGGCAATCCCGCACTTGGGTGTCAGCGGGAAACTCAGCAATTTTTTCTTCGACTGTTGTGATATCACCTTCAGCAATCAGAATATCAGCGATGCGATCGCTCCCTGAAACTGGATCTAGCACTCGTACATTTTGTAGCAGTTCGCGGCTCATATAACAGAAGGAAAAAGGAAGTTCGGCAACGGATTATGTAACGGATGTAACGGATGTCAGGAAGATGGAAGAAGCAATCCACGGCATTAGTTTCAGGAATTAAGAACTTCCTAAGCGTCGGGCGCGGTTGTTATCAAAATTCAAACATTTTTCAGGCGCGAACCCGTAGCGGTGGGCGTTCCTTCCGCTACGGGTTCGCGCTCAGCAATTTACGGATTAAAGTGCTCCGGCTGCTGTTTTGTCAAAAACGCCGCCGCTCAAATGAGTTGTCACATTCATCGCCTGCAATACCGGCAAACCATCCGGGCCGTGGGGATAATCAATCACGCTAACCGCCCCGTTTCCTTGTTTGAATTTCCAGAAATGTTCGGGTTCTAAACCGAATAGGTGGCAGAGAATAGCTTTGTTAATGGCGTCGTGAGCAACGACAATCCCAGTACCAGAAACTGATTGTACAATTTCTCGCCAAGCTGCGATCGCTCTCTGCCAAACGTGCTGCAAATTCTCTCCTTCGGGCATTTGGACTGTTTCAGGAGATGTTTTCCATTCTGCTAGCAAACCCGGATAGGATTGTTCGATTTCTGATTCAAACTTTCCTTCCCAAAGTCCGTGGCTGATTTCCCTCAACTCGTCGCGGAGTTCTAGTTGCAAACCGCCGTGATATTTGAGAATAATTTCCGCAGTTTCTTTCGGGCGCAGCATGGAACTGCTAATGGCAAAATCTAATTTTACATCCTTGAGAAATTCTGCCGCCCGCCGAGACTGTTCGCGACCGTTATCGTTGAGAGGCACGTCAATTTGCCCCTGAAATTTACCGGCTTTATTCCAGTCTGTTTCGCCGTGACGCACCAGTAACAAGCGCGGGCCTTGGTGTCCGTCCCTCGGTTTGGGAAAAATTTCCCCGGTATGGGAAGTTAAATTCACCGACTCTAATTGAACTGCTATTTTCTTTGTTTGCTGTCCGGGTTCGTCTTTGGTAACAGGGGAAGGGCCAAAATTAATGACACTAATTCCGCAATTTGACTGTTGAATTGATTGATAGTAATCGGGGGTAATTTCCGAGGCTGTGGCGATGAGAGCGCGGTTGATTCCGTTGTGACCTACTACTAGAATTGTGCCGTCTTGGTGGCGCGATAAAAGTTCTTGCCAAAAGTGTCGGGCGTTAGCAAAAATTGCCAATACTGGGAAGTGTTCGATTTCTCCGTCAGCAGATGGCAGTTTCATGGAAAATTTGTCTGGCTGTCTTTGCCACTGCTGATATGCTTCCGGGAATTTGTCTATAGCATCTTGGCGCAACATTCCTTCCCACAGAGGCAAATCGATTTCCATCAAATTATCCGTTGGCTGGAGTTGTGGCGGATTTGTCAAGCGCGACAGGATGATTTCCGCTGTTTCTTTGGCTCGTTGCAGGGGACTGGTATAGGCGGCATCAAAGGCGATACTGCTGAGTGTATCGCCTACTTGCAGGGCACTGTTGCGGCCTGCTTCTGTCAAAATTGATTTATCGAGGCGGCCTTGGATGCGGCGTTCTTGATTGTAGGTGCTTTTGCCGTGACGGACTAAGATAATGCGAGTCATTCGATTTTAGATTTTAGATTTTAGATTTTAGATTTAGCCTGCTACCCCGCTGCGGGTGCGCTGTGCACACCTTACCCATACATGGCGGAGCGAGGATTTGTGGCGTAAGTCTTGTTGAGGCGAGTCAAAAAGATGAGCCAGTGAAATTTTACCAGTTGTCGGGATACTCTCGTCTGCAACGACCTATGATTAAAGACGGAAAAGATTTAGCCACGGATTCGCGCGGGACGGAAAAGCAGGAATGACACTGAAGCGGGTTATTTTAGGTATTTTAACGGCGATCGCGATCGCCCTGGTCGGTTTATCTTTACTTGCTAGTTGGAACCAGCCGCAAATTCAAAGCCGGCTGGAACTCTACCAGACAAATTTGCTGCTGCACGCCTCGGAGTGGCAGGGAGAAAATAATCAGAGTGTTAATTTAAGTTCGGCGCGCAACAATATTGTCGGTGCAGATCCTTTAAATACGGCTTTGACGCAATATCAAGAAGTGCGAGACTCGACTCGCAAAACTCTCGAAACAACTCAAGCACAGGTTAAAGAAATTCAGTCTGGCATCGCCTCTAAGTCTGATGATAATACTCTGAGTTTGGCTCAAAATAAGGCTGCGTCAGAGTCAATCAAGCAACAGTCAGGGCTGCTAAACGAACTTGACTTGCGTTTAGGAATTTTGCAGGCAAGCAGCGGCAAAACTGAGGCGGCGCTTCAAACTTGGAAAAATTTAGTTGAGCGGTACCAAACTAAAATTGATGACAATTCTTCGTTGGAAACTGCTCAAGTTTTAACAGGAATTTGGAGCAATCCGGCTCAACTGCTTCCGGATGCC
The DNA here is from genome assembly GCF_036705485.1 of Microcoleus sp. AT9b-C3. Classification (NCBI taxonomy): domain Bacteria; kingdom Bacillati; phylum Cyanobacteriota; class Cyanophyceae; order Oscillatoriales; family Microcoleaceae; genus Microcoleus; species Microcoleus sp. AT9b-C3. The sequence continues at coordinate 180,835 of NZ_JAUBUR010000011.1, read as the reverse complement.
GAGCCGCGCATTCAAAAGTCTTTGGATGGCTGGTTTCGCTATCGCGCTCTCGCTCAACTTTACAAGCTGCAAGAACGTTCTAAAGAGCTGGTGGCGCTGCAAGCAGCAGAGCAAGCAACGGCCCAGCAAGCTATAGAAAAGTTGGCAATTATAGTTGGCGTTCCGGCGATCGCACTTTGTATGGGTACGGTTTTGCTGGTTGGTTTGACCGTGCAGTGGCTGTTGCAGCGGCAGCAGTTAGAGAAAGCAGATTCGGGGCCGCTGTTGGCGCGAAATGCGAGCTTGACTTGGGATGTGCCTTGGGACGGTGAGATTGTTTGGCAGGTGCTGGTGGTCGGCTTTTTCTTTGTCGGGCAAATCTTGATTCCCTATTTGTTGCTGCCTGTTTCTCTGGCTGTTTTAAAACTCAATCCTGCTACTTTTGACCCGCGGGAAAAGGCTTTTTATATCTTTGCTACTTATTTGTTGCTGTCGGCTGGGGGGCTTTCGGTACTGTATTTTTCGATCAAGTCTTTTTTGCCTTTGCCGGAAGGTTGGTTTCGGATTAATTGGCGGGGAAGTTGGTTTTTGTGGGGTTTTGGCGGCTATTTTGTTGCTTTGCCTTTGGTAGTTTTGGTGTCGCTGATCAATCAGCAATTTTGGCAGGGACAAGGTGGCAGTAATCCGATTTTGCCGATCGTTCTTGAAGGTAGGGACAACGTGGCTTTGGTGGTGTTTTTCGGCACTGCTGCGATCGCGGCTCCGGTTTTTGAGGAAATCGTGTTTCGGGGCTTTCTGCTGCCTTCTCTGACTCGCTATTTGCCTGTTTGGGGGGCGATCGCAGCTTCTGCTTTCTTGTTTGCTGTGGCTCACTTGAGTGTCTCTGAGATTCTGCCTTTGGCGACTTTGGGTGCGGTTTTGGGGTTTGTGTACACGCGATCGCGCAATCTCCTTGCTCCTATGCTTCTCCACAGTCTTTGGAACAGCGGTACTCTCCTGAGTCTGTTTCTTTTGGGCGGCGGCGCGAGTTAATGGGGGCGGTTGTTAATAATTGTGAATTAATCGGTTTTTTTTGAGAGCGATCGTCAGGGCGATCGACTCTTGCCAAAAACCGCAGTAGGGTGCTCGGTGCGCCTCTGATATCTAGTCTGGTAAAATAACCGGAATTTCATTAGGGGCGGGTTCACCCTAATCTGTAATATCAGCAACAGATCCAGATCGGCCCGCCCGCTCCCCTTACTTTAGCGGAAAAATAGGGTTTAACATGGAAGTAATATCTTGTCGGCTGATGATTGAGAAACTGACGCGGGCGATCGCACTAAACGGAAGTTGACAATCCGGCTAATTTCTAGCTAAATTTTAATTTAGGATGAGGCTTAAACCCATGAGCAATTTGAACAGCCGCAACTTAGAGGGAACGCCGAGTTGGATGCGTTTCGCACCCTACGCAGCCTTGGGCGTTTTAATATTTTCTCTTAATTCAGGCAGCGAACTAAATTATTTCTTGAGAGGCTACTTGGTGATTCTACAGGCTCAAGTCGGTATAGTTCTACTGTATTTTGCGATGTCTAAGTTTCGCAAAAACCAAAATAAATGAGTAAAAATTAGTCAGCTTACTTAGGTCGATCGTTAAAGGTCTATCGCGGAATTTAAAATAATAAAAGAGGGGAAAGGAAAAATGGTAAAAAAAGATAAAAGCGTAGCAGTTTTGTTAGCTTTATTGGTAGGCCCTTTCGGAATTCACAAATTTTATTTGGGCAATAACTTAGCAGGGGTATTATACTTTCTATTTTCTTGGACATTCATTCCGTTCGTACTCGGATTTTTCGATTTTATCGGCCTGCTGCTGATGTCGGAACAAGCTTTTCAGGTTCAGTACAATGGCGGCACGTTGCCATCGGGGTATGTCCTCAGAGCGGCAAAAGATGTAACCGGGGCGATCGGCGAATTGAAAAAACTTTACGATATGGGCGCAATTACGGCCGAAGAATATGAAGAAAAACGCCAAAAACTGTTGCGAGAATTGTAAGAAAGAAGGAAGTTCGGCAACGGATTATGTAACGGATGTAACGGATGTCAGGAAGAAGGAAGAAGGAAGAAAAAAGCCCACTCTTAAAAAAGTAGGATTGACATAAGAAAGTGTGAGAACACAACTATTTAAGGATCAAATTAAAGTGTCTCAAGATTTATACTGGCTGCGTCAAACTCCAAACTGGGTGTGGTATGCTTTTATTCCCTACTTCGGCGGATTGGCGATCGCCTATGCAGGCCAAAAGTCAAATATTCGCAGTTGGATGGGATGGGGTGTTGCCATTACTTTAGCAGCACTAGCGGTATCTTCATCAGCTAATTTGGGTACGATCGTGTGGATTGCTCAAATTGTCACTGCTTTTAGTTTGAAAAAGCGCTATCTCATCAAAACCGCACCCAGAGGCATACTGGTTCCTGCAAGTGCGACGAATGCCGAAGAACTGGCAAACGTGCGCGGCCAAATAGATATTAATGAGTGTACCAAAGACGATATGGTAAGAATCTTGGGTTTGCCGATCGTCTACGCCAACGATATTGAATCTTTGCAAAACGAAGGCTACATTTTTACCCACGCTGAAGAGTTATCAGAAATAGCCGGAGTTCCCGAAAGTCACGTCAGACGAATCGCCCCGATGATTTGCTTCAGCTACAATTATCAAAAAGAATTGCAGTTGACTTGGAAACGGTTAAATATTCTTTCACCGGAAGAGTTAATTGCCAGCGGTTTAGATCGATATGTGGCGGAAAAAATAGTTAGAGAAAGGCAGAGAAAAGGCGCTTACAAATCAGTTGTCGAAGTCAAGCGGCGGACGGGACTGCCTTTTGATTCATACCGCCATATTTGTTAATTTGCAGTTGTGAGTACGAACAGCTTATGACAACAAAATTAGAAGTTGAGCGACAACAATTGTATGATACAGATTACCTGAGATGGATTGAAACCACTGTGGAAAAGTTTCGGATTCGCGACTCTTCAAACATCGACTGGGAAAATCTGATTGCAGAAATAGAAGACATGGGGCGAAGTGAACGCCGGAGTTGAGAAAGTAATCTGGTGGTAATTCTCCTGCACTTTCTCAAGTGGCCATTTCCACCATATCAAAGAAGCGGTAGCATCTCTAAAATCTAAAATCTAAAATCTAAAATCTAAAATCGCTTGATTGATTTTCTGCCAGATGAGATGATTCAAGGATAGCATGGCAAAAAACTCGATCGCCTCCTGGTAATTGACATTAAATGCACCTGCTGGCAAAAATCTCCCCCAGAAGGCGGGCTCAGCGAAAGAAATTATAAAAAAATATTTATTATCTTGACATTTACACAAAATAATGATATTTGAATATATTGTGAAACTCCTACTTTTCCTTAGCCGCAACTCCAAGCCAGGGTAAGTTTTCAAGAATCTACTTTAAATATCAGTGGTAAGCTATCTGAATTATTATTGAAATGCAAAACGACACAATAGTAGCAGTAGCGCTAACATCAAATTATGTCTGACTCTCCTCCATCCCAAATCTCCCCAGAAGCTGCACCGGAAAGTGCTGCTACCGAAAACCGCAGTGCCAAAACTAGGCAACTGTTGGGCATGAAAGGGGCCGCTAGCGGGGAAACTTCTATCTGGAAGATTCGCTTGCAATTGATGAAACCGATTACCTGGATTCCCCTAATTTGGGGCGTGGTGTGCGGGGCGGCGTCTTCTGGAAACTATGTTTGGAACCTAGAGAATTTCTTGATCGCAGCAGCTTGTATGTTGATGTCAGGGCCGTTGCTGGCCGGGTACACTCAAACTTTGAACGATTTTTACGATCGCGACATTGACGCCATTAACGAGCCCTACCGTCCAATTCCCTCCGGTATCATCTCGATTCCCCAAGTAGTAACCCAAATTTTGGTATTATTAGCCGCTGGGATTGGGGTGGCTTATGCTCTAGACTTGTGGGCGGGTCATGAATTCCCGATAATGACTGTTTTGACTCTCGGCGGCGCGTTTCTAGCTTACATCTACTCGGCGCCCCCGCTGAAACTCAAGCAGAATGGCTGGTTGGGAAATTATGCCCTGGGTGCTAGCTACATTGCCCTGCCTTGGTGGGCGGGTCAAGCTTTGTTTGGTACACTAGATCCCACCATTATGATTTTGACCCTGTTTTACAGTTTGGCAGGGCTGGGAATTGCGATCGTCAATGATTTCAAAAGTGTCGAAGGCGATCGGCAATTAGGGTTAAAATCTTTGCCAGTGATGTTTGGCATCAGCACCGCAGCTTGGATTTGCGTGTTGATGATCGACATCTTTCAAGCTGGGATTGCAGGCTACCTGATCAGCATCCACCAAAACCTTTACGCTGTCATTCTGCTGCTGCTGATAATTCCCCAAATTACTTTTCAGGATATGTACTTTTTGCGTAATCCCCTGGAAAATGATGTTAAATATCAGGCAAGTGCTCAGCCTTTCCTGGTTTTGGGTATGCTAGTAGCAGCATTGGCACTGGGTCATGCGAGTTAAGCAGAGTTTTGAGGTTTGAGTTAAAAAATTTTGAATTCAAAAAATCTAATTCACTTCTCAAAAAAATACCAAGCTCCGCAGCGTTAAGAAAAGTTTTGAATTTTGAGTGGTGAATTAAATTTTTTTTAATTCAAAAAACCTAATTCAAGGCAGCGTGTTATTCAAGAAAAAATGTCGAATTAAAAATTAAGAATTTAAAAAGGCTAGCTTTTTTAATTTTTAATTTTTAATCGGACTTGATGAGGTTTGAAGGTCTGAACGTGGCAGAATTTTTCTCAAATATCAAAGATACATTGAGCAAAGTCACTAACGCAATAAGCGGTAATTCCGATCGAGAACCGCCGAAGGCTGCGAAGGGCAATAAGCTCAACTCGCCGGAATCCGAGGCGGAATTTTATACACGGACAAGGGATGAGCGATCCGAGTATGTGGTATCAGAAGATGCTGCACCTCTAGAAGAGTCAGAATATTTAGAGTCAGAATATTTAGAGTCAGAATATTTAGAGCCAGAATACGCTCGATATCCAATAATCAAGCGCGATTGGGAAGGGTTGAAGCGCTTAATTGCTTGGTTGGAAATTGAACCTCAAGTTACCACCTTGCAAACCAAGGGAAAAGAATTGTTGCGGCCGGGATTAAGTTTGCTGGGCACTAAATCACTCCAAAAATCCGATAGTAGCGAATTGCCGGAAAATAGCGACTCGCAGAACACCCAACTGCAGATAAATACCGCACTACAGGAAAATAGCGCACCGCAGGAAAATATTAAAAAACGTATCCCCCGCCCGCCTACATTTTGGATACGTTTAGGTGTTGCCAGTATAGGCGGGGGCGCTTTAATCTACGGTTTATGGATTTTGTACACCTTAGACAAAGGTTTGCCGGGTGTTAACGATTTGTCAGCCTTTAACCGCGACGGAACGCTGACAATTAAGGCATCAGATAATACGATTTTGTTGCAGTCGGGGCCTGCAACGAGAGATAAACTGAAACTTAAAGAAATTCCCGAACTGTTGGTTAAAGCTTTTATTGCCATAGAAGACCGCCGTTTTTACCAACATCGGGGGGTGGATTATCAAGGTATTGTGCGATCGATTGTTTCTAATTTGATAGAAAGAGATTTAGTGCAGGGTGGCAGTACAATTACGCAACAATTGGCTCGCGTTGTTTTTCTTAATCAGGAAAGAAGTATTAGGCGGAAGGTTCGGGAAGCTCTTTTAGCTCAGAAAATAGAGCGGGAGTTGAGTAAAGACCAAGTTTTAGAAAGATATTTAAATCTGGTTTATTTGGGTTCGGATGCCTACGGAGTGGCAGATGCAGCTTGGGTTTTCTTTAGCAAAACAGTCGATAAATTAACTTTGGCCGAGATGGCAACTTTGGCGGGTTTGCCGCCGGCACCGAGCGAATATTCGCCTTTGGTTAATCCCGATATGGCTAAGAAACGCCGCAATCTTGTGCTGCAACAAATGCAGGAAGCGAAGGTAATTACAGAGGCTGAGGCGAAGGAGGCAATGGCGGAACCTATCGCCGTTAAACCAAGTCCGCCGAAGCGATTTAAAGTAGTTGCACCTTATTTTGCTAGTTACATTCGGAAGGAGTTGCCGCGCTATGTTTCTCAGGATGCTTTGGAAGCTGGCGGTTTGACTGTCGAGACGACGGTGGATTTGAAGTGGCAGAAAATAGCGGAAGAGGTGGTTAAAAATGCGATCGAAGTTGATGGCCGCCGTCAGGGTTTTGAACAGGCCGCTTTAGTTTCTATGGACACTAAGACTGGGGAAGTTAAGGCGCTGGTGGGTGGGGGAAATTTTAAGGAAAGTGAGTTTAATCGCGCTACGCAGGCTTTGCGGCAGCCCGGATCGACGTTTAAAGGGTTGGTTTATGCCGCGGCGATGGCGGCTGGTTTTTCTCCCTATGACGGTTACGAAGACGAACCAATTATTATCGACGGCTATCAACCGAATAATTATGGCAAAAAATTTAGCGGTTGGCGATCGATGTCTGATGCTTTGACGCGTTCGGTGAATGTGGTAGCTGTGAAGGTGTTGATGGATGTCGGCTTTGAACCGGCGATCAAATTAGCCCACGATATGGGAATTAAAACGAAATTGAGTCCGATTTATTCCCTAGCTTTGGGTTCTTCGGAGGTAAATTTGTTGGAGTTAACCAATGCTTACGGTACTTTAGCCTCGCAAGGGAATTTTATTGAAGCCCACGGAATTAAGCGGGTGATTAATCAGCGGGGAGATGTGATTTATCAGGCTAATTTTAAACCGAAGCGGGTTTTGGATAAGGATAGTGCTGCGATTACTACTTGGATGTTGGAGGGCGTTGTGCAAGACGGTACGGGGGGGCCCGCTGCTTTAAACGATCGCGCTGTGGCCGGCAAAACTGGTACTTCGGAAAATGTCCGGGATTTGTGGTTTATTGGTTACATTCCACAGGTGGTGACTGGGGTTTGGCTGGGGAATGATGATAATTATCCCACCTGGGGAACTAGCGGTACGGCGGCTTACAATTGGCGCGATTTTATGAGTCAAGTTGTTAAGGGAATGCCGGTTGAGAAGTTTCCGAAGTTGCCGAAGTTGGAGGGCCGCAAAGGCAGTATTAAGGCCAAACCGGTGCAGCCTAAGAGGATTATTCGGGGGATGATTGTGAATGAGGATGGTGCGATCGTGCCTTACAATCCTAATCCTGAACCGAAGTATTACCCACCGCAAGAGCCGGCTTATCAAGAGCCTGCTTATCAAGAACCTGCTTATCAAGAGCCTGCTTATGAAGAACCTGCTTATCAAGAACCGGGATATTAAACTATCGGTTTGGATTAAGGACTTTACTCCTTTTTCAATTGCTTTAGCCTCACCATAAAAAAGCCGTCCATGTGATGTCTGTGCGGCCACACTTTCACCCATCCTTCGGGTGATGGCTGTACGGGTAAATCAATTGTTGGCGGTTCTATTTGCCAGTGAGGATTGCTGTCTAAGAACGATCGAATAACTGTTTCATTTTCCAAGGGATGAATTGTGCAAGTTGCATAAACTAATACGCCGCCGGGCTTGACAAATGTCGCTGCATTTGCTAGCAATTCCGATTGCAGTTGAGATTGTTGTTGAATGTTTTCGGGCGTGTGATGCCAGCGGGCGTCGGCGCGGCGGTGGAGGGTTCCGAGGCCGGAACAAGGTGCGTCTAGTAAAACTCTGTCTGCGAGGTTAACAAACTCTGGGAAATGGCGGCTGTCTCCGGTATGAATTTTAATGGATTTCATTTGGAGTCTGTCTGCGTTTTCTTTAAGTTTTTTGAGTCGGCTGGCGGTTTTGTCGCAGGCATAAATTGTGCCTTCATCCTCCATTAATTCGGCGCTGTGGGTGGTTTTTCCCCCCGGCGCGGCGCAGGCGTCGATGATAGTTTCCCCTGGCTGGGGCCCTAGTAAATGGGTGACTAATTGAGCGCTGCTGTCTTGGATTGTCCACCAACCTTCACTATATCCGGGGAGGTTTTGAATTGCGCCGATGCTGCCCTTTAGTCTTAATGCTTGGGGCAAGTTGGGGATTCTGCTAGTTGAGATGTTGTGGGTTTTGAAGGCAGCTTCGATTTGGGCGATCGAGCTTTTTAAGGGATTGATTCTCAGGTCAATTGTGGGAGATTGGTTGAACCATTCACAGAGTTGTTCGGTTTCGGTTTCGCCTATTTGTTCGATCCATAATTTCACCAGCCATTCGGGGAAGCTGTGCAAAATACCTAGGCGTTCAACGGTTGATTTATAATTAGTAACTGTTAATGGGTTTAAGCCGTTATCTGTTAAACGGATGTATTGGCGCAACAAACCGTTGACAAAACTGCTGAGTCCTGAAAATCCGTTTTCTTTTGCTAGTTGAACGGTGGTGTTGACGGCGGCGGAGGGGGGAATCTGGTTGAGATATTCGAGTTGATATAACCCTAAATGTAGGATGGTACGGAGTTCGGGCGGTTGTTGGGAGGATTTCTTTGTTGCTAGTTTGTCGATGATGAAGTCGATCGATCGCATTCTCCTGACGCTACCGTAAACTAATTCTGTCACTAAACGCCGATCGAGGTCGTTGAGTTGAGAATTGCTGAAAGCGCGATCGAGTGCGGCATCTGCGAATGCACCGCGGCGGTGGACTTCCAGGAGTGCGAGAAAGGCTATTTGGCGGGGATTTTGCATGGCGGCTTGCTGATAGGTCAAGTTATTATAGGTTGTTTGAGGATTGAAAATAAAAAATAGAAATCACGGCGATTGAAATCGCATCTATACAAACGAAATCGCATCTATACAAACAAAGATAAGACGGCGATTGAAATCGCGCCTATACAAACGATGTCTGCCTCTGCGGACGGAAGAAAATAACCCGGTTTTAACCGCGCGGTCTTTTTTGTTCAAATTTCGTCGGGATTGATGCCCATTTCTCGCAATTTCTCGGATAGGCGATCGGCTTTTTGCTGTGCTAACTCTTTATCTTGCCGTTCTTGTTCCATTTGTTGCTGTGTTAGTTCCATTTGTCGCTGTGCTGATTCTTGTTGTCTTGACAACTCCACATAAGACAAAAACTTCTGTCCATCAGGCCGATAAATTTCCAAGTCTCCCGATGCAGTTTGAAAACGGATCTGCAAACGCGGACTCACCCAACCATCCATTAATTCAATATAGTTGAGTTTTCCATCAGAACGCAGCCAACCAATTAATTCATTATCCTCTGGACTGTAGACATAATATTCTTCGACTCCATAATCCTGGTAGAAATTAAACAGCTTAAACAGTGCTCCGATTCGATTTCCAGGCGAGAGGATTTCAAAGACAACTTGCGGGGCGATATTATCTTCAAGCCACTGTTGGTAGGAACCTCTGTAACCTTTCGGCCTGCCAAACACTACCATCGTATCAGGTGCTTGGCGAGTTTTGTTATCGCCTTCGACGGGATACCACAGCAAATCACCGGCTACAAAGACATTTTCGTTGTCTTTGTATAAGGCATCTATTCCCCCTTGAATGGTGACAATTAGTTCAAACTGTTTGGTATTGTCAGACATGGGTTTTCCGTCGCTGTCTGGGTAGATAATTTCTGGCAAAGTTTGAGAGGGAATTGTTGTTGTCATGGGGATGACTCCATTGCTAGTAGCATCAATTTCTATTTTATATCTATTTTATAGGACTTACGCATGGGGCCCAGAAACCGATTTTTTTTACGAAAATACTTCGTTCGTACTCGAAGATTAGGTAAAAAATCCGGTTTCTTTGTGGGAGTGCGTAAGTCCTGTTTTACTTATTCTGGTTTTGTTGACACCAACGGTTCTAATAAATTGCGTTCTTCTATGGCAAGTTCTAGCAAAACTCGTCTGTCGCCCTTTGTTTCCTTATAGCGGACAGCCGCATCCAGCAGGCGGATGGGAATTGGGAATTGTTCTTCGTAGTTGCTGGTTAGTTCTTGCCACAATTCTAACCAAGTGCGGGCGGCTTTGTCACTCACCATTTCTGACATGAGCGCGGGGATATTTCGCACAATTCCATTTCCTAAGATTGAGAGAGATTTGTGTTTTTCGTAAACGGCAATTAGGCTGGTGATGCGAGTTTGAGATATCGCTAGATCGTGCGTGTTGATGAACAGGTTGCGGATAATTAAATCGGCATCTTCTGCATAAGCTTCATCGCCTGGTTCTAGGCGTTGGAATGCGTCGTCTAAGGCGGCGATACCTTCATTCCAGCGATTCAATCCGAGAATGGCAATGGCACGGTTGAAGAAGGCATATGAAAATTGCTCACCAAGTTCGATCGCTTTATCGCAAGATATTAAAGCTTCTTCATAGCGGCCGAGTTTGTCTAGCAACCCGCCTCGCTGAAACCAAGCCAACTGATAATTAGCGTCAAGTTCGATCGCCCGATCAAAGGATTCTAAGGCTTCTTCATAGCGTTTGAGGTTTTTGAGTAAAAAGCCTCGTAACACCCAAACATGCGAATAATTGGCATCAAGCTTGATCGCGCGATCAAAGGATACTAAGGCTTCTTCATAGCGTTTGAGTTCGTTCAGTACATGGCCTCGCAAACTCCAACCTAACTGATAATTGGCATCAAGTTCGATCGCCCGATCATAAGATGCTAAGGCTTCTTCATAGCGTTTAAGGTTGTAGAGTACATGGCCTCGGTTAACCCAAGCCCACTGATCGTTGGCACCAAGTTTGATCGCGCGATCGTAAGATACTAAGGCTTCTTCATAGCGTTTAAGGTTGTAGAGTACATGACCTCGCCAACTCCAACCTAACTGATAATTGGCATCAAGTTTGATCGCCCGATCGTAAGATATTAAGGCTTCTTCATAACGTTTGAGTGTATCGAGTAAAAGACCTCGAAGAAACCAAACCAACTGATAATTGGCATCAAGTTTGATCGCCCGATCGTAAGATACTAAGGCTTCTTCATAGCGTTCGAGGTTGTCGAGTACATTACCTCTGTTAACCCAAGCCCACTGATCGTTGGCATCTAGTTTGATCGCGCGATCGTAAGATACTAAGGCTTCTTCATAGCGTTTAAGGTTTTTGAGTACATCGCCTCGGTTAACCAAAACCCACTGATCGTTGGCATCTAGTTCGATCACCCTATCGTAAGATTCTAAGGATTCTTCATAGCGTTCGAGGTTGTTGAGTACATCGCCTCGTAGATGCCAAGCGATTTTATAATTGGAATCGATTTCAATAGCTTTATCTAAACATTCCAAAGCTTCATCGTACCATTCCCGCCTATTTAAGAAGTATCCCTTTAGCGACCAATCCCTTGCCTCGCCGCGACTTGTTACCAATTTTTCCGCATATTCTAAAGCCGAAACATAGTCTTTCTGTTCACTACAATATTGAATTTCATCAACATAAGCCTTCAGACGCGGGTCTTCCTCATTTCTCTCAATAGCCTCAAGCGCCCGCGTATAATATTCTCGTTCCATCACAGCATCAGGTGGAATCGGTTTCAAACCTTGCCGATACATAAAATGACATTCTTTGTCCGCCAAATCAACATCCGCCATCCTCAATCCCAATCGCTGCTGCAATTCTTTCCGCGTATACCAAACCCGAATAAAATCCACAATTAATCGAATCGGTTGATTTCGCTGCTTCTTTACCTCCAGACAAAAACGCATCAATGGTTCCCGCAATTCATACCACGATTCCCGTCCTATCTCCTCAGTTTTGACATAACCCTTATCTCGCAAATCTTTAAGTTGGCTAGATACAGTTCGCTGCTCAATAAAACAGCGTTTAGCAATTTCTTTGACTGGTGCAGCACCACCTCGATCGCACAAAAAATCAACAATTTTTCGCTGCTGATTTGAAAGATATTTCATCCGATCCTGATAGTAGGGCGTGAGGCTGTCCAGCATTTCCATGAACGGTTCTACCAATTTATCGAGCGATTCAGGAGTCATCAGAAAAGCCGAAAAAACAATGTAGACGCGAGGACTGCCACCAGAAAGGTAATGCACAACTTTAATGCGATCGCGCCCTGTTGGACTTTGAATAAAAGATGCTAAATCACTATTCCCTTCTAACTTGGCAATATGATTTAATAAAGCTACAGCATCATCGAGCTTAAACTCATCTAATTCATGTAAATCAAAAAAATCATAAAAAGGATTATTAGAGAGCTTGACTCCATCAAACAAGCTTTGTGAGGTTGCCAAAATTGTCAAAAATGAATAATTTTGAATATACGCCTTCAACTGCTTCTGCCCGAAATCCCCCAAGCCGCTAAAAACGTCCTCTAAATTTTCGACAATCAACAACAGCACCCGCTTGCCAACAAAGTCTCTCAGCAATTCAGCGGCCTTAAATTCAGCTTGCTCCGGCGACAAATCATAAAGCTTTTCAACATCATCATGTAACTCAGCTTGATATGCAGCCGGATATTCTTTAGCAATTGCCCGGAATATTCCCCGCAATAAATCCAAAAAAGACGCAATCCCCCATTCCTCTTCCTGCAGCCACGCAATTAGCAATTTATCCCGCAAATCTTCCATCTTAACAACGCGATGATAAATCAGGGAAACCAAGTGCGTTTTGCCAATGCCGCGCGGCCCTATTAGCAGTTGAAAATGCTTGTTATCTGTTAGCGCGCTCACCCGAATTAGCTCTACTAAATGTTCTGCCAGTGCGTGACGCTGTACTAAGATAGCTTCCAGGGTTTCTGGTGCCATCAAGCTAGGAGTAAATCGAGAGATAAATGTATTTTTCATAATATCTATTGGGTTTAACTGGTTCCCCGGCTGTGCCTGGGAACCTATATCTAGAGGCTCTGCCTCGTCGGTTGCGGAGGAAAACAGGAGGCTCTGCCTCCCCATCAGCGTCCCCAGGCAGAGCCGGGAAGGAGAAAATGCTTGTTAGACAAGGCTTTGATAGTTTATACGTCTAGCTTACCATAGGTTCAAAAAATATACGTCAAATTTGTTGTATATTTTTGAAAGCAGTGTTAGACTGCCCTTAACAAGCAAACAAGCGCCCCTAGCTTTTACTAGAGACGCTCTCAAGTGCTTATCAGTTTTCGGGGGCCACTGGCTGCAACCAGTAGCACTCTCATGTTGTTTATGGTCTATATAGACCGAGGATTTCTCATGACTAATTATAACAGCGAACAGCTCAATCTGTTCACCCAGCCGATCGCAGTTTCGGTGGAAATGGGCTGCACAGTTGAACGTGCCGCCGAATTAGTACAACGCTCAAAAAGCTCAATCTACGATCGGCTAAGGAAAAATAAACCGTATCTGCGACAGGTTCCCACAGGTACGTGGCAAATTTACTCTACAGGCAAAAAAGATGGCTCAATTCTTGTGAATGTTGCCTTCATTTATTCTCCAAAAGATAAGAATTGGAGACTTGCTTGAACTCAAACCTCAAGGCTGCGTTAGTTTAAGTTTAACGCAGCCTTCAGCCTCTTCGGTTGCTGAGGAAAACAGCAAACACAGCCTCCAAATCTACGTCCCCAGGCTGAGCCGGGGAAGAAGAAAAAATATAAAAAATATTCCTTAAGACTTGTTACAATACACAAAACTTCATACTTTCCCCAACTCTGGATGACCTTTTTCAACCCCTGCGAACCCCTAATCCGCTGCAAACAGGAACATCTCGACGTACAAGACCGCGAAGGCCTGTTGCAACTCCGCTGGCAAATTGGAAATATTACTCTTTTCTCAGGACTTTATACCCGCATCGACCAAACTTTTCTGCTTTGGGGTTTGGTGACAGGAGGGATTTTTTTTACGGCTCAGTTTGTCCCTATCAGTTGGAGCTTTCAGGCGATTCTGTGGTCAACTTTGACTCTAATTGGCACTGCGACAATGGCGGTTTTGACTTTGTTTTGGGTAAGAGTCGAGCGAGTTAGCTGGATTCTTTACTCTTGGGCGATTTTGATGATAACTGGTTTGGTTCTGACCGATTGCAGTATTTTTGCCGGTTGGGGAGGTTGGTTGCTGCACCTTTGCGATTTGTGGTTGGGGTTGAGCGCGATCGGCTATTTGTTGACGGGACTCGGTTTGCGATCGCGCACTTTTATCCTGATTGCACTAACTCATTTATTTAGCATCCCTCTATTAACTTTTGTTGCACCTTGGCAATATCTAACCACAGGAATAATTATGGCTGGCTGTTTGTGGTTATTGTCGGAATTGCAGTGGGATATGCGATCGCCGATCGACAATACTTTGCTAAGCGCAGAACAGAAAGAATTTAACAGAATTCAACAGCAACTGCGACAGAGTGGCGCGATTGTATCCGAATAAATCACAAATGTAAAGAATTCTGTACAATAGCTAACTCTTTCCCCAAATCCCACACAATAGAAAGATACAGCATCAATAAAAAAACAAAATTTAACCAGAACAGGAGTTTTGCTGTTTGACCTGTGAATCGCCAACCTAAGGAGAACGGTGTCCGGGAGGCGACTGGCCAACAAATGCTGTACTTGCGACGATAAAAGTTAATTCGGGTTGACAAGAGTTGTTGAAATCAAAAAGTGGTGCAGGGTTTTTACCGTTTCCCCTGCTTTGCAGTCTTCTAAGAGAGGCTAAACCCTCTACCAGAACAGTCTGAGGAGATTGGCACAAAATTCGACAGTTGGTCAAGCGGATTTTTGAGTCAGCGTGTTTAAGAAAATTGAGGAAATGCTCGCTTAGGAGCATTGCAGGACTTAGGATTAAATAAGTCCTGCTTTAGTTTGGGAAATTTAAGTTCGGTTTTACTCTGACGTGCGTTTTCGCAATATTTCCCTTACTTCCATTAAAATCTGGCCCAACATATTTTTGCCGCTGCCATCTTTCCCGCAACCCCAATAGTAATCACTAGGGGAATTTTCGACTATTTGCTCATCGCCAGTAGCGAGTAAAATTTCTCTTATTTCGGGATGAGTTTCAAATTTGCGGAGTAGGGCTTTTCTCATGATATCATCTTTTACTTTTTCCCAATCTTTGCGGAGGGGACGAGAGCGATCGCGTCCCATTTTTGCGGCATCTTTCGGCGTTTTTGCTTGGCGAATTTGGTCGCAGTTAGCCGTTGCGGGAAACTTTTGTGCTTGAAAATAATGCTCAGTAGTTGGCCAATATTCTCCGTCTAACTCGAATCCATGACTGGAAAAATTAGAAAAACAGCCGTATTCGCTGCCAGTGGTGTAGAAGTAGATGGGCATAAAGTCTGCGATTTCAGTTTCGTTAATAATCTTGGTTGATGTCAGCCTTACCGCTGTGGATTCTCCACTATCTTCAACCGCAAATCAATATTTTCAAGATAGGAACCGATGTAAGACAGCAGGGCGTAGATAAATACGATCACCCCTACCATTTCCAAAATTTCCTCAACAGAAGCCATCAAACCGTATATCAAGTTTCGCGGACCTACCGCATCTGCATAATAGCCACAAACCATTTCCATGCCAAGTGCTCCACCAACATATATACTGCCTGCCAGTAAAAAGAAATTTCTTGTTTTCCGGGGTAGGTGCCGGAGAAACTTGAGATAAGCCAGCCCAGTAACCACAACAAAAATCGCCCCCGGAATTACCCAAATGAAGTAAAAAAGTCCCCCTAAATCCAGTGCCTTTCGCAAGTCGTTAATAATTAATATTTCGTGCAAACTCAAAATTTCATCTAAAGAAAAAAATACAAACATGAATGCCAGCGCTTTCCAGTGCCCAAAATAGCGATCGCCCTGCTTCTTCTTAGCAGTAGCAATAATACCTAGTAAAATCGCGCAAAACAGCAAAGTAAATGACGAGTACCACGAAGGATAATTTATTTCTCTGTCCAAATTAAACAAATCAGTCCAGCGTTCTTTATTGTTAAAACCGTAACGCAGAACTTGTACGATGCAACCAGCAACAGCAAAGAAGAGCACCCAAATGCTGAGAGAGAAAGCAACTCTCTTCGGCGAAACAGAAATCAGGAATTTCATCAAGTTTTTGATAAACTAGAACAAGGAAAATCAAACTATAAAGTAAAAAGTAAAAAATGGCAAGAGCGGCGCAATCCGCCACCTCGGATTTTTATCTACAAAAAATTACCAATCACTGACAATGCACGTTCAAATTGAAACTTTCACTGTCCGCAAGCGGTTTGCGCTTACCATCAGTCGCGGTACAACAGCCCAAAGTACCAATTTATGGGTAAAATTAGCACACGAAGGAATCGAAGGCTGGGGAGAAGCATCGCCGTTTTCCACAGGTTCTCGGCCCCAAAGTACCGAAATTCTGCTAGCTGCATTGCAGGAAGTTGCACCGCTGCTAGAAAAGTTTACTCCCTTCGATCGCCAAAAAATCGAACAAGTATTAACAGAGGTCAACTTACCCTCAGCCGCCCGGGCCGGCATAGACATGGCAATGCACGACTGGCTGGGCAAAAAAGCAGGCTTGCCGCTGTGGAAAATGTGGGGATTAGATCGATCGCGCATTGTCCCCACCTCCGTCACAATCGGCATTAATTCGCCATCTGGTGCGAGAGAAAGAGTGCGCGATTGGTTTGGTAAAGATGCAGCAAGCATCAAATACCGCGCCGTCAAGGTCAAATTAGGAAATCCCGCAGGAATCGCAGCCGACAAAGCTATGTTAATAGCAGTGCTAGACGAAGCACCAGCTAACCTTAAAATCAGTGTAGATGCTAACGGCGGTTGGAGTTTAAAAGATGCAGCAGAGATGTGTCACTGGCTGGAAAAATACCAGATAAATTATGTCGAACAGCCACTTTCACCCGTCGCCCATATGGATGAATTCTCAGAACTGTACCGTCAATCGCCCCTGCCAATTTTTGCTGATGAAAGTTGCTTTAATAGTTCCGATATACCCAAGTTAGCGCACTGCGTCCACGGCATCAATATCAAAATGATGAAGTCAGGCGGATTGACCGAAGCTATGCGGATGATTCACACAGCAAAAGCCTGCAATTTGCAAGTAATGTTCGGCTGCTATTCAGATAGCGCGATCGCAAATACAGCAGCAGCACAACTTTCACCGCTAGCTGACTATTTGGATTTGGACAGTCACTTAAATTTATTAGACGATCCTTTCACAGGTGCGATCGTCGAAAATGGGTGTTTGCTGCCAAACGAGCGATCGGGATTGGGAGTGCGGCGAATTGAGATTGTAGAATAGAAGTATCGCTCAAAACAAATCTGGAGATACTATGATGCCAGTGGAATCTATAGGAGAGCAAATTAATAGAGAAGCCAAGCTTTTCTTTGAAGAACACAAGCCACCGACTGATTTAATTTTTGATGATGGTGCAGAAAGGGAAAGCAACCGCCACCGTATAGCAATGACCGTTTTAATCCGTTCCTTAGAACAAGGTTTAGCTAACCGGAACGATTTTTTTGTCGGTGGCAATATGTTTATTTATTACAGCGCTAAACAGATTCGGAAGCAGGATTTCCGAGGCCCAGATTTTTTCGCTGTGCTGGGTGTTGACAGCAATACTTCCCGACAAGGCTGGGTAGTTTGGGAAGAAAACGGACGTTACCCGGATGTCATTGTGGAACTGCTGTCGCCGTCAACTGCAAATCAGGATACAGGCAAAAAAAAGGATATTTACGAGCAGGTTTTTAGAACTCCTGATTACTTTGTTTTCGATCCTTTCGAGCCGAATTCTTTGCAAGGATGGCGTTTAGATGCCACCCTGCGTTATCAGCCGTTAGTGCCCAACGAGCGGGGCTGGCTGTGGTGCGAAACGTTAGGTTTTTGGTTGGGGACTTGGGAAGGAATTGTCGATCGAGAAACAGCGACTTGGGTGCGTTTTTTCGACGAATCGGGCAATCTAATTTTGTTGCCGGAGGAAGCCGCTCAACAACAAGCGGAAGCCGCTCAACAACAAGCGGAAGCCGCTCAACAGCAAGCGGAACAGGAACGCCAGCGAGCCTCGCGACTAGAGGCCAGATTGCGAGAATTGGGAGAAGATCCGAATGATCTTACCCTGAACCCAAATCACAGCTAACACCCAATCGATTTTAGATTTTAGATTTTAGATTTTAGATTGAAGCTAAAATCTAAAATCGCCCGTCTCAAAAGTGAATCAATGACTAAAAACTATCCGATCAAAAATGGCAAAGTGGCTATCCTACTGCACGAGGGAATTCTCGGTTCTTCCGGCAAAACAGGTTTAGCATTTTTGCGCTACAGCGAAGCACAAATTGTAGCGGTAATAGACCGCCAATGTGCAGGACAATCTTTACCTGAATTAACGGGCATTCCTCAAGAAGTACCGATAGTTGCTTCCGTTGCAGAAGCACTGCAATTTGCGCCGGATATTCTGCTAATTGGTATCGCTCCTTCCGGCGGTGTTTTGCCTGCGGAATGGCTGCCAGAAATTAATCAAGCGGTAGCAGCAGGTTTGTCAGTTGTCAACGGTTTGCACGCGAAACTTGCACCTTTGATAACAGTTCCGTTAACCGACAATCAATGGATTTGGGACGTGCGTCAAGAACCGAAATCTGTCGGTGCGATCGCCTCTGCCGCTGCTGCTAAATTAAGCTGTCGCCGCGTATTAACTGTCGGCACCGATATGAGCGTTGGCAAAATGTCAACCAGTCTGGAACTCAATCGCACTTGCTTGCGGCGAGGTTTGCGTTCCAAGTTTTTGGCAACCGGACAAACGGGTTTAATGATCGGAAATGAAGGCCTTCCTTTGGATGCAGTGCGAGTTGATTTCGCGGCTGGTGCTGTCGAACAAATGGTGATTAAATTGGGTTCTGAATGCGATATTCTGCACGTAGAAGGGCAAGGTTCGCTATTGCATCCGGGTTCGACGGCGACTCTGCCGCTGTTGCGGGGTTCGCAGCCAACTCACTTAATTTTAGCTCACAGAGCCGGACAAACTAGCATTCGCAATCACCCGCACATATCGATTCCTAAGTTATCAAAAGTGGTCGAATTGTACGAAATAGTTGCTGCTGCGGGTGCTTTTGCAGGGGGAAAAGTGAGCGCGATCGCCCTCAACACTCATCACTTAAATGAGGCCGATGCGCTGTTAGCCATAGCTGAAGTTCAAGCAGAAACGGGATTGCCTTGTACCGATGCGGTAAGGTTTGGCGCGGAGGTGTTGTTGGAGGCGATCGACAGTTGATATGCTACAAAAAAATACAACTAATAAATAACTACATAAAACTATGACACAAAACATTCAAGCAAAAACACTGACTCTGCTAGATGTCGAAACAAAATTTAATTTTCAACTTTGTGAAGACGAGCAATTCTTCCGGGAGTGGATTGACGACTTACCGGAAATTAGCGATGACAAAAAGCGATCGCTCGACAACGTAAAAGCTGGTTATATCAACAGTGTCAAGTACGCGATGCTGGAAGATACCGTAAAAATGGTGGTACTGGCTCCCTTGCTATTTTTAGCAGATTTCTACTTGACTCCCTTTCACATAGAGGCAGAAAAATCAGTAGAACTGACTATTGAAGATGAAGATACAATTGTCAAGGGTAGCATCGATGTCCTGCTATTGCTGAAATCTTTTTGGGTAGTTGCGATCGAAGCAAAACGCTCTCAATATTCCGTTGAAGCTGGGCTTCCTCAGTTACTATTTTATATGCTGAATGACCCCAGCCCCGAACCAGTAACATTTGGGCTTCTGACGAATGGTAGCAGCTTTCGATTTATCAAAATGACTAAACGAGACATACCGCAGTATGCCGTCTCTAAACTTTTCGATATTGCGAATCCCGGAAATGAACTTTACGAAGTTTTTCGCATTTTGAAGCGGCTAGCTGGTATAATTTCTAGTAACACCTCTTCAACTTAAATACATAAAATGGAACTAGATTATGAAAGTAACAATAAATTCAGTAAAGCTCACTTTGACTTTAAGAATTTGCCCCAACTCACCAACCCTTGGCGACAGCTAAATCTGCAAGGAGTAGCTTTAGGTTTAATTCGCTTGCCGGCTGGCGAGGGCTACACATTTACTCACAGCCACGCAGAACAAGAAGAAGTTTATATTGTAGTTGAAGGCAAAGGCCTAATGGTTGTAGATGGGGAACTATTGACACTTGAGGGCGGCGATATTGTGAGAGTTTCTCCCGCAGCAAAGAGAGCATTAAAAGCTGCTGAAAATACAGATTTATTTGTGATATGTACTGGAGGATTAGCCGTCGGTTATCCCAAGCAGCCCAACGCGCGCTATCTGATAGATGATGGAATTCCCGATTATGACGATGTTCCGCCTTGGTATGAGGGAAATCCCGAAATTGCCGAGAGAAATGCGCGGTTAAAAGAAAGGATGTTGAAAGCTCAAGCCAAACGAGACAGCAAACAGGAATCATCATGAATGAAAGTTCTTTTTCTTTACCGTCTGAATGCGCCATCCGCCCGGCCTGTGCTCGAGACATCAAATCAATTAGAATGTTAGTGTGGAGGGCCAAACTCGATCCAACTCAGTTGCGCTGGCAGCAATTCTGGGTGATAGAATGCGAGGGAAAATTGGCAGCTTGCGCACAGTTGCGGAACTTTGCGGGCGCGCAAGAATTGGGCAGTTTGGTGGTGGCGAAAGATTGGCGCGATCGAGGTTTGGGAAGCTACCTCACAAAATATTTAATTCAACAAGCTACACAACCGCTATATTTAGAATGTTTGGGAAAGCGGCTCGCATCATTTTATACTCGCTTTGGCTTCGTAGAAGTTTCCGTACAAGAATTGCCGCAGTCGCTTAAATTCAAGTTTGGTTTGTCTCAATTAGCTAAAACTTTATTCAGAATTCCTGTAACAATTATGCAGTATCAAGCAGGTTGTCTATAATTATGACTTTTATGAATTTAAGATTCTGAATTTATGAATGGGTTTTAAGTTCGACCTGTTCGATAATTGAGATTACAGGCTGCGATCGAGCTGCATCGATCAAACACTCCTACCGCCTCCTGATATCTGGGTCAATCTCGATCGCCTATTTTCTATGTCTAAAGAGGTAGGTACAAATCAATATCGCATGGGGAGGGCGGGTGAGAGGCGAAGTTTACTTGCTTATATCATAGATCCGCTTACGGGCCCGTAATGGCGCACAGGGTGTCAGACACCGGGTTTTTAGGGGTTTGGTGCGTAAGTTACGGACTAGATATTTATGGATATTCCGGATTGGGCGATCGAGACTGCGTAAGTTCATAGTTCACCGTTCGCGGTAGTCCAGTTAGCTAAATTGGCACAGCTACCAGCCCGATAGTTAGGCAGAAACCTTTGCAAAATCGTTGTTTGCAGGTTTGAAAGTGTCCTGTGCCAGTACCAGACTCGGAAAGTGGACTGGCGATCGCACCACAGATATTCGACTCCTGGCAAATTAGTAAATGTAAAGCAAGTGAGTCACAACCCAATCAAAATATTCAGCCCAAAAGTTAAACCCAAAAATCACAGATATTCACAGCAGCAGTAATGCGGAATCAGACAATCTCTAATGTAGCTAACCACATCTACCCTTGAGGTAAATCCCACCAACTGCTCAACAATGAAATCCTTAATTCAATACCTCGCAATTACTGGATTTAGACAACCCGCAACCGCTTCTCAAATCCCCTCAACATTTCAAAAATTCTTGGCTTTTTATCCTGATAAAACCACGAAAGGCAAGAACAATGAAATATCAAGGCTATCAATCAATCTTAACCGAGGAAATGCAGCCTCTCAAATAGCATAAACAGACAATTACACATCCACATATTTTAACACAACAGGAGTAAATATCATGTTCAACGTAGTAAAAGCTTTCGGCTCGATTTTCTCTACCCAAGGATACAGCGGCGCTAACAATATGCTCATCAAAAATTACGTCAACACCAATTTTAACTATTTCAACGAAGAAGCAGTCGTCGATGAATCGATTTACCCGAATCAAACAGGTCGCGTCCGCTTCCAAGGTAGCTGGTGGCCCGCACGTTGCGATCGCCAAATCACCCTCACACCCGGAGACACGGTTTATGTCATCGGCGTTGACAACATCACTCTGTTAGTTTCCCTCGCTCCTGCAGACTAAATCAGAGCATTAACCACCCGGAAATGCAACCTTTCAAATAGCATCAATAGGCGACTCAACTTCGATATATATTAACACAAAAGGAGTCAACAAAATGTTTAACGTAGTAAAAGCTTTCGGTTCTATTTTTTCTCCTCACACCTACAGCACGGAAAAGAATATCTTAATGGATAACTACATCAACACCAATTTTAACTATTTCAACGAAGAAGCAGTCGTCGATGAATCGATTTACCCGAATCAAACAGGTCGCGTCCGCTTCCAAGGTAGCTGGTGGCCCGCACGGTGCGATCGCCAAATCACCCTCACACCGGGAGACACGGTTTATGTCATCGGCGTTGACAACATCACTCTGTTAGTTTCCCTGGCTCCTGCAGACTAAACTAGAACTCGATCCAAACTGCCTAACTTTTCACACCCATATCAGATGTCGGCAGGGTTTATGTAAATACACCCTGCCTTTTATATGCTTAAATAAGTTGACACACTTACTAACCATATTTAAACCAGTGAATTTTCAATCAGTCATTGCCACCTTAAACAAATTCTGGAGCGATCGAGGCTGCCTGATCGCCCAATCCTACGACACAGAAAAAGGTGCAGGAACCATGAATCCCCACACCTTTCTCAGAGCAATTGGCCCCGAACCTTGGTCTGTCGCCTACGTAGAACCCTGTCGCCGCCCCACCGACGGACGCTACGGCGAAAACCCCAACCGCTTCCAACATTACTATCAATATCAAGTTTTAATTAAACCCTCTCCTCCCAATATCCAAGACATCTATTTAGACTCGCTCAGAGCATTAGGAATTAGCCCGGAAGACCACGACATTCGCTTCGTAGAAGACAACTGGGAATCGCCCACCCTCGGAGCTTGGGGCGTCGGCTGGGAAGTCTGGCTCGACGGCATGGAAATCACCCAATTTACCTACTTTCAACAGTGCGGTAGCATTGACTGTCGCCCCGTATCTATTGAAATTACCTACGGACTAGAACGCCTAGCAATGTATCTCCAAGAAGTCGATGCCATGACAAAAATTCAGTGGAAAGATGGCATAACTTACGGCGACGTTCACCTGCAAGGAGAAATAGAACAGTGTACTTATAACTTTGAAGCTTCCAATCCAGAATTGCTGTTTACTCTATTTGGGTTGTACGAGCAAGAAGCAGAACAATTGACAAAAAAAGGATTGGTTTTACCGAGCCTTGATTATGTGCTAAAATGTTCTCACACTTTCAATTTGCTTGACGCTAGAGGCGTGATTTCGGTAACGGAAAGAACTCGGTATATCACCAAAATTCGCAATTTGGCGCGGCGAGTTGCTCAGCTTTATTTGGAACAGCGCGAAAAGCTGGGTTTTCCTTTAGAAAAAGCTGTAAAAGTTTGAGTTGGAAGAATGGCACGACACGGATTCGGACACCGATACACGGATTAATTTAGCTGTTAGATCCCCGACTTGTTAAAGAAGTCGGGGATCGGGGTATCCGGTTTTTTAGATTTTTAATGAATTCAATGCCTAATTATTCGGAAAATAATACAGAAACAAATCCTCAACTGCGAATTGACGGTGTAAGCTTGAAAACACCGATCGCCTCAAGTTATTTGTTGGAAAATATATCGTTTCAGGTACATAAGGGATCTCGCGTGGCAATTGTTGGCCCTTCAGGTGCGGGGAAAACAACGCTGTTGCGACTGCTAAATCGGCTCAGCAGTCCCACCAGTGGCTCAATTTATCTGGAAAATACAGAATATGGGCAAATACCTGCCATCGAACTCCGCAAACAAATCACCCTCATCCTGCAAGAATCCAAGCTTTTGGGAATGTCGGTGCGAGAAGCATTGGCTTATCCTTTGAAGCTGCGGGGCGTGGCTGCATCAAACATTGCTGAGAGAATTAGCGGGGCGATCGAACAACTGCACATACCCCAAGAATGGCTCAATCGCACCGAATTGCAGCTTTCCACAGGCCAAAAACAGATCGTGGCGATCGCCCGCGGCATCATCCTGCAACCAAAAATCTTGCTTTTAGACGAGCCAACATCCGCCCTAGACGCAGGAAAAG
The DNA here is from genome assembly GCF_036705485.1 of Microcoleus sp. AT9b-C3. Classification (NCBI taxonomy): domain Bacteria; kingdom Bacillati; phylum Cyanobacteriota; class Cyanophyceae; order Oscillatoriales; family Microcoleaceae; genus Microcoleus; species Microcoleus sp. AT9b-C3. The sequence continues at coordinate 156,775 of NZ_JAUBUR010000011.1, read as the reverse complement.
CCGCCCACCTTTTGCAAGTATTGACACAGCTAACAAACGGCCAAACCACAATTGTAATGGTAAACCATCAATTAGAATTAGCCGAGCAATTTAGCACGCGACTTCTGCATTTACAGCGCGGAAAGCTCATCGAAGATTTGCCCTCTCCTCAAATAAATTGGGCGCAACTGCGGCAAAATTTAATCCAAGCAGAAGCAGAAGCCCAACAAGAATGGTGAAGAAGCTAAAAAACATTTTCTGCTCCTAGATACGCGGGGGAAATCCCAGAACCTTGTTCTACAGTTGTGCCTAAAGCTGCTTGAATCTCTCTGAGAGATGCGATTGCACTTGTATTTGCTGGGTTTAACCTCTGGTTGCGTAATTAATTGGGATTTTTTAACCGCAGAGGGCGCAGAGGGCGCAGAGAAAGAGAAGAGGGGAAGAGAGAAGTTTACAAATTGTTGAGGATTGTTCTAGATACAGTCAGATATTAGCTTTGGGAATCTTGTTTAATGTTGGCTTTTGTGATTGAACGCTAAATCCTTAGTGCGGAATTAAACCCATTTTTTGATAAAGTGGTCGGACTAAGTTTTTTAAAGCTGGCAACTGTTTGGTAAAAACTATGGAGCCTAAAACACAAATTATACCTCCAATGATGACTGTATTGGGAGCGCCGATATAATTGGCCAATCCGCCAGCAACTAAATTCCCAAACGGTGTCACCCCAAAAAATGCCATCGTGTATATGCTCATCACTCTTCCGCGTTTGTCGTCTTCCACAATTGTTTGCAAAAATGTGTTTCCTCCTGCAAATTGCAAAATGAAACCAAACCCCACAAACAACATCATGATTAATGACAGCCACAAGAGGCGGGACACACCAAAACCTATCAGCCCGAATCCCATAATTGCTGGTGAAATCGCAATCCATTTGCCGAGGCCAACTACACTTTTGCGCGAAATTAAATAAATCGCCCCCGCGAAGGCGCCGACTCCCGAAGATGCCATCAAAAAGCCGAGGGTTTGTGCGTCGCCGTGCAGAATTTTGGTGGCAAAAATTGGGACTAATACTGTGTGTGACATTCCGGCAAAACTGACTAAGGCTAATAGCAGTAAAATTGCTCGAATCGGGGGAAACCCGAAGGCATAAACGAATCCTTCTTTTAATCTTTGTAAGGGTTTGGTATTAGTTGCGGCAATTTTACGGGCTTTGATTTGCATCGCTAATAAGCCTGCAATTACGGCGATGTAGCTGAGCCCGTCAATGAGAAAGCAATAACTTGCGCCGACTGTAGCTATCAGCAAACCTGCAATTGCTGGGCCGATTAATCTGGCTCCGTTGAACATGGAAGCGTTGAGGGCGATCGCATTTGCTAAATCTTCTTTCTTTTCCACGAGTTCCGGTACAAAAGCTTGCCGTGCCGGCGCGTCAAACGCATTAATTGCGCCTTGAAAGAAACTCAGTACCAGGATCTGCCAAATGTTTACCACCCCTGTTAGCGCTAAAAATGCTAAGGCTAAGGATTGAACCATTGCTAATATTTGAGTGGCAATTAGGACTCGGTGGCGGTTCCAGCGATCGATTAAAACTCCTGCAAAAGGCAGTAAAATTAATGTGGGGATTTGACTTGTAAATCCCACCAAGCCGAGCATCCAAGGTGAATCGCTCAAATTGTAGACAAGCCAAACAGTAGCGACTTGCGTCATCCAATTGCCAATCAGGGAGATGCCTTGTCCTGCAAAGAACAGGCGATAATTTCTCGATCGCAGCGCTGGAGGAAGTTGTATTGTTTTGATTTTTGCTAGTAGATTCATGCGTGATTACGGCTAGAGCAATCCTATTTGATTGGTAAACATTTTGTAGGGGTAGCGCCCCTGGGCTTACCCCTAATTAGCGAAGGGCAACCATCGGGGAACTGCCCCTAGACTCATTATTACGAATCATTTAGAATTGCGATATGAGCCGGAGGTTCTATTTTACAGATCCCGAAAACCCGGATTGGAGTATTGTTAAATTTTTGCCCGTAGCAAAACGATCGCAACATTTAAATTTTTCTGTCGCGATCGCTTGGCTAACGAGAAATTACTTCCCCGAACTCTTCCCTCAATTAATGCTCAACAGCCAAGTGCCGAGGTAACGCAGCAAGGGAACGTCACCGGGGGTGCGGATGCGGACGTTGAAATGGTACATTCCGCCCGGAGATGGGTTTCTGACGTTGGAGAGTACAACCTCAACATTGTTGCCTGCAGGAATTGGTTCTTTGGGATAAATTTCTATGAATCGATTTTCTTTGTCCCAGATTACTTCTTGCAATTCTATTGTTTTGTCTTTGACGCGCACTTTAATGTCTTTTTGGTCAAATTCGCCTTTGTAGTAGTCTGGATAGGATATGTTCAGTTGGGCGATCGCCAAACTTACTTTTTTGGAAGGAATTCGCAGCCGATATCTATCGCCACTCATTCCGGGTGTACCGTAATCCAAGCGATAGTTTAATTGGTTGGCGCGATCGGGACCGCCGAAAATCGTGAATCCTGGCATGGACTGGGCTAAACTGATGGCGGGCAACCCAGCCACCAAGCAACCTGTAACCGCTAGTGCTGAAAATAATCGTCGCATAACAACTCCTCTAATTAAACTCTTGGTGAACATTAAATATTGCTCGCCCGAAATTTGCGATCGTGCCTACAATATATCGAATCTCTCAGCAATTTGATGAGGGCGAGCGACCGCCGGCTGAGGTCACTTTTTTTTGCGTAATTTTTGCGTAATACTGATAACTGACATTAAAACTACAGAATTAGGCGACATAAAATTCTATCATAATCGGTGGCAAACTTAACAATTTAGCGAATTTGAATGTATAAGATAAGTTAAAGATACGGGTCAAATTTGGGCGATCGGCTTTAGTATCAACGAGAGAAGTTTAGGGCAACGGCTGCTTCAATGTAAAGCAAGGCATCGGGCGATTAAAAATCGCACTTCAAGAAACCTGCGGAGGCAGGTTTTGTCTGTGTAGGCGCGGTTTCAACCGTCCTAGGAAGGCTTAAATAAGGAGAGTGTATGAAATTAGCGATCGCAAAAGAAATAGCAGCAGGGGAACGCCGGGTGGCTTTAGTACCCGACGCTGTAGCCCGATTAGTCAAACAGGGCGTCGAAGTTTGGGTTGAGGCCGGTGCCGGCGCAAAATCCTTTTTCTCGGATCTTGCTTACGAAGAAGCGGGAGCTCAGGTTGTCGCCGATACTGCTAGGCTGTGGGGCGAAGCCGATGTCGTCGTGAAAATCGGGGCCCTGCAAGAATCAGAAGTTCATCAACTCCGGGAAGGAGGCGTTTTCATCGGATTTTTGAATCCTTTGGGAGATCCAGCTTTAGTGCAGCGTTTAGCCGATCGCAAAGTAACGGCATTCAGCATGGAAATGATCCCGCGCACCAGCCGTGCTCAAAGCATGGATGCGCTGTCATCTCAGGGCAACGTCGCCGGTTACAAAGCGGTACTGATAGCAGCCGCAGCTTTGCCAAAGTATTTTCCGATGCTGACAACGGCGGCGGGTACGATTCGCCCCGCGAAAGTATTGGTAATGGGTGTGGGCGTTGCTGGCTTGCAGGCGATCGCCACGGCGCGCCGTTTGGGTGCGGTAGTCGAAGCCTTCGACATCCGCCCAGAAACAAAAGAACAAGTGCAAAGTTTGGGCGCTAAATTCCTTGATGTCGAACTCAAGGAAGAAACCGTCGCCGCCGGAGGTTACGCTAAAGAATTATCAGAAGCAGCCAAAGAATACACCCGCCAAGTGCTCACCCAACACGTCAGCGCTTCCGATGCAGTTATTACAACCGCTCAAGTTCCCGGCCGAAAAGCACCTATTTTAGTTACTAGAGAAATGGTTTCTCAAATGAAGCCCGGATCGGTAATTGTTGACCTCGCGGGCGAACAAGGCGGCAATTGCGAATGCACGGAAGCGGGGAAAGATGTTGAATGGAACGGCGTTAATGTCATCGGCCCGATTAATGTGCCCTCGTCGATGCCTGTCCACGCTAGCGAAACTTACTCGAAGAATATCTCAGCTTTAGTTCAGTTGATGGTGAAAGATAAGGAACTCAATTTGAATTTTGAAGACGATATCATTGCTGGTGCTTGCGTCGCCCGTGATGGTGAAATTAGCAATCAGCGAGTGCGGGATGCTTTGGCAGCTCAGACTTCAGCCGTCAGTTAGATTCTGTCGTTATGAGGCAAAGTCCGGCAAGCAAGGGTTGAAACCCCTGCCTCAAAGCTTAAGTCCTCGCTATGAGGACTGAAGAACTGATTAGATATCTCCCAAAAAGGCTTTTTTGAACAGGCAAGATGCCTGTTCCACAAGAATTATTGGAGATGTCTATTAGTCCTCTTAAGAGGACTTGGGCTATTAGCCAGGGAATTCATTCCCTGGCGGATGCAACCGGGAACGAGTTATTTCCAATTACCCATTACCAATTGTTATGGCAGAAGGATTGATTGCAGGTTTAGTGGTGTTTACTCTAGCATCGTTTGTGGGATTTGAAGTAATTAATAAAGTCCCGCCGACGCTGCACACACCTTTGATGTCGGGATCGAATGCGATTTCGGGAATTGCGGTTTTAGGTGCAATTCTGATTTCGGGCCAAGGCAATGTGACTGTTACTTCGATTTTGGGGACGATCGCGATCGCCCTGGCCACAATTAACGTTGTCGGCGGTTTCTTAGTAACCGATCGAATGCTGCAAATGTTCAAGAAAAAAGAGGTTAAAGCGTGAGCGATTTTCTGCCCAGTGGCATTCAACTAGGTTATTTAGTTGCCGCATCTTTGTTTATTATCGGTTTGAAACAGTTGGGTTCCCCTGCAACCGCGCGTCAAGGAAATGTGTTAGCTGCGATCGGGATGTTAATTGCGATCGTCGGTACTTTGCTGGAAAAGCAAGTCATCAGCTACGAATTGATTGCTGTCGGAATTATCATCGGTTCCATTTTGGGAACAATTATGGCGAAAACCGTCGCGATGACGGATATGCCGCAGATGGTGGGTTTGCTTAACGGTTTTGGAGGCGCGGCTTCTGCACTCGTTGCTGTGGGCGAATTCTGGCGCTATCTCAGCATCCCGGAATCGCCAACTCCAGACGCGACAATCACGATCCTTTTGGGTGTGTTGATTGGCGGAATTACTTTCACTGGTAGCCTTGTGGCGTTTGCGAAGCTGCAAGAATTGCTGCCGGGTGCTCCAATGACGTTTCCGCTGCAACAGCCGTTTAATGCCATGCTGGCGATCGCACTTTTAGCCGGCAGCGGTTATATGCTGACGAATCCGGAAAATGTGCCGGTATTCCTGGCTTTGGTGGCGATTTCCAATATTCTGGGAATCATGTTTGTGCTCCCGATTGGCGGTGGCGATATGCCCGTGGTGGTGTCGCTGCTTAACTCTTATTCGGGGATTGCGGCGAGTGTGGCTGGGTTCATTTTGATGAACAATATGCTGATTATCGCTGGTGCATTGGTGGGCGCGTCGGGGATTATTTTGACGCAAATCATGTGCAAGGCGATGAATCGATCGCTTTCTAGTGTGCTGTTTAGCGCCTTTGGTAGCGGTGGCGGTAGTGCTGCGGCTGCTGCTGGGGCTGCTGGTGCGATCGACAAAACTGTTCGCAGCATCAATCTCGAAGAAAGTGCGATGATGTTGGGTTATGCGCGATCGGTGGTAATTATTCCCGGTTACGGGATGGCTGTAGCGCAAGCACAGCACGCGGTGCGCGAGTTAGCCGACGGTTTGGAAAAAATGGGTGTTGACGTGAAATACGCAATTCACCCGGTGGCTGGGCGGATGCCGGGGCACATGAATGTGCTGTTGGCGGAAGCAAACGTGCCTTATCCGCAGTTGTACGATATGGACGATATCAATCCGCAGTTTGACGAAACTGATGTGGCGTTGGTAATTGGGGCGAATGATGTGGTGAATCCTGCGGCGCGTCACGATACGGCGAGCCCGATTTACGGGATGCCGATTTTGGAGGTTGATAAAGCCAAGCATACGATCGTGATTAAGCGCGGGATGAGTGCTGGTTTTTCCGGTGTTGACAACGAGTTGTTTTACAAGGATAAGACGATGATGTTGTTTGGTAGCGCTAAGGATGTGGTTGCCAAATTGGTGTCTGAGGTGAAGCAGTTGTAGGATTTTGCAACCGCTGATTAAGGCGGATTAACGCGGATTAACGCAGATGATTAAACCCGGTTTTTTGGATAAACCGGGTTTTTTGTTTTGATTGGGTGTTGATATCAATATTCTTCATTCGGCCTCCGCCGACTTCGTTTGTGTAGGATCGATTTCAATCGCCGACTCTTGGTTTGTATAGGATCGATTTCAATCGCCGAGTCTTATCTACTCGTTCACTTCAAAAAGATATCGAGGTAATCCTGACTGCCGAATAATAGACTGCAAAGTACCAATTTTTATTTCAGAATAATTTGGTACAGGAACCGTTACAGTTGTATCAGGTAGTCGCTGCTGCATGATAATATGACTGCCGCGCTGGCGCACTTGAACAAACTCATATTGTTCTAAAATCTGACAAACTTGAGCCGCTGATAGAACCCGCAGTTTACCCAAGGCTCACCTCTACACGAGTCACAAAAAATTCTGTATGCAGCCGATTCTTTACTTCAGAAGGATCTGCTGTCTCAAAAAATAGTTCTAGCGCCTCGATGAGATTCCGTCGCGCTTCTTCTATATTGTCACCTTGGCTGGCAATATCAAGTTCTGGGCAAAGGGATACATATCCGTCGCCTTCTCGTTCAATGATTGCTGTAAACTGTTGGGTTGACTTCATAATTTGAAGTGGCGGACTGCCAAGCTCAAACAATTATAGTTTTACTTGATATTATATCGCATCTTTTGCACTTTTGTTCGCTGTGTGTGAAAAGCCTTGTTCTTTGGCTGTTTGAAACCATTTATCTGCTTCAGTGCGATCGCCTGCTACACCATCAGCACCGCACAGATAAATTCCTGCTAAATTGTTTGAGGCAACACCATGCAGGTTGATTCATTTACGGTTAAACTAACAATGGCAGAGTGGCGAAAACCAAACTAAACCAGGAAACTGATTCAATGCCGTCTATCTCTTTTGATGCTTACCTCAAGTCGATTCAAAATAACCTGCAAAAAGGTAGCGAGCGCAGCCATTATCCAGCGTTGAAAGATTTGCTGGATGATTCAGACAAGGGCATTGATGCTGTCATTGAAGAAAAAGGCAACAAGGCAGGGATTCCAGATTTTACAGTGAGGCGGCGGGAACTACTGGTGGGTTATGTAGAAGCCAAAGACGTTGGGCTAGACCTGGATCAGATAGAAAAATCGGAGCAATTGCAGCGGTATATAGAAGCGTTTCCGAATCTAGTATTGACCAATTATTTAGAGTTTCGCTGGTATGTGAATGGGAAGCGCAGGCAGAAGGAAATTTTAGCAAATCGTAGTGAGAATAAGCTGCAAGCAAGAGCTACAGAAAAGATGGGGGCTCTGCTGGATCAGTTTATCAACTATACAGGCGAGATTATCAGCAGTCCTGAAGACCTGGCGCGACAGATGGCGAGGTTGACGAAGGCAATCCGGTTAGCAACAACAACGGCGCTGGATGGAGAAAGGAAAGACGGCGAATTGCATCAACTGAAGCAGGGCTTTAGTGAGGTTTTGTTGCCCGATTTGAATGATGCTGATTTTGCTGATATGTATGCTCAAACGATTTCTTATGGGTTATTTGCGGCAAGAGTTGGTCATGCTCAAAATCCAGGGGGTGAAACGTTTACTCGGCGCACGGCGGGCACGTATATTCCAGCAACAAACCCTTTTTTGAAGCGCTTGTTTAATACGATCGTCGAAACGGATGCAGTCAGTCAGATCGATTGGGCGATCGACGATTTGGTGCAATTGCTGTCTCAGGTTGATATGGGCAGCATTCTCGAAAACTTTGGGCAGCGCACTCGGCAAGAAGACCCGGTTGTACATTTTTATGAAACATTTTTGGCGGCGTATAATGCGGCTTTGCGAAAGAGTCGAGGGGTTTATTACACGCCGGAACCTGTGGTATCGTTTATTGTGCGATCGGTTGATGCCATTCTCAAAGACCGCTTCGATTTGCCATTGGGATTAGCTGATAATGCCAAAGATCCAATAACACAAAAGCCGAAAGTGCAAATTCTCGATCCTGCAACGGGTACGGGCACGTTTTTGTATGAAGTGGTGAAGCAAATTTACCGCAATTTAGAAGAAATTGGCATGGCGAATCAGTGGGATAGCTATGTGCGAGATAATTTGCTGAATCGGTTGTTTGGCTTTGAGTTATTGATGGCTCCCTATGCCATTGCTCACCTGAAGCTAGGGCTAGAACTTCAACAACTTGGTTACAACTTTAAGGGCAAACAGCGATTAGGCATTTACCTCACGAATACGCTAGATGAGGCACTGAAAAAGTCAGAGATTTTGTTTGGTCAGTTTGTCGCACAGGAAGCAAACGAAGCTTCGACGGTAAAACGAGATATACCTGTGATGGTGGTGTTGGGCAATCCGCCCTATTCAGGACATTCGGCAAATAAAAGCGAGTGGATTGCTGGTTTGGTACACGATTATTACTATGTTAACGGTTTACCGCTAGGAGAACAAAATCCTAAGTATTTGCAAGATGATTATGTAAAATTTATTCGGTTTGGGCAGTGGCGAGTAAGCGAAACTGGTTATGGTGTTTTAGCTTTTATTACCAATCACGGTTATCTGGATAATCCAACGTTTAGAGGAATGCGTCAGAATTTGATGCAAACATTTACAGATATCTATCTCTTGGATTTACACGGTAATTCTAAGAAAAAAGAAATTTGTCCTGATGGTTCACCCGATCAAAATGTCTTTGATATTCAGCAGGGTGTTAGTATTGGGATTTTTATTAAAGAGCCTGGAAAGACAGGTGCAGCTAATGTTCATCATGCTGACTTATGGGGAAATCGAGCGACTAAATATGAGATTTTGAGTCAAATTTGTATTAACGAGGTTGATTGGAAAGCGATCGCACCTCAATTACCCTTCTATTTATTCTGTCCTCAAAATACTGATTTACTAGGAGAATATAATATGGGCTGGAAAATTACAGAAATTATGCCAGTTAACTCTACAGGAGTCAAAACTCATCGCGATCACTTTGTTTTTGATTGTGAACGGACAGAATTGTATGATCGCATAAAAGAGTTTAGAGATTTAACTATTTCCAACCAAGAGGTAGCTGAAAAATATTCTATTTCTGATACAGGTAGCTGGAAATTAAGTGAGAAACGACGCTCACTAGCAGCGGATAGTCAGTGGCAGAACTATTTTACTGAATGTCTTTATCGACCTTTTGATACTCTTTTTTATTATTCTCATGAGGATTTAGTAGAGCGCTCAAGGCATGATGTGATGCGTCACATTATTTCAAAAGAAAATTTAGGCATGGTCTTCATGCGACAAGTAGCACTGCAAGAGGAATACAGCCATTTTACCGTTGCCAATCACGCTGTAGATAATCGAGCTTTTTACAGTAATAAAGGTACGATGGCTTTAGCCCCTCTTTATCTATATCCTGACGATGACAATCCTCAACAATCACTTTTAGAGGAGAAATGCAAGCCAAATTTATCTCAAAAATTTTTAGATTTAATTCGACACACACTTGGTTATATTCCCACACCAGAAGCTATCTTTTACTACATCTACGCCATCTTTCATAGCCCCACCTATCGCCAACGCTATGCCGAATTTCTGAAAATCGACTTTCCTCGTGTGCCGTTAACCAGTAACGATCAGCTATTCAAAGACTTGGGTGCAAAAGGTCAGGCATTGGTAGACCTGCACCTGATGAAATCGAAAAAGCTGAATAAGCTGATTACTAAAATGAGTGGCGATGGTGACAATGCCGTTACCGAAGTTACCTATAAACCCCCCGAAAAACGAGTTTATATCAACAAAAATCGCTATTTTGAAGGCATCGCCTCCGAAGTTTGGGAGTTTAAAATTGGCGGTTATCAGGTGTTGGAAAAATGGCTCAAAGACCGTAAGAAAGCCAAACGCACTTTATCCTTTGATGATGTAATGCACTATCAAAAGGTGGTGGTTGCGCTCAAAGAAACTATGGAAGTGATGGTAGAAATCGATCAACTGATTCCTGGCTTCCCCATAGAGTAAAGTGTATGAGTTCGTAAACAATGACACTGAAAGAATTAGAAAAAAAACTCCTTGCCTTAACTCCCGGTAAAACAAATAAGGTAATAAAGCTATTAGTTAAAACTTAAAGCAATACTTGGCAAGGAATAAAAAAAACTGCGGGTGTGTGTGGTGGCGATGCTAGAATTGCCAAGACTCCCATACCTATTTGGTCGCTGGTAAATTATCGCCTTTTGGGTGCAAATGATGTGCGGAATTTGCAAGACTTTCCTCATTTGAGTGCAGCAGATTTGGCGAATGCTTGGGCTTATGCTGAGGCACACCCAGAGGAAATTGAAGCAGCGATCGCTAGAAATGAGGAAGCCTAAAACATGGCGGAAATTTGCTATAATCTAACTAATATCAAATCCGAGCGATCGCACTTATGACTATACAAGAATTAGAAACTCAAGTCTTAACCTTAAATCCGGCAGATTAAAGCTAAACTCATCAGCATCCTAACTCAAAATTTAACCAACGGTTCTTTAGGCATTAAAAAGACTCCCGGTGTCTGTGGAGGGGATGCCTGTGTCGGCAATACTCGCATACCAGTTTGGTCACTGGTGGGTTATCGCCGTCTCGGATGCAGCGATGCGGAACTTTTTAAGTGCTATCCCCATTTGACTGCGGCTGATTTAGTCAACGCTTGGGCTTATGCTGATGCTTACCCAGACGAAATTGAACAAGCAATTATAGAAAATGATTGAGATAGAAAAATATGACACTGAAAGAATTAGAAAAACAACTCCTTGCCTTAACTCCTAGTGAAAAAACTAAAGCAATACAGCTATTAGTCCAAAGTTTAAGCAATACTTGGCAAGGAATAGAAAAAACTCCCGGCGTGTGTGGTGGTAGGGCTTGTATTGCGGGGACTCGTATCCCTGTTTGGGTAATGGTTGAAGCTCGTCGTATAGGATATAGTGAAGCCGATTTGCTAGAAAATTATCCCACTATTAGTGCGGCGGATCTGGCAAATACCTGGGCTTATGCTGATGCCTATCCTGATGAAATTGAACTGGCAATTCGAGAAAATGAGGAAGCCTAAAACATGGCGCGTTTATATTCTGATGAGCAATACCCAATAGCTGTTGTCAGAATTCTGCGAACTCTCGGTCACGATGTTTTAACTGTTCAAGAAGCAGGAAATGCTGGACTTAAAATTCCTGACGATCGAGTGTTAGAATTTGCAACGAGTGATGCTCGATCGGTGTTAACACTCAATCGGCAAGATTTCATCCGACTGCATCGTATCCAACCTAATCATTCTGGTATTATTACCTGCACTAACGATCGCAACTGGGGAAGGTTGGCATCACGTATTGATGAAGCTATTTTTGCTGAAGAAACATTGACTGGCAAATTGATTCGGGTAATACGTCCCCAAAGCTGAAAAAAAGCCCCTCGCCCTTCCCGACCTCACAACCTTATAATTAAATCCCCCATTGCTCCAAATATTAGGTAAAATTATTGGCGTGTCTGAGGATAAACTATATGCGCTTGGTTAAATATATTGCGATCGCCATTATCAATGGTTTCGGTGTCGTCATCGGTATTATTTGGGTTGCAGTCCCCACAACAGTGGCTCAACCTTCCCTAAACTACCAACTCGCACTCTCTGCGCGACAGCCAGACGGCGAAACTCCGCAATCCCTTTCCGAACTCTACAAATTGCGCGATCGGCTGAAAGTACAATTAGATAACCTTGCCAAAACTCCCGACAGCGCCCCGTTTCCTGCAGAACTTTGGAAATCAGCAATTCACCGCCAGCAATCCCAAACTCTGACGCAGCAACTCCAAAACGTTCAAAGTCAGATTCAAATAGAAGAAACAGCCAAATATAATTGGGACGAGGCTGCTAAATTTGCCGCCCAAGCAGTCTTAATTGGACGCACTTCTAATCCTTCTTCTGCTACTTGGGAACAGTCGCAACGCCTGTGGCAAATTGCTATCAATACGCTGCGACTTATTCCTCACGGTTCTTTTTTGGCCGATCGGGCGATCGACAAAACTATCGAATACCAAGGAAACCTCAGTGTCGCTACCTATGAAATGCAAGTGGCACGTTCTGTTGAGAAAGTTAGAGCCGAAGAAGAAGAGATAAGAGAGCGAGCCCGCAAAGAGCAAGAGAAAAAAGAATTTGCTCGTCGAGAAATAGAGAGAAAAGAGCAAGAGAAAAAAGACCGGGTTAGAAAAGAATTAGAAAGGCAAGAATTCCAAAGGCAAGAATTAGCTAGACAAGAACTTGAAAGGCAAGAATTAGCCAAAAAAGAACTTGAAAGGCAAGAATTCCAAAGGCAAGAATTAGCCAGACAAGAACTTGAAAGGCAAGAATTAGCCAAAAAAGAACTTGAAAGGCAAGAACTTGAAAGGCAAGAGTTAGCCAGACAAGAACTTGAAAGGCAAGAGTTAGCCAGACAAGAATTAGCTAGACAAGAACTTGAAAGGCAAGAGTTAGCCAGACAAGAATTAGCCAGACAAGAACTTGAAAGACAAGAGTTAGAGAGAAATCAGCAAGCAACTTCTCAACCAACTCCTGAATCAACTGCAACACCAACTCCGGCCCCAGTTACGCCTGCTGCGTCCCCGTCGAACTTTTTCTTTGCGGGAGATACCAACAGAGATGGCCAAATTAATGAGCAAGACGAAGCCGGAAAAGAACAATGGTCTTTGTCCAAGGGCGCGTTAATTTCATTTAACGATCGCAATAACGATCGCGCCAAGATACCGACTTGGAAACAAACCAAAGTTAGCGCGCCCCGCCGTGCAGCAATGCTTTCTCAAGTTAACTTAACACTGTCTGAAAACTTCAAAACCTCTCAGTTATTTATCACGGCTGACAGCATTGCTACCCCTCACATCAACGTTTTTCAGAAGACTGGCGACGGCTGGCAACCTGTAGATATATCCGGTGCTAAGCCTCTAGTTTTCAGCACGAATATTGTTTTAGGTGTCGAAGCCAAACAATTTGCCGATCGCAATTGGAACGGCACTGTTAATCTCAAAGCAACTGCCCAAAACAACGGTCAAGAAATCGCCTCCACAACAATCCAAATGGGCGTTAGTCCTTGGATGATAGCGCCAAATACAGCACCAGTAACCGAAGTTCAGGTCAGCGACAGAGGCGCGGTAAACAGCGAATTTATCTCGCAACTAAAACAAGCAGTAGAACCCACGGGCGCTAAAGTAAAAGTTCTCCAGGGCGATCGCACTTGGATGCAAGATACCCAGAAAAACGGCTACGTTCAATTGCCTGAACAATCGGATATACGCCAGTTTAATGTCGCCCTAAAAAGCAATAGCGAAGCAGAAAAAAACCCGCCTGTTAAATTAACTCAAGACCGAGATTTGAAAGTAGTGAAAATTGGCAATCCTCGTTCTTTAGACCCTGTAAGTCAGTGGTCTGACGGATACGGCAATTTGCAGGTGACACCGCCGATTCCCGGACACCCAATGGGTCGAGTTTATTACGGGAATGCGGGAAATGCTAGTTTTAATCCAGAGGTACTTGATTTTATTCAAGCTCAGCGAATTCAAGGGCCGCCAGTGGATATAGATACTTCTTGGCTTCTGACTCGCCAAGTCGATGAAATTATCAATTTTATTCCCACTCAAACTCCCGGACAATATGTAATGGCGATCGCCAGTCCCGAAGCCGGAGTTAAGCTGTTGGAAGAATTGGAGGGAAAAGGTTACGGCGATGTGACAATAAATCGCGGTTTGAGCACTCAAACAACTGTCAGCGCCGCTTTGCAAAACCGTGCTTTAATTCAACACAATCTCTATTTGCAAAATCAGAAACTTAATCCGATTATAGAGAAGTTGAAAAGAGAGTTTTTACTCGGAGACGACCAAATTATTCAAGTGCCGGTGATGTTTGGCTACAGCGGTTATGCCTGGTGGCCAAATATGGTCAATTCGGTGCCAGTTAATGGCAAGTTGTTAGTTTCAAATCCGCGCGGGCCAATGATTGAGGGTCTAGATTACACTCAGGAAAGATTGCGCCAACTGCTGCTTCCTGCTGGCGTCAGCGTTAGTTTTCTGGATGACAGGTATTATCAAGAATTGAAAGGAAACGTGCAGTCGGCGACGAATACTGTGAGGAAGCCAGAAGACCGACCTTTTTGGCAGTCTTTGCCTAATAATTACTAATCGGTAATTGGTAATGGGGAATCGGGAATCGTGAATCGTGAATGGGTAATTTGTAGGGGCGGGTTCACCAACAATACTCGCCTGTAACGAACAATCTCATAAACCCGCCCTCACCCAACAGTAAATCTCAATATACCTCCTAAACCCGCTTCCCTATGCTAATATTTAGCCAAACTATGCTAGGAGTTTAACAGATGGCTACCCTGCAAATAGAAAATATACCAGAGGAATTGTACGCGAGAATGCAAGAGTTAGCCGCGGCTCAAAACCTCTCGATTAGCGCGTTTGCGATCGCCATTTTAGAAGCCGAGTTGTCAAAAGAGACAAAACCCCTCTCAGGAAAACGTAAAAAGTCTGTAACAGAACTATTGGCAGAAATCAGCCGTCGTCGCGAGTCTCGTCTCGCGAATATGGGGATGATATTAGATAGTACCGCTTTAATTAGAGAGGATCGCGACAAATATTTTGCACCATTTTTATGAACAGGCAAGATGCCTGTTCCAAACTTTCACTTTTTTATGAACAGGCAAGATGCCTGTTCCACAAAAAATCAATTTTATTGTTTGGTGGTTTCTTGTTACCAGTAAAAAGATCGATCGCTATAATAATATAGATACGACATTCCCAACAGTCAAACCCCTGATTAACTATGACACTAAAAGAATTAGAACCGCAACTGCTTTCCCTGACTCCGCCTGAGAAAGCTCAAGCAATACAGATATTACCTCAAAGTTTAGCTAACACCTGGCAGGGAATTGAAAAAACTCCCGGTGTCGTCGGCGGTAATGCCAGGATTGCCGGGACTAGAATTTCTGTTTGGGGATTAGTAGAGTCTCGTCGATTAGGTGGAACTGACGCTCAACTTTTAGAAGATTATCCGCATCTTAGTGCTAGCGACTTGAAAAATGCCTGGGCTTATGCTGAAGCATTTCCTGACGAGATTGAAGCAGTAATTAATTTGAACAATACAGACTAATATCATGACAGGTTTGTATGCAGATGAACAATCTTAATTCTAAATTTTGCCTAACCCTCGATAATTAATCCGTGTATCCGTGTCAAAATCCGTGTCGTGCCTTCTTCCTTCTGCTAGATAATTTCAGTGCAGGCGATCGCACCAGTAACGTAAAATGTCTAAAAGCGGTCTTTGTAAAATAAATTTAGCCCCATGAGCGACGAACAGGAAAAAAAACAAATTTTGACTCAGCAACCGGAAACAATTTCCCCTACCAGCGATGAGTTCGATCGCAGTGAAATTGCCCGTGGCGATGCAGCTTCAGCATCAGTAGAAACTTCCGCAGAAATTGTCGCGCCCGAAGATATTTCAACCCCCATCCACGAACCCGAAACAATTCCCATTGCCCCCGATAGTACGCCGGAAACAACTCAACTTGCCAGTTATCCGCCTCCAACAATTCCAACTGCCAACCCCGAACCAAAACCAGCCCGAGCTTGGCAAATCTTGGCAGTTTTTCTCAGCGGAATGTTAGTCGGTTCCGTCCTTAGTCTCGGCAGTTTGCTAGCGTGGAAAATGTATCAGGAAAGAGCGAACCTGCAAATCAAACTACCCGCTGACGTACCCCTCCCCGAAAGCCCTCCGCCTGTCGCCACAGCGCCCGCCAACCGCCGGCCCGGACTTCCCCCAGCACCCGGAAATCGACTGCCCGCCACAATCTATCCGTCGCCCCGTCCCACTCAAATACCCTCTGTGTCTGGCGTTCCGCAACTTGCTTCGCCGTCACCGTCGCCGTTGCCGTTGCCTTCTCCTTCTCCTTCTCCCGCTGCGGTTGAAACCCCTGTAACCGAGCGAGTTTACTTTCAAGCTGGTGCTACGGGAACTACTCTGAGCAATAGTTTGCGAGCCAACATATCCAGGCGCTACTTACTGGAGTGCAATAGCGGCCAAAGCATGACAATAAATGTTCAAGAAGGTCAAGTTAGCGCCGCAATTATTGCTCCTAACGGTGAAAAGTTAGGTACTGCTGACAGCGCAGGTCAGTGGCAAGGTCAACTAGCCAGTAGCGGCGATTATACTATTGAAATTTCAGGCGATCGCCAAGCAAACTACCAAGTTAAAATTGAAGTCAAATAGCAACTATAATTGTATCAGGGGGTAGTTACACAATACATAAACCCGCCCTGGTTGCCAATTACAAATTACCCATTACTAATTACCAATGGTTGCACAAATATCTCCAAGCATCTACGAAGCAAAAACTCAGGAAATTGCCCAAGAAATCCTGCGGGCAACTCAAGAGAAAAAGCGCTCTTTTTTCGGTCAACTCCAAGACCAAATGCGCTGGGACGACAAACTGATGGATTGGGCGATGGCTAGCCCCGGACTGCGGGTGCAGTTGTTTCGATTTATTGACTGTTTGCCGGCCCTCCGCAGCAGGCCGGAAATTGCCCGCCACTTGCAAGAATACCTGACCGCCCAAGAGGTAGAATTGCCCGAAGCATTGAAAAAGTTGCTTAACTTTGCTAGTCCTGATTCAGTTCCGGGTCAATTGGCAGCGACGACAGTTGCGCCTGCTGTGGAAACTTTGGCGCACAAGTATATTTCTGGGGAAAATATCAAGCAGGTAATTAAAACTTTAGAGCGGCTTCGTAAAGATAAAATGGGTTTTACAGTTGACCTTTTGGGGGAAGCTGTCATCACTGAAACCGAGGCGCAAATTTATCTTAACCGCTATTTGGAATTGATGGAGGAACTGGCTAAGGCAGCGAAGAATTGGCCACAAGTAGATGCAATTGATAAAGCTGATGATGAAACTTTGCCGCGAGTGCAAGTATCCGTAAAATTAACAGCTTTTTATTCTCAGTTTGACCCTTTGGATGCTAAAGGTAGCGAGGAGAAAGTAAGCGAGAGAATTCGCCTGTTACTGCGCCGCGCGAAGGAATTGGGCGCGGCTGTTCATTTCGATATGGAACAGTATGCTTACAAGAGTTTGACTCTGAGCATTCTCAAAGACTTATTGTTAGAGGAAGAGTTTCGCAGTCGCACCGATATTGGAATTACATTGCAAGCATATTTGCGCGACAGTGCTCAAGATTTGCAAGGTCTTATTGCATGGGCCAAAAAACGCGGAAATCCGGTAACAGTGCGGTTGGTAAAAGGCGCTTACTGGGATCAGGAAACTATCAAAGCGATGCAAAAAGATTGGCCGCAGCCGGTCTACAATGACAAAGTTACTACCGATGCAAATTTCGAGCAGATGACGCAGTTGCTGCTCGAAAATCACGAATATTTGTATGCAGCTATTGGCAGTCATAATGTACGATCGCAAGCGAGGGCGATCGCTATTGCCGAAACTCTCAATATACCGCGCCGCCGCTTTGAAATGCAGGTACTGTATGGCATGGGCGACAAATTGGCTAAGCTTTTGGTCGATCGGGGTTATCGCGTCCGAGTCTACTGCCCCTACGGCGATTTGCTACCGGGAATGGCTTATTTGATCCGCCGTTTGCTGGAAAATACCGCCAACAGTTCTTTCATCCGGCAAAGTTCCGAAGAAATGCCGATCGAACAATTGTTAGCCGCGCCAGTTGCTAACGGAAATGACCAGCTAGTTTACAGCAAAGTATTTCCCAACGTTGCCGATACCGACTACGCCAATACCAAATTGCGGCAACAAGCAGAAACAGCGATCAAATCAGTGCGCGCCAACTTAGGCAAAACCTATTTACCCCTAATCAATGGCGAGTACCAAAATACCGAAGCAACAGTTAATTCCCTCAACCCTTCCAATCCCACAGAAGTAGTTGGCACCATCGGATTGCTTTCCGAAGAACAGGCCAAACAAGCCCTGGAAGCAGCAAAATCAGCCTCTACCAGTTGGCGGAAAACCCCCGTTCGCCAGCGGGCCGGCGTCCTCCGCAAAGCCGCAGAATTGATGGAACAGCGGCGGCACGAACTGTCAGCTTGGATGGTGTTTGAAGTCGGCAAACCCGTCAGAGAATGCGATGCCGAAGTCTCGGAAGCTATTGATTTTTGCCGCTACTACGCCGACGAAATGGAACGGTTAGAACAAGGGAAAAATTATGATATCCCCGGAGAAACTAACCGCTACACCTATCAGCCGCGCGGCATTTCTTTAATCATTTCACCTTGGAATTTCCCCCTGGCAATTCCCGTGGGCATGACAGTTGCATCGCTGGTGGCAGGTAATTGTACTTTGCTCAAACCTGCGGAAGTTTCCTCAGTAATTGCAGCAAAAATTACAGAAATTTTGCTGGAAGCCGGAATCCCGAAAGGCGTATTTCAATACGTGCCTTGCAAAGGTTCAACCGTGGGCGCTTACATGGTGAAACATCCCGACGTTCACATGATTACTTTCACCGGTTCTCAGGAAGTTGGCTGTCAGATTTATGCCGATGCTGCGATTTTGCAGCCGGGACAAAAACACCTGAAACGAGTAATTGCTGAAATGGGCGGCAAGAATGCAATTATTGTCGATGAAAGTGCGGATTTAGACCAAGCAGTTGCAGGCGTAGTTTATTCGGCATTCGGATACAGCGGCCAAAAATGTTCCGCTTGTTCGCGAGTAATTGTGGTCGAATCGGTGTACGATAATTTTGTGGCAAGATTGGTAGAAGCGACGCGATCGCTCAATGTCGGCCCTGCAGAAAATCCCGGCACTCAAGTCGGCCCCGTGATCGATGCAAATGCCCATTCGCGCATCCGCGAATACATCGAAAAAGGTCGCGCCGAAGCTCAAATAGCTTTAGAAATGCCGGCACCGGAAACCGGTTATTTTGTCGGCCCAGTCATTGTTACGGAAGTATCGCCGACAGCAACTATCGCCCAAGAAGAAATTTTCGGCCCAGTTTTGTCGGTGATGCGGGCAAAAAATTTCAGCGAAGCGATTGCTATTGCTAACGGCACAAATTTTGCTTTAACCGGCGGATTGTATTCTCGCACGCCTTCGCATATCGATCGAGCCTCATCCGATTTTGAAGTCGGAAATCTGTACATCAATCGCGGGATTACCGGCGCTGTGGTATCGCGGCAACCCTTCGGAGGATTTAAACTTTCGGGAGTTGGTTCTAAAGCGGGTGGCCCAGATTATTTGCTGCAATTCCTCGAACCCCGCACCATAACCGAAAATATTCAGCGGCAGGGTTTTGCGCCGATTGAAGGAGTGGATGATTAATCATTCCTTTGTTGGCAGTGAGGGCTTCAGTCCTCTCTCTGGCTGTTAAGTTGGTAGG
>NZ_JAUBUR010000011.1:0-137117 GCF_036705485.1 Microcoleus sp. AT9b-C3 | reverse complement strand
AGTGAGGGCTTCAGTCCTCTCTCTGGCTGTTAAGTTGGTAGGGTGCGCAATGCGCACCTTACGGTGGGGTGCGCCGCACCTTACTGAAGGAGTGGATGATTAATCATTCCTTTGTTCGTAGTTGGTAGGGTGCGCAATGCGCACCTTACGGTGGGGTGCGCCGCACCTTACTGAAGGAGTGGATGATTAATCATTCCTTTGTTGGCAGTGAGGGCTTCAGTCCTCTCTCTGGCTGTTAAGTTGGTAGGGTGCGCAATGCGCACCTTACGGTGGGGTGCGCCGCACCTTACTGTGGGGTAACAGGAAAAATTTGTGCGAGGTTAGCTAGTTATAAAATGGAATCTACGAAAGATCGCGATCGATTAAATTCTCACAACCTTTCACTTGACAAGTGGCTGCGATTTTTAATTATCGCCGTATTAGTCATAGGTATTTTATTTCGGTTCGCCAATCTCGATCGCAAATTTTACTGGATAGATGAAACATATACTTCTTTGAGAGTTTCGGGCTACACCGAAGCCGAAATAATCAAACAAATTTCTTACCAGAAAATAACCTCGCCTGCGGATTTACAAAAATATCAGCAGATAAATTCCGAAAATACTTTAAGGGATACCCTGAATTCTTTAGCAACAGAAGACCCCCAACACCCCCCTCTGTATTACGTACTAGCGCGATATTGGGCGCAATGGTTCGGCAGTTCCGTTGCAGCAATGAGAAGTTTGGCCGCCGTGATTAGCCTGCTAGTATTTCCCGCGATTTATTGGCTGGCTTGGGAGTTATTTGAATCTTCAACAGTAGTGTGGATGGCGATCGCAATTTTCGCAATTTCTCCCTACCACATCATATTTGCCCAAGAAGCAAGACAGTACAGTTTGTGGACAGTAACTACTATTTTATCCAGTGCAGCCTTGCTGCGAGCAATGCGCCCTGAGTCAACTCAAAATGCTGTCCGCCTCATTCTTTCCTGGGCGCTTTATGCAGGCACAGCAACACTGGGATTTTACACACACTTGTTATTTGTCTGCGTCGCTGCCGCCCACGCAATCTACGTCGCAGTTATTGCCAACTGGCGCGATGTGAAAACATTCATTTCCTATTATGTAGCATCTTTAATCGCTTTGATCGGCTTCATGCCTACCCTGGTAAATACTGTAGAAAACTTCAATCAAGTTAGAAGCACAACAGCATGGGCAGAAAAAACAGATTACTTAAGATTAGTCAGCAGGTGGGTTGGTTCCATCAGCATAGGATTTTTTGATATAGGCATTGATGGAACTGCCAACACCACACAATTAGCTTTGCTAATTCCAATTGGTATCATGATTTTAGCTTTGGTCGGCTATGCTCTTTATTATCTATGCCGAAAAACACCAAAGCGAGTGTGGTTGATTGTATTGTTATTAATTGCCACAACTGCTTTGTTTTTAGCAGTACCCGATCTAATCAAGGGTGGAAGGCGATCGGCAAATCCGCGATATTTAGTTCCTTGTTATGTGGGAATTCAGCTAGCAGTGGCTTACCTGCTGTCTGCCAAAATTAGTAACAATTTGGAGAACTTAAAACAGAAAAAACTGTGGAAAATCGTTATAGTTGCAGTTTTTTCCGCAGGTATTATATCCGGTGGAGTTAGTTCTCAAGCAGACATTTGGTGGAATAAAGGCAGCGGTTGGTTGGGTGCCTTGGAAGTAGCCGCGAATGTCAATCAAGCCAGCAATCCGCTAATTATCAGCGATGCCAATATCGCATATATCATGCCTTTAAGTTATTACCTCGAACCAAAAGTCAAACTGCTAATAGAACCCCACTGTTACACTTCTTGCTACAAAAATCGAGAATTGGCCAAGAAAAAACCTCAACCCCCGCAAATTCCCGGCGGTTTCAGTGAGTTGTTTTTATACAGACCTTCCTCTACTTTGCGATCGGCAATTCAGCAACAAAACTATCAAATAGATCCGGCGGCCACTAATGTCGAGCTTAATCTCTGGAAAATTACCCAAAAATAATCTAAAAGATTAAGGCAAAAAACACGGGTTTGCTGCCCAAAAATAAATGTATTATTCAATGCGGCATACTGACCATGAACGGCATTTTGGGAAGTATGTCGCAAGTAGAGTTCGATAGGTTTGCTTTTCGTGGTAAGCTAAAAGTTAAGAATCAAAAAATCACATCAAAAATCTCAAATGACAGTCACTGAAACCTCCAACATTCGTAAACTGCTGTGCGATCCAGACTTGGGGCTGATTCCTCACCTAGAAAAGTGCCTGCAAGATTTGCACTCATCTGCGATCGCCAGTGGAGATAAATTCAAGGTAGAACCTTACGATATAGAATTCAAAAGCTGCCACACCCAGAAGCATCCCAACGACCAAAAACCCCTCGTCACCCAGTCAGTGTTAATAAAAGTTCCCCTGACTGGGAAAGTTCAAGACAAGATGCACCTATATCTGATCGCAACTGAGTTGCAGAACCAAATCGACTCCAAAATAATCGACTGGAGTGCCTTAGAACGCCGCCAATACGACATTCATGGCATCCCCTTAAAGCAGCCGATCACCAAAATAGACGGCCAGATGAATTACGAGTTAGTATTCGATCGCCCAAGCTACTGCTGCATCACCCTGTGCCGCCAATTTGACTTAACTTACGCCGCCAATTTTTAATACCAATTCCCAAAAGTAGGGACAGGGCATTGCCTGTCCGGCGCGGGGAGTAGGACACGGCATTGCGGTGTCCCTACGGTTCGCTTTTAATAATTGGTAGAAGATTGAGGATTGTAGATCGATCGCACTTGCCTCAAATTCAAACCGATCGATTCGCAGTTTCCGCCAGAATCCTCTTAATATCAGCAGGAGTCAGACTCGGATTAGCTTGCAACATTAAAGCTATCACGCCGGATACTTGTGGCACTGCCATTGAAGTACCCGCAAAATATCGATAAGGAATCCCCGGTTGAGAAAGTGGCACAGTTGAATAAATGTCACCAGAATCCGCCCTACCAGCGTCGCCGCCTGCTGCAACAAAGTAATTAATTGTCTCCGCACCTGCCCGGTTAGAATAATCCGCAAACAAGCCATTTCGGGTAACACCACCGACAGCAATTCCTACCTCATTGGCAAACCGAGCCGGATAATCTACTTGTGGGCGAGCATCATTTCCCGCCGCCGAAATCACGATCGCGCCTTGAGCTTCAGCCGCCCGAATCGCATCCAATTCTTGAGCATTCAACTGTAGGCCACCCAAACTCACATTAATAATCTTCGCTCCATTTGCCACCGCATAATTAATCGCATTAATTTCATCCCGAATTTTACCCACTCCTGCCCGATCAAGTATTTTCAAAGGCATAATCTTCGCAGTCGGAGCAGTTCCAGTAATCCCAACCCCATCTTTTTTCGCAGCAATTAAACCCGATATATGAGTGCCGTGATTGTTATCATCCATCGGGTCATTATCGTTGTTGACAAAATCCCATCCTCGGAAATCGTCAACAAAGCCATTGTTGTCATCATCAACCCCGTTGCTAGCTTTATTGCGACCGATCGCATCAACACCCGTTTCCCCCACATTACTCCAAATATTCCCCGTCAAATCCGGGTGATTGTAGTCAACTCCGCTGTCGATAACTGCCACCACAATTCCGTCTCCAGTCAAGCCTTGGGCCCAAACTTCTGGAGCTTTAATTAAATCTCTGCCCCACTCGTCGCCGCCCAAGTCGGGAACGTCAGGAAAAGGTGCAGTACCTTGAGCTTTAGCAACTGCCGCCGCTGCATTCACCAAACCGAACCCAAAACGAGAGTTAAAACCCTGCAAGTTGCTCGCATTGTTAGCAGAAACAGTTGGCGGGGTTGCAGACAGATTGAGGGAGAAATTTGTACTGCCTTGGTATTGATAAACTCGAACAAAGTAAGTTCCTGCGGCTAAACCGTTGATATCGATCGCTTCCGGCGATAAATTCGGTTCTTGAGAAGAAGCAATAATATCGGTGAAGTCAATAGAATTGTCGCCGTTAATATCTTTAATTAATGCCACGTCAACATCCGCCGCCAAACCGCTGACAGTTAATTTAAAGTCGCTAGTTGCAGGCAAAGTAAAGCGGTAAAGGCCGTCTGGGCGGGCGTTGCTAACCGAGTCTGCGATCGTTTGAGTGCCACCCAAAACGCCTAAATCGCGAGCTTGATCCAGTTGGTTGCCCAATACGGTAGTTGCAGAGATGAATGTATCGGCGAGGTCTTGTGGAGATGCGTTGGCTACCAAGCCTAAAATAGCATTGGATTGGCTAATTTTAATTAATGTATTGGAAATACCGGGCGCGATCGAGATTTCTTCGAGAATCAAGTCAGCTTCGGTTAGATTGTCAGTCAGTCCGATCGAATCCACAAAACTGTTAAAGTCAGTAATAACGTCAGCAGCAGCCGGATCGGAGACTGCGGAGTCGGTGCGGAGGACAAAGGTATCGGGGCCCAAACCCCCTGTCAGCGTATCTTTGCCCCCATCGCCCACTAAAACGTCGCTGCCGGAGTCACCGTTGAGGGCGTCATCTCCCTTACCTCCCTGCAAGGTATCGCTGCCGGCATCGCCAAACAGGATGTCGCTGTTGACACCGCCGTTAAGCACATCGTTGTCTGCACCCCCGAACAGGGTATCGGAATTGCTGCCGCCGAGAATGCGATCGTTACCATTATCACCGCTGATGCGATCGGCATCCGACCAACCGATAATAAAATCGTTGCCTCCGAGGGCAAAAAGTCCGTTAGGATAAGGAGTCAAAAAGCCCTGAGTCAAGGCGAAACTATTGGGGCTATCATCTAAAAGATAGGAAAGACCGTCAGGGCTCGGACCGGGCATAGAAATGTACTCCTAGTGAGGTATATCGATCTAAATTTTAGATTTTAAATTTAAGTTTGTGGTTAAAAATGCCTTAAATAGTCTGTAAGGCGGGCATTACGCACAGTCTGTAGAGGTCTGCATAGGTTAGGTTAAACAGATTTATTCCGTCATCTCCTGTCGTATAAATCAACCACAATTCCGCCTTAGCTCCTCTCAAATATAAAATCTAAAACAGTAGAACTTAATCCCAAATTCAAAATCGGGATCAGAAAATGGGAAAACCACACTTGCATCGAATCCAGAATTTTTTAAATCTCGCGAAGTCGCATTTAAAGCCTTATTTGCGCTATTTGATTTTGGGCGGGACGTTTTTATTTATTGCCAAAGCTTTTTTAACTCACTGGCGAGAAGTCGCGAATATCCAAATTCGAGCCGAAAGTTTTCCGTTACTGGCGATCGCCCTTGGCGTCACTTTATTTTCTCTAATTTTTGTCGGCTGGGTGTGGATGTTGATTTTGCGGGAATTCCGCCAACCTGTAACTGCCGGCTGGGCGATTCAAGTTTTTCTCAAAACTAATATTGCCAAGTATTTACCGGGGAATATTTGGCATTTTTGGGGTCGAATCTTGGACGCGAAAAAAGCCGGGATTTTCCCCAAAGCTGCTACTCTCAGCGTGTTGCTGGAACCGCTGCTGATGGCTTCTGCGGGCGTTTTGATTGGGTTGATTTGTTTTGACAAATTCAATTGGTTTTTGCGGCTTGTCGGTTGTGCTGCCATTTTAACGGCGATTCATCCCCGAATTTTAAATCCGATCGTTCTCTTTGTAGAGCGGTTGAAGTTATCAAAGAACAATGGGGAAAATTCAGAGGCTGAGGAGGCTGCGGGCGATCGACAAACTTTGCGTTTAGAGTCTACCTCCAGTCTAACTAAAAAAACATCTAGTGTCAAGTCTAAACGCCAAATAAATTTGCCAATAAAACGCTATCCTTTAGTGCCGTTAATCGGACAAATGTGTTTTATCGGATTGCGGGGCTGCGGATTTTTGCTAACTGTAACGGCTTTAACTCCGGTGAACTTTAGCAATATTCCCAACTTGTTCGGTGCTTTTTGTTTTGCCTTTGTTGTCGGTTTAGTCGTACCCGGTGCACCGGGGGGAATGGGAGTATTTGAAGCAACGGCGATCGCCCTGCTGTCCGATCGCTTTTCTACGGGTATAATTCTGGGTGCCGTGGCTTTGTATCGGATAATTAGCATTCTGGCGGATGTTTCGGGTGCATTTTTAGCAAAGCTCGATCGGCAGCGAAATCAGCGCAGTCAAAAAAAGCGAATTTGAAATCAAATATTGGAGGGATATAATTTGCGGCGTTCGAGGAATCTCTGAATCGGGCAATGTAGTAAAAGCTATAATCAAAGTCCTGAGTGCCAACTCACAGACTTAGGTAAATTACTTGAACTTTGGCTGACTCTGTAAATCCAATCATCTCAGTGGCAGCAAATTCATTACATTACAGGTTCTTTGAAATAAGGACCAAGAATTTCTTGATGGTACAAGCCCCCAGATTTATCCGTGGAATCAATCCAAAATCTCAAATCGAAAATCCTCAAGCCCCCGAATTTATCCGTGGGGCCAATCTAAAATCTAAAATCTAAAATCTAAAATCGAATGACTCTAACCTTCGGTTAGCCATGACTCATAACAACAATCGAACGACAACAATTCGTTACCTTCTAATTACATCCGGTGTACTGGCGATCGGTGGATTAGGCTATCTTGCTTATACCATGTTGCACCAACGCAACGAAGTACGCTACTACGAATCCGAACAGCAATGTATTGTAGATGCGATGAACCAAAGCAACGGGTTCACAAAAGAGCAGTGTCAGGCCCAGTTCCGGTACGCAATGCAGGAATACGAACGCATTACGCCCGTGTATCGCACGCAGCCAGAATGCCAAGAAGACACAGCAAGCATTTGCTCGCAGGTATCGAATTCCAGCGCTGCTACCCCCGGATGGCGACCAGAGTTCGGCGGCTTCTATTTCACCGATGATGTCGATGATGATGCCCCTCCAACAGTGGTCAACGGCGTCAACGGCGGCTCATACACGGTTTATCCAGTGCAACCCGTTTACCGCTCCAACATCGGAATTGTAACTCCAGATAGAACCCAGATTACTCGTCCCCTACCGGGCATACCGCTAGATTCTCCCTACTTTTCCTCCAGTGGCGACACCCCAAATCGCCCCCCAGGCCACGCAGCTCAGGGAACCATCAAAGGACGAGGGAGGTTTGGTAGCACAGTCCGTTCCACGGCTCCTTTGGGAAGCGGAGGAAAGTGATGCAAGCATTTTTGAGCGGCGATTCATCCCACAACTATTTTTTCTCTAGTTCTTTTCTCTGTTTTTGTAGATCCTTGAGTTCGACACCACTAGCAAGGCGCTTCATCCATGTATCCCTTTTTGTTTCAGCGACGACGCAACTGGCAGCAGCACGTATTAGAGAACGCCTACCAATGTCAGCCTCTTGCAGACATCAACCAACGCTACTGGGCAGAAGCCTTAGACCGCCCCTTTGGGGTGATGTTTTCGCGCCAGGAAGAGGCGAGGATCTGGGATGCTACTGAGGCTCTTTGGGATATGTGCCGGGAGTTTTTGGACTGGTTTTTCACCGCTGATGGTCTAGAAAATCGGATGAAAAAACTCGCTATTCCCCCTGCTTTCTGGGAAGCAATTCAGGTTTCGTGGGATCGGGTTGACGAAGCAGAAGATATGTCTCTTTATACCCGTTTCGATCTTGCCGTCACTGAAGATGGAAAAATTAGCCTTCTAGAAATCAACGGAGAAACTCCTCTCTTGGGTGCAGAAACAGTCTATCAATGGCTGTGGTTAGATGACATGAAAAAACCAAGCCGAGATTTGCGATCGCTTCCCAACGATGCCAATCAGTTCAACAACTTTTGGGACGAAGTTGCGGGTCGATTCCGCACTCTAAGTCGTCATTATGATTTAAAGCAGTTCGGCCTGAGCTTGTTAATTGACGAGCATCTGTCAGAAGATACCGAGATGGCAGGACAACTGGTAGAAATTATTAATCAAGAATTGGGAAACGATCGCTTTTTCACCCAACTTGTAGGATTGCGTAACCATCTGGGCGTGGATGAAGAAGGATTTTTTGTCGATCAATTCAATAATCGGATCTTGCGGCTGTGGAAAATCGTCGATTGGCTGGATTTGCAACTCGCCAGCCAATCCTTTAACGCAGATGAAGCCCTAGCATCGCGCCTGATAGCAGGGGACGTGAAAATCATTGAACCGCTGTGGAAACAGATTTTAAGCAATAAAGGATCGATGGTGTGGATGTGGGAATTATTTGGCAACCACCCAGTGTACGCTCAATTCTTGCTACCCACTTTCTTCACAGATACTATCTCGCTCGAATCCACAGCATTACTGACCCAAATGCACGTCAAAAAGCCCCTCGTCGGTCTAGAAGGTGTTGGGGTTTCTATTGAAACAGGCGATTTTGTTGCCGGAGCCGTTCACGCCCGCGAGGCGATGGGCTACGATCGCGAAGGATTCATTATTCAGTCCTATCAACCCTTGCCCGAATATTTTGGCTACCACTTCGTCGTAGGTTCCTGGATTGTCGGCGATACTCCCTCCGGCATCGTATTGCGCGGAGATACCAATCCGATCACCGGACGACATTGCTTAATCGTTCCGCATATCGTGAGCGATCGTCTGGTGAATACTTAACTTCTAATCAGAAAAACTATGAAATTACAAACTCATGATGTCCGGGGAATTCCAATTCTTAGCAGTGAGTGGAGTGTAGATGAATTTATTGCCGATGAGTTGAAAATTCCCGAAGTCGCGCCTACAATTCAGGCTGGATTTATGGATCTCCTGAGCCGAGATGTGTTTTCTGAGGGAGACAGTCAGCCACTCTACGAGCATCTGCTATCTCGCAGTTCAGAGTTTTCGTTAGAATTCATGAGTGCGATCGAACTTTGGCTGCAAGACGAATTACGGCACTACGTTGCTCTACGTAAGGTCTATCACATGGTATCAGGTTTGTCCCCAGAGGCGATCGACCAAAAAAACCAGAGTCGGGTGCATGAACTCGAACCGATCTCGTTTCTGATTGAGAACGAATTCACCATTCTAGTTGGTTTAATGTTTGACGAAATGGGTTCCGTGTGGTCTTATCACCGGGATATTAAGGAATTCTACCAACACTATGGGAACGGCTTTGCTCGCGTAGGACATTTGGTGACGCAGGATGAAGGGCGGCATTTTAGGAATGCTGCGACTCTCATCCAACATCGCCATCCCGACAAAATCGATCGGATCGAACCCTTATTAGAAAAGATTAGCCAGATGGAAGCCAGTCTTGCTTATTATCCCAAAACTTTCTTTCTCGATCACGCTCAGGAAAGACACCGCTTTCCGAAAGATTTTAATACCCAGGTGATTCAAAGAATTCTCTCCTTTTTCTAACAGAATTACCAAGTTAATCATCGGATCAACATTATTATACTTTCCGTGGCGCTCGAACATCTCAAACTGAGGCACCCTACCGCAACTTTCTCTTTCTCCTCTAACTCTCTCTGTGTCCTCTGTGTCCTCTGCGGTTAAAAACTCTAATTCTTATATGAATTAAAGCATTTTTTCCAGAAATTGCTTGGCGCGATCGCACTGAGGGTTGTTAAAAAACTCCTGCGGCGGCACATCTTCCGCCACCTTTCCGCCATCTAGAAACAAAATCCGGTGGGCGACTTCCCGCGCAAAACCCATCTCGTGAGTTACAATTGCCATTGTAATTCCCGTTTTCGTCAAAGCTTTCATCACATCTAACACTTCTTTAACCATTTCTGGATCGAGTGCAGAAGTCGGTTCGTCCATCAACAAAATCTCTGGTTCCATAGCCAAACAGCGGGCGATCGCCACCCGCTGTTTTTGTCCCCCCGAAAGCTTAGAAGGATAAACCTGGGCCTTATCTGACAAACCCACTTTTTCCAGCAATTCTAACCCCTTCACACGCGCCTCATCTTTAGCAATTTGCTTCACCTTTACAGGCGCATAGATCACATTTTGCAGCACAGTCATGTGCGGGAACAAGTGGAAATGCTGAAAAACCATCCCCACTTTCTGGCGGATTTTCATAATATCTGCCTTCGGCAAAGTAATATCCACCCCGTCAATGTATATGTGTCCCGAAGTTGGAACTTCCAGTAAATTCAAACACCGCAAAAAAGTAGACTTGCCGCACCCCGAAGGGCCGATAATGGCAATCACTTCTCCTTTGTGGATCTCAGTAGTTATCTCGCGCAAAACCTTCAGATTGCCAAAAGATTTATACAGGCGATCGACCTTAACTGCTACTTTGGAGTCTACGTTCGAGTACATTTGCCCCCCAAGTTAAACTAAGCACCATCAAATAATAAATTGCGCCGACAAATATCAAAGGTTCAAAGTAAATATACTTTTCTGCTCCCACAATTGTAGCGCGGCGCAGCAAGTCTTCTACGCCGATTACTGAAACTAAAGCTGAATCCTTCAGCAAAGCAATACTTTCATTCACCAATGCAGGCAAAATATTTTTCAACGCTTGCGGCAAGATAATATCGCCCATCATCAGTTTGTAGGGAACGCCAAGGGATTCTGCGGCTTCTTTTTGACCTTTATCTACGGCTTGAATTCCCGCGCGGATTGTTTCGGAAATATAAGCCCCAGAATTCAGGAAAAAAGTAATCACGCCAGCTTGCAGCGCCGATATATTATAGCCCGTAAGCTGCGGCGTTGCAAAATAAACTAAAGTCAACTGCAAAATTAGCGGCGTTCCTCTAAAAATAGAAGTATAA
Source organism: Microcoleus sp. AT9b-C3 (assembly GCF_036705485.1). Taxonomy (NCBI): domain Bacteria; kingdom Bacillati; phylum Cyanobacteriota; class Cyanophyceae; order Oscillatoriales; family Microcoleaceae; genus Microcoleus; species Microcoleus sp. AT9b-C3. The sequence goes on along the minus strand of NZ_JAUBUR010000011.1, from coordinate 126,422 downwards.
GCAGTACCGAACCAAGCCAGCGGTTTAATGCTAGAAATCTTAAACAGAGACAGGACGATTCCCCAGATAAATCCGAGAAATGCCGACAGCAAGGTAAAAGTTAGCGTTACCCCAATCCCGGACAAAATATAAGGCAAACTCGGCACGATTTTGCCAAAATCTAACCCGAACTTGGACGCTACCGCAGGCTGATTTGCTCGAGCAGGTTCTTGCGGAATTGGTCGAGAAAACCACTTAGTAGCTAGTTCCTTAATTTGACCGCTGGCTTTCATTTGCTGGAGGACTCGGTTGAATTCGGGAACTAATCTCGAATTTTTCGGAAAGGCGATCGCCGAACCGCTTTCTTCAGTATTCGGAATTGTGTTAAATTCCAAGTCCGGGTTCGCTGCTGCATAACCCGTAGCGACAGTATCCTCGATCACTCCTGCCGCGAGGCGGTTCGATTTAATTTCTTGAATGATGTCAGGAATCCTATTCAGAGGAGCCAGTTGCACCCCGGCCATTTTTTTCACAGCTTCCTGCTGAATGCTTCCGAGTTGAACGCCTACTTTTTTCCCGGCTAAATCTTCAGCTTTGGTCAAATTGCTGCCTTTATTGGCGACAATTGTATTTTGAGCTTCGTAGTAAAGGTCAGAAAAATCTACATTTTTTTTCCTTTCTGCTGTGGGAGTCATTCCAGCCATCACAAAATCGGCTCTGCCCGCCTGCAAAGCGGGAATTAAGCCGTTAAAATCCATGCCAACTACTTTCAGTTCGTAGCCCAATTTTTTAGTAATATATTTGGCAATATCGATGTCAAAACCGATGATTTCGTTGCCGCTAACAGCCGTATCTTTAAATTCATAGGGCGGGTAGTCTGGGGAAGTCGCCAGTGTTAAAGTCTTGTTGGCTTGGGCGTAGCTGGCGATCGCAATTAAACAAAAGGCGATCGCGATCGCCGCCACCAGCATTGATTTTAATTTTAAACGTTTCATATTGAACATTGTCCTAAAAAATCCCCTCGCCAACAAAACATACCACAAATCGGAATTAAGCCACCGTTGTAAAGGAAGATATACTCCTAGACGCACGGGTTTCCAGAAACCGGGTTTGATGGACAAACAAACTGCATAATTAGCATTTAATAATAGTCAAAAACCGATTATAAAGGTCTTAATGCGCCCAGGGCTAAAGATAGATAATTGTGCCACTAACTTATATTTAAAAAATGCCCGCAAGGCACATTTTTTAACAATTTAGAAAGGAAAGCTTGCCCGCACAACTCCCCCCATGTTGTACCACCGATTAGCAGTGTAGGGGTGATGGGCGATCGGCGCACTTATGCTTACCCGATCGTTCTGCGGTTTATTAAGAGTGAAGATGGGATGACGGCTGATTGGGCGCGGGTTCCTTACGATTTGTTGGAACTGATCTCGAACCGGATTGTGAATGAGGTTAAGGGGGTGAACCGGGTGGCTTACGATATTACTTCTAAGCCGCCGGGAGCGATCGAGTGGGAGTGATTTGTAGTTAGTCATTAAGTAGGCGGACAGATTTTTTCGTCTGTCTGCTTATTGTGATTTTGGGTAAAAGGGCGATTCCCTAGGGGATAGCTACGCTTCAGGGGCTTCAGCGGATGGCGGAGTGGGAAGGGCGATCGGCTCAACGTTTGGGTGGTTTTGACGGTCTTTGAGTTGCCAAATTCACGCCACTTCCACCTTCATCTCGATCGGTCTTCTGTTTAGGTTCTGGCTTAGGCGAATTAGAGTGCGTTTTTTGATTTGATACTGGTGGGGATGATTTTTTAATTATTGGCTTTTGCAAGTTAGAATTTGAATTACTTGAAGTGCCATAGCATCTGCGGTTATCCGGTATTCCCATCACATCTAAAGGAGTTGGCAAGACACGACGATCTTTGTACTCATTGTCAGGCTCAATCGTCATATATCGAGTCTGTTTTGCATTTGGACTATTGCACCGTAGCATCGCCAATAACATCTCAATTCGTGGCAACTGCTTTAAGTGTTGGAGTTGTTCTCTCTTTCGATCTTTTGGATAATCTTGACAACAAATCCAATCAAGTATATATTTCTCAAATGCTTTCACAGATTCTTCTTCTTTTTCAGGCGTTTGAGATTGGTCTTCTTCGCCAGTTTTCCACTTAGTACCGTTAAATAGATGTTTGTAGCGTTCTTTGCGATTGCTCAAATGCAATTCATAGTCAATATTCACTGCACCCATCCCCAACGGTTTACCCATACCAAGAGAAAAGCAGTATTTTTCATCCTGTTTACCAGTGTCGAGTGTTTGTGATTTGTCACTACTGAGACTTAACACCCATAACAATGCACCCAATTCAACTTTGCTCAAATTTTCAAAGTGAATATCAAACTTAAAAGTTACACCTTTTTTAATTGGGCTAATTTGAGTAGTCTGAGGATCGGAAATTAGAGTAGTCTGAGTATTTAAAATTTTTTTCGGGAGATCAATAACTTTTTTCGGTGGAGGTAGTTTGAAATCTGGATTACTTCCTTTATGCCAATAAAGTTTATGTCCACGTATTACTGTTTTTTCAATAGGTTCACTTGCATAGTGTTTTAGTTCTAATTTATCTACATTTTGTTGAACCAAATAGTGTGGAAAGTTAGTTGGTTTCGGATTAGACAAAATTTGAGGAGTTACGGGATTATCTTCATACCAGATACCATTTTGGCTGCTTTGGTATAAAGCATCGGTAAAAAATACACGACCTGCTCTTTGTTTATCAAAACCTTGAGACAGTTTTTCGTCTTTAGATTCTTTTTTTACCCAACCAAAGATGGCATCAGCTAGATCAATTGATGCTAATTTCCTCAAATCTTCAGGAATAAAATCTAGTACAGTCGTTGCGTGTCCATTCCCTTTAGGAGAGTAAGGAATACGAAAATTAGGGCTTTGACCAAAGAATCCTACTGTATTGCTATTTTGATCGTGATAATAGAACACCGGACGATTTTGATTTTCTTCTAATAATCCCAAATTTTTATTAAAGGGTGATTTTTTCTGAAAATCAGTTAAAGCATTGCGATAATGCTCAATGGCTGTCTTATCTATTTTTAATGGACGAGCATTTTTATCCTCAGCAAAAACTAGGCAGTGATTATGGCGCGGAGAAGATGAAGATTCATCTCCTTGTTTCATATTTCCGCTGGTAACAAGCACGCCTTTTTGCGGATGGGTGTCTGGCAACTCGATATCATTAGCAAATAAGCGTTTAGCTTTATCTGTTTGATCTACAGCTACACTTTCACTTCTATAGCTAGCAGAAATATACTGAGGCTCATATTTATCGTGATTGAATTTTTTAAAGTCGGGCAAGTTAAGAGTTGTTTCTCTAACCCAAGCAAATGTTGCACATTGTTCATTCTTAGCAGGTTGAATATACCATCCTTCACTATCTTTTTTTAGATAACCAGCCTTGATTTTGCCAGCTTCAACATACTTTTTGTATTCTTCACCCCAAGATTCTTTATTTTTATTTGCGGCTACTGCACGGAAAAATAATCGCTGATTACCTGAAACTCGATCGATTTTTCCAAAACTGACAATTTCAACCAATGTTCGCAGCATCCCCCGTAAGCTGCTACCAGGAAGAACAGGCTTTTCATTTTTAGCATTTGGATCGGTGTAGAAAAAATCAGGTAAATCTTTACCTTCTTTCTCAGCTTTAAATTCTTCTGTTGTTAGTCCACAGCGAATATACAAAGGGGATTCTGTCGTTAATGTGCATTCAATTTTGCCAGTTTTGCGATCTAAATGGTAGCGATCGCCACTTGGTAAATCTTCTGCTGCAACAACTGTAGCGGGAAGTTCGACAAAGTTGTAGGGTGCGATCGCTCTTCTGTCATTCGGAACTATATCAATATGTTTGGGATTCATTATCCAATCTCCTTACACTTAAATAAAATTACTCAATCTTGATTGCGACTCTCACTCTTTGTCAAAACTAATCCCTTCATACAAAAGTTCGATCGCACATTCAAACTCAATACTTTCTAAAGTAATAATTTCTCCTGCTTCATACTCATAATAAAGCCACATTTTACCTTCTCCTCGACGATAAACCTCAACTACTATTTCTTCTGAATCAACTAAGACATATTCTTGCAAACTCGGAATCTGGCGATAATATTTGAGTTTTTTGGTGCGATCGTAAGTTTCTGTACCGGGCGAAAGAACCTCAACAATGACTTTAGGATTTTGAATGAAATCGCGCGCTTTCAAGTCATCTGAGTCGCAGGTTACAACTAAATCGGGATAGAAATAACGACTACTTTTAATGGGTTGAACTTTCGCATCTGACACATAAGCTTGACAACCTCTGTGACGTAAATGAGGTCTTAGGGCTGTATAAAAGTTGAGAGCAACGCTGTTATGAGGAAGAGTACCCCCAGTCATTGCCAAAATTTCGCCATCAATATATTCATAACGAAGTTCTTGCTTGGCTTCCCATTCTACGTATTCTTCCGCCGTCATTTTTTGATTGTATTGAGGTTCAGCAATCATAATTAGGTTCCTCGTAAATGAACTAATCGACTGAGATAAATTTTCGCCACCCCACTATCATCATAGTCGATATAGTGATGCACGAGTAAACGAATCGGACGATATAGATTCTTTTTGTCTTGGCTAAATGAAATATTAATTAAAGGGACAGCGTGTTTTAGACCTTGTGAACCATCTGAAACTAAAGTAAAATCCTGTTTGGGTTTCCCTTCCGACTGAGTTCCCAAAAGAATTTGCTCTTCGTAAATATAATCATCTTTTTTTGAAAGATGTCCATCTTCAATCGAACGTGCTTTCCAGTTTTGACCAACTTTCCACAGCATAACCTCAGCTTTTTTACCAAAGATTCGACATTGTTGGAGAGTGCAAAGACGCAATTGAGCTAAGTTTGGAAATACATCGTCATCTCCTGATGTCACCAACTTATTGTCATCACCTCTAAATTTACCCCAAATGACACCATCATCAGCGTGAGCTAATAAGTATTGTAATTGATACTCCTTTGCCTTAGCTTGTAACCAATTGCACAGAGAGGGATTATCAATAATATCTTGAGCATCTTCGATTGGTTTGCAATCAGGTTTATTCATTGCTTTTTACCTCGTCAACTAATTCATCAACAAATTTTTGTAATCTCTGAGGATCGCTCACCTCTAAAGCTTGGCTTTCATCTTTTTGAGAGATCGTCCATTTTTCTTCACGCTTCAACTCATTTTCTCGCTTCCCTTGATACCAAGTCAATGTGGCATTTTTTCCCTGTAACCTTCCCCGCCCAATACTGCTTTCACCTCCCACAGGTAAATCGCTTGTCCACAAATCTTTCAGCAAAAGTAACAGTAATCCAATTTCATAATCTTGTGGATTCCTTAACTCTAGTTCAACAGTGACAATGGTTCCATCGCCACCAAATATAGGTTGTTCGTCAAATAATGCGCCATGATATGCACCTCCAGTAAAACGGTCGATCGCAATCCGATTTTGTACTAAGTCAGTTGCATCTTTGATAACTTTTTCATGGACAACTAAACGGCTTGCTTTTGCCTGTTTGCTTTTATCCTTGCTAAAGTCAGGGCCAAATACTTCATCAATGATGCTTGTTGGCTTCTCAAGGGTATTAATAATCCTCTCAGCACGATGCCGTAATACTCCTGCTAAACTCGTACCAGATAATACTGATACTGGATTAGTTTCGTTATGTCGATGAGATTTTAAGTGTACAACATCAGGGGCGCGTCCAGTTGAATCTTGACCGGAACGGATGAGGAGGGAACCAACTAATTTGAATGTAGCGTGGATGAGGAAGTGATTGCGCTTATCTTCCCAATCTTCTGCTACACCAAGACCTGCTTTTTTCATTGCTTCGACAATTGAAGCATCAACAGCGGGTGGTTTACTACAGGGTGGGTCAGTTAACCAAGAATGGTCAAGGGTTAACCAAGCCATGCGATCGTCTGCATCTTCCAGATTAAAATTCCAAACCTGCCACTCTTTTACATGACAGCGACCAAAACCGCGCCGCTTTTTCATGCCGAGACAAATTTCGCCACTTTTTGAATCATTTTGACATTCAGAGACATTGGGATCTTTTTTAGGTTCTAATCCTTGGAGTGCGATCGCTAATGCTTTAACTAACCTGGCTTCATCTTCGTTTTTCTCTATTAGCAGCTCAAAACTAAGTATAAATTCTGTTTCAGCTTGCAGCAATTCTAAATCATACTTAGCTTTCTCGGCTGCTGTTCCTGTAGCACTATTGATTTTTACACCATCTCTAAGTTCTGTTTTGATTGGTTTATTGCCGATCGCATCATCAATAATTAAAGGACTTTGATTCCCATCATCATCACTCCGCATTCCTCCAAATAAGAGGGTTGCTAAATCATCAGCGTATTCGCTAGCCGTGTATCCATGTTCGCGTTCTCGCAAGTAGTTCCGCAATGCACCCCCAATTGAGGAACCTGTTAAAAGAGCGCGATCGCTAATACTATCCCTGAGTAATGGTAAATCCGTTGGACTTTCAGCATCACCGCTTCCCAGACAAGTAGGAGTATCTAAAGTTAAAGTGCCGCGTACAATAATGCGTTTAATAATATAACGCTGTTTCCGTGTCAATTCATTTTCCCTTAAAGAACTTTCCTCAGTCATCGATTGCTCTCCTTTTTGGCTTTTTTAGCAACTGCCATAATTAAACGCAGTGTATACTCTTTAACCAGATTGGAATCAGGTTCAAGTTTGCGAGTCACTCCAGCAATATTAACTTCTAATTCCTGGGAATTGTTCAGCCAGGAGCTGGATTGCATTGGGTCTATCAACCAATCTTTAAGCTGCTGTTCGAGAGATTTATTGCCAGAAACTTTTGTATTTCTATACTGTTCGCTGGCCTTTGAAGTCAAACTACTCAATAACTCTATTATTGGCAGAAGGCTGGGAGGATTTGTCAATCCTTTTCGAGCAACAATTTCTAGGCGAGAAAGTTGGCTGTTGGTAATTTGGCCTTGTATCTTAATATCGCTGACTTTATCTACGAGAAACTGCTCTAGCTTTTGGCGTAAAATATTTTCAGCCATTTGTCCAGCTAAGTCATGATATTTTTCGTCTAAGTGAATATCTTTTTTAATTGGCTCAGGAGGTCTAGCAGAAAATTCTCGATAGTCTCCCAACCAATTAACAGCAACTCTACCAAAACCGTCTATGCAGCGATCGCCAATCCCTTCTGTTTCTAAAGTCTTAATTTGTTCTGTTGTTAGTTGTGCATCAAATACAAAAACACTTCCTGCTGATAAAGCTGGTACTTGCGGTAAAGGCAAACCCCATTTTTGATTAAATCCACCAACAACAGTGCTACTGATAAAGACATTGGTTGCTTCAGGTAACTGCACTGCTAACTTATCTTCAATCGCTTGCTTGACCAAACAGGGAGTGACTGAGAATTGTCCGCAGCGATCGCGGAGAATTGTGTCGCTAAGAAGGGTGATTTTTAGTTTTCGACGATTAAGTCGTTGTTCGGGGCTAATATCTACTTCATGCCAATCCTTAATATTTTGACACTTAACTGCATGAATTTTTGTGTGTCCGTAGCCAGCACTTCGAGAGCCACCGAACCATATATCTGCTGGTTTTAGTAGCTCGTGAAGAGTTTCTGCATTATCATCTTCACACAAGATAACGGCTTGGAAAGTTTGTTTAACATCTAAAGCTTCATAACGGAAGATAGTACCTTCTCCCTCTTGAATAACTTGATTGGTAGCTGGGTCGCGCTTGGTTGGTGAGGAACGTCCTTTAGTGCGATCGCGTAAGGTATGAATATTAATCCGTCGGTTCTCTCTGTATAAAACAACTTGTCTTTCATTAACAGTGCAAAATTTTTCACTTAAGCTTTTCAGAGATAGCTGTTCTGGGAGATATTGACTCAAATCGTGAACAGATAAACTTCTTGTTTCTTTTGGTGTAGGTAATTCATCATCCTTTTCCCTATACCAAGCAAGAGGCGCAGGTAAAGTACGTTTTTTGTGTTGTTTACAGAATAGATAGGCGTTTAAGTAACGGGTATTGCCATCAAAAAATAAGCGTTTCACCTTTTTATAGATACCTACATCTGAGAAAATATCTTCCCCTAATTCTGGGTGGCGCTTGAGGTAACGACCAATCAAAGCACCTCTAATCATACTCCCAGGAATATAAGGAAAAGACACATCACTATTTGGATCGCCCTGAAACGAAGTTGCTAAAATTGGCTGTTGCGTCTCTAAAAGAAAGGTGATTACTTTCATTTATTTACCTCCTCAATTGTTCCGAAAAGATAGATAAAATCTTGAGTAATATCTTGACCACTGGCATCCCATAAACTACATTGGATGTGACCTCGCCCTCGGTTGCGTCCACTACCAACGTGCCGAAGTGCTACAATCCCAACTGCTAAAAGAGCTTTCATATCTGGTGTTGGTTCTTCATCAAAAAACAGGAAAGCCGTAAAACGGGATGGGGTTTTAGGGCGATCGCGCATTACCACGCGAGCAGATCGCAGGCTACCTTTATCTGCTGTGCCATTATCAGGATTAATTGCGGTTTGGCGGCGAATTGTTGTCAGGGAATGCAATATATCTGTTGGTGTTAAACGCGGTTTATCTTCTTCTCGCTCCTTCTCTATTTGATTTCCCACGGCTTCCCGTAACTGTTGTGGCAAACAAGCATCGCCAACGCGGACCATTGATGCTGTTTCTAGAGTGCTTCCCGAAACACCAAATAATTGATTTCTAATCTTTTTCCAATGTCGAAATTTCTCGCCTTTGAGCAAGACAATTAAATTATCGCACTCCTCACTCAATAAACCTTTTAAAGTACGCCCTCGAAGATAAGGAAATCCGAAAGAATCATGTTCTACTTCTTGGTCAACTAAACCCGCAACACCGTCACCTCGACCAAAGGTTGTATCGCTCAAAAGTTTAATCTGTACTTGCAATTCATAGCTGCTCATTGTTGTCACCCTTTAAGCCCATGTAAAAATCCATTGCTTCGATCGCATCAAAATAACCGCAATAATACTTTTCATTTTGTTCGCCCCAACCTTCCTGCTGTAAGTTATCAATTTGTGGAAAAGGTGGCAGTTGTTTGATGCCGTAAGTAGTCATAAACTGTTTCGTGTTGTCAGCACCTTGGCGGAGAACTTCGCGCAAGGCAATTATTTTATTGCGACGGTCTTTCCATTTTTCATTACCTTCTACATCATCAAAGTAGCCATTAAAATGTTGAACTGCGCTAATAAAATTCGCCCAAGTCCGCCATTGGTTATCGTCGCTGTCATACTCTTTTAGGCGTATTGGTCGCATCATCATGTTTCCCGATGGAACTTCATATTCCCGCTGCCTAATTTCGCCCAAACTACCAATTAAACCGCTGGCGGCAAAATGCCAATCTAGAGTCGAACAATAATATTCCTTATCTTCCTCCAATCGTTCTCTTTCTTGAGAAATCAGTTTTTTCGCAGCTCCGTATAATTCATCAACTATTTGGTAAGCTCTAGCAAAGGGATAGTGAGCTTTGACAACACAAATACCAGCACGAGCCGTCAAGTTAAGCGGTTGACCTTCTATATCTTTTTGTTCTTCAAATTCCCTCAGATAAATTGCTGCCAGCTCGAGTCCTAGCCTTCCCTCACAAACAAAGATAGCATCGTCACCTCCATACACTAAAGGACGGAACGGTAGGTAGTATTTACCATTCTTAGATTTTTTTAGAGGTAATTGACCGATTTTACCTTTTATTTCTCCGTTCTCAATAGAGTCATGAACTATCTCTAAAACTTTTCTCAAAGCGTTTATTCCAGCATCCTCAACACTTAGAGAAAGTTTACGCATTTTAACAATTGCCTCTTTGTCAGATTTTCCTTCCCCGCATTTTTGAAATCGATTTCCCATCCCATTACCATCTGCATGAACGATCGCAACGTAACTTGATTCACCTTCAGAACGACCTAAATAGTCTGTGCGATAGGGAAAATCATAAATGTCTGAGTTAAAAGTGCCAGCAAATTTTTCTATCAGTTTCTGATTTGCTTTAGGAACTGCTTTGAGTTTGGCTTCACTTTCTCTAGAAATTAGATAAATATCCTCTTCATCTGCATCAATATATTTTTCGCTGGTATTGACTGCGGGAAATTGAGTCGAACGACAAGCTGCTGTTACTCCTAAACCTAATAAAGGTACAGAAGCAACTCGCTCACGTTTCTTTTTCGCTAATTCCTTTTCCAAAAGCTGATTTAATTTCTTTTTGAACGCTCCCTTATCCAATTCAAATTCTTTGTCATGAGCAACGACAATATTTAAACCTGGTGCATTTTGCAACACTCGTTTTGTCAAAATTTGCGTAAAACGTTCAGCATATTCAAAGTTTGCAAACAGTAAGACTGTATTGCCACCTCCTGCATAAACTATCTCAGCCGCTACATCCTCATTACCGATATGGATTTCCTGTAATGAATTACGTTTAGGAATATGAACTTTTTGATTAAGTTCTTTTGCTAAATCCAGCAAAGCTTTTTCAGCCCATTCTTTAGTAGCTTGAGATACTAAGTAAGATGCTCCAATATTTTCGCGCAGACGGTTACTGCTGAAAACATAGTCTTGAATTCCTGTTGTATCGATTACAGTGACAGTTAGTTTACTCATGATTTACCCTTAGTTCGGTCAACCCAATCTGCAATTTTTTCTTTTAAATTTAGTAAATCTTGTCTGACAAATACAGCCACATTAGGATTGTTTATAGAGCCTTCTAACTGACTTTTTAGATATCTGTACATACTTTGTTGATTAATATACTTGTTACCATCACAACAGCAGACTAAAGCTACTCTGGCTTCATCACCACCTAATTGTTTAGCTCTGATGTATGCTTCAAAGAGTTTGAGCTTACATAATGTGTGTTCGGCACTGGTTGTACAGGAAATGGCAAATAATTGATAACTTCGCATGAAAGCAACATCAAATTCAAATTTTCCTCCTTCACTTTGATATTTGCGAATATGAATTGACATTTTGCTTTCACCAAGCTGTAAGTCTTGCGTCAGTTCCTTAACTTGCTGAAGCACATAATGTTCTAACCAAATACCTCCTAGCCATCCACAAACTTGTTGAAAACTCTCAAATCCTTTTGCTTTAGTGACATTTAAGGAAAGTTGAGTCGGCGAAGCATCTAAATTATGACGCAGAACTTCGATAATTTCTGGGTGTACGCCTGTTAAACTCAAAGATAAATTAGAAAGCTCATCTTCAGATTTCCACTGACCAGTTTCTAAATTTTTTGCTTTGTTAAGTTCTCCCCAGTTCTTATACTGATGAGTATTAGCCCAGGTTCTCCAGGTTTTGGCTATTACCTCATCTTGATATAGTCTGACAAATTCAGCGGCTGCATCTGGTAAAATTGGTTTAGTAAGTGGCTTCTTATATTCGTGCCATTCATACTTGTGGAGTTTAAATAAGACTTCTAGAGGCACTGTTAAATGAACTCCTCTGTGAGTAGAATCAGAAGAGGGATTGTCTATAAATATCTCTAGCGTTTTGGCATCTAGGTAACTATAGACTGTATCATTTCTATTTAAAGCATCTATGGCTCGATAAGCGTGAACTGCCATTGTGTTTGTACCGCCTGTATAATGTAGCCCTATTAGTTTTTTTTCTGGCTCTTCATTAGGATTGGTATTTGATATTTTTTTAGCTTCTTGATGAACTTTGTCATAGATTCGATAGGCATTAGATTTATTGTCCTTTAATTCCACCTCTTTGTTTTTGAAGCCTTGAGTTTTTAGTGCCGTCATCAATAGAGCTTTTTGCGATAGTGTTTGATTAGTGTAAACAAGATATACTGTGCCGCCTGTGTCTAGTAGCTTCATGGTAGCTACATAATTAGGCAGTGGGTTTTCACCCACCAGCAAGAAAAGGTGCTTAACTTTGTAGTCTTGGAAAGTATCGTTACTACTCATCAAATTTAACCTCCTAGATATTTGAGTATATCATACTGTTAATCAGAGCTAGGATGAACGCGAAATAGCACTTTCGCTCAATCCTACCTGCAAGGAATCAGCATTCACTCTACCTGTACCGCCATAGAGTACGATCGCGCCGCCACATTAATCACACAATACACTCCCAACCCAGAACATCGATCGGCACTTTTACAAATCCTCCAGTCTCGCCCAACCGACGATGCTTACTACCAAGTCACTTACCGAGAGACAGACTACTACCCGCTGAGGTGGTTGCGCGCTTTAGGTTCAGAAGTCGAAATTCTGCTACCTTGGGACTTGCGACAGAAAATGGCCGTAGAAATCCAAAAAACTCGGAACTTGTACCAATAGTCTCTTGCCCGATAATTATCAAAACTATTGTGGAAAACTTGCCGATTTCTGTGGAAAACCCCCCTTTTCCTGTGGAAAACTAGCACTAAATTAAGTGCGATCGCGTTAATTCCCTTGATAGCATTTAAAAAATTAGAGGAATTGCGATCGCAAAAACCGCCTTCCTCCTTCATCCCTCAACCTGCTGTTTCCTGGAAATACAGCCTAAATATTTCCTCCTTCACATCCATCCTCTTCCAGCTTCAGTCTATCCGTTAAATCCGTTACACTCATCCGTTACCGAACTTCACGCTTAACTTCTTCCTTCTCTCCAGAATCGTAGCTAATTTGGTCGGAATGGTAAGCCGGCGGCTCAACGTGAATTAAGATGCGTACAGGGCTGAAACGTTCTTCCAAACGGGCTTCTACTTCTTCTGTAATCCCGTGAGCAGTTTCTACATCGACAGCATCGACAATCATGTGCATATCAATAAATACTTGACGCCCTACAACGCCGCGGGAGGCGATCGAGTGACAGTTGACAACCCCCGGTACATCGAGCGCGATCGCGTGAATAACTTCCGGTGCGATCGCCATTTCATCCACCAACCAAGGCAGATTTTCTGTTAAAACCTTCCAACCGCTTCTAAATACCAAAACAGCCACAGGAAAAGACAAAAACACATCCAGGGATTGTAATTGAGGTATATTCCAAACCTGCCCTTGCCAAACACCAATCAACCCGCCGATGACCATAATTGTCACCCAAACATCGCTCATCGTGTGCTGAGCGTCAGCCACTAAAATCGCGCTACCGAGACGTTTGCCAACTCTGCGCTCGTAAAAGGTGACAAAAATATTAATCCCCAGTACAATCAGCAAAATCCACAGTTCATTTGGGGATATTTTGACAGCTTTACCCCCGTTAATCAGCCTTTCGACAGCACCGCTGAGAATTTCAAAACAGGCAATTCCCAGAAAAGCAGCAATTCCCAGAGCTCCGAGAGCATCAAATTTTTGGTGCCCGTAGGGATGATCGCGATCGGGCTGCGGATTGGCATAATGATTAGTTACCAATCCTAAAATATTATTAGCGCTGTCCGTGACGCTGTGCAAAGCATCTGCCAGCAAACTGAGGGAACCAGTCAGCCATCCCACGGCTGCTTTAATTGCCATCACCAGCAAATTTAGCAATAAGGTAATTATTAAAACCTTGCGGACTTCGGAACGGTTATCGGCAACCATAAAATATCCTCGCTCGGCCGTCAAGTTTTCTGGCTTCTAGTTTAAAGCTTATCAAGTCCTAACAGGTTAAAAGTATTGCTGAATCTAGCTTGCGACTAGATTTATATTCATTAATTTAGCCTAGCTTCTTGAGACAATTTTTAATTAATACCAGTTTCGCAGTCCAATTGAGCTGGAATGTACTTCTTTTGGGTTACTATATTTTTTATCATTAACAATAGTATGTTAAATTTCATTGCCCATGTCTCTTTCTCCGCTGACACTGAATTTAGTTGAAGGTTCTGTCTCCTTTAGCTTTTCCCCGCAAGCTGCGCGGGATTTGCAAAGTGCGATCGCCGCTTTGATGGACAGTTTGAAAGCTGTAGCAGCCAAAACCTCTGGCGGCAAAGCTTCTCCCCAGAAACCGATGGAATATCGGTATGCAGGAGATGTATTTTTGGAAGTTTTCTGCAACCCGAATATCTGGCCAACTCCTTTTGCTGCAAAAGTGCTGATTACGGTTAGGGACGATCGCGTGCGCGTCACCACCGAAGCCGAACTCAGCCGCCTGCGCGACGATCTCGCTCAGTATATCGAACAAGTCGGTTGAGAATCTCAACCTCGATCGTTTGTAGTTAATAGGTTGAATCTGAGTTCAGATACCATTCTCGCTTAACAGGCTTTCCGGCCTGTTCCACAAACATTAAATTTTCTTGTGGGTGGGCTTCTAGCCCGCCCCTGAAAGGCTTATTGAAAGAGGATAGCTATCGGCACGCGAAGCCGACCATTCCCACATAGAACCTGCATAATTCTTAGCATTAAATCCCACATTTGTCAACACACAAGTCAACCATGCAGAGCGAATTCCCCCGGAGCAATAACTCACAATTTGAGTTGACTGCGAAACTCCTTTTTGCTGCAAAATAGCGACAATTTCCCCGCGAGCCAGCAGTTGTCCCTGTTTGTCCATTAACTGTTTGTAGTAGAGGTGAACCGCACCGGGAATGTGGCCGCCCCGCTTTTCTCCGTAAGGCGTTTTACCTGCATATTCTCGCGGCTCTCTGGCGTCAATAATGACTAAATTCTCATTGCCTAAAATTGCTTTTAAATCATCCTGCTTGATTTCCCAAGTCGAGCAGCGAGATATTACAAAATCTCCTGTTTTCGGTGGATTGTTTGCAGCTTTTACTCGATTAATTCCTGCTTTGATTAAAGCCCGATATCCTCCATCGACAAAAACTGCTTTTTCGTGTCCCAAAGTCCGCAACATCCAAACAATTCGCCCATCTTCGCCCCACCCTTTCACAGAATCGGCAACCACTATCACAAGTTTGTCTTGACAAATACTAATTGCTTGCAGTTTTAGAGTTAAAATTGTGTTATTTTCGATAATTTTTCCCTTGTGGGGAAAGTCGGAACGCGAAAATTCCTGCCAAGTTACGGGAATAGCTGGTGGGAAACGACAAAACCACTTTAAAATAGGTGCGCGAGCATCTAGTAAAGTAGCTTCTTGTTCCAGCAATTGCTTAGCTAAATCTGCATTTACTATCCAGTTATTTGCTAAATTACCCAGTAAATTAGACATAATTTATTGAGTAAATTTTGCTGTATTAGCACCGCAGGCTAAAACCCCTTTGGTATTAGTTGGAGGAGCTGGTTTAGTCTTGCCAGGCTCAACATTTAGACACAAGATTGTTTGGGTCTTGTTTCCCACCAAAAAGACTCCCCCCACAAAACTTTTGAGATTAGCTCGCTTCGATACTCCGTAGTTAAACACAGCACCTTTTTTCACCATGGCGATCGAGTAGCTATAATTGGCTGCGTCAGGTTTAACTTGGAGACCCATATAAACCAATAGATTGGAAACAGAACTTGTAAAACCTGCTTTTTCAGCATAGTAAACTTGCTGAGCTTTATTCATCGAACCCACAATTTTTTTTGCTTCTGATTCCTTAGCTTTAAGCGTTTGTGAAACTTGAGCTTCCGAGACTGGACTGAAAACAACTGGCAGAGTTAGAGCTGCGATCGCAACTTTGATCTGCCAGTTGCTGCTGCTATAAATCCTGCTTAATTTCACAGAAACCATGTGGAATGAGCAGTTGAGAAACATATAATTAAACTAATTGTTTTGCCTGAAACTGTTTCAACGCTCCAGGAGCAACCGTGCCGTGTTCTGTGATTATTCCCGATATTAATTCCGCCGGAGTTACGTCAAAAGCGGGATTGTAAAATTCTACTCCCACAGGACAAATTCGCGTAGTTCCAACTTGATACATTTCAACTGGATCGCGTTCTTCAATGGGGATTTTACTGCCGTCGGAAAGTTCAAAATCAATTGTTGACAAAGGGGCGGCGACAAAGAAGGGGACATTGTGAGCTTTGGCAACAATTGCTAAACTGTAAGTGCCAATTTTATTGGCCGCGTCGCCGTTAGCAGCGATTCTGTCTGCACCGACAACTACTGCGTGAATCATGCCGAGTTTCATGCAGTGAGCGGCCATATTGTCTGCTATCAATGTCACGGGAATTCCTTCTTGCACGCACTCCCAAGTGGTGAGTTTTGCACCTTGGAGACGCGGCCGAGTTTCGTCTGCAAAAACTCTTCCGAGTCTTCCTTCTCGCCAAGCAGAACGAAATACACCTAAAGCAGTTCCGTAGCCGGCAGTTGCTAATGCACCTGCATTGCAGTGAGTTAGTAAGTTCAATTTTTCCGGTGTAGCGGGCAGAACTTCTAAACCTTTGTCACCGATATCTTTACAAGTTTGCAAGTCTTCTGCTTGAATGGTTTTGGCCATTTCTAACAAAGTTTTTTGCACTTGTTCGACAGAACCGCTAGTTTTCTCGGCTGTTTTGAGCATTCGCGATATTGCCCAAAACAAATTAACCGCCGTGGGACGGGTGGAACGCAATAACTCGCCAACTTGTTCTAATTTAGCGAGAAATTCGGTACGATCGCCCGTTTCGATTTCTCGCGCCCCCAAATACATCCCGTAAGCTGCTGCTACCCCGATCGCCGGAGCACCTCGGACTATCATAGTTTTAATCGCCTCAGCCATATCTTCGCAGCGGCTAATTTCGACTACACCGTATTCTTTCGGGAGTCGGTTTTGGTCAATTAGCAGAACTCGGTCTTCTTTCCAAGTGACGGGCGAAACAGGGGAGTTTTGAGGGGTCATCTATTTCCATGATGTGAGGGACAAGTTTCTATGATGCCATGAAGGCGACTATTCCTCTATGTTATGAGGGACACGCTGAATTTGCCAAAATCCCAGCCCTGCGGTTTGAGATTCGAGAGTGGAGATTTGAGATTGAAGAATTGCTAGATACCTACCACTCTCTGGGTTTGGAATTTGCGTAGAGTTGGATTCTTTTTCACAAAAGTGTACTTAGTAAAAAACCCTACATTAAGTTATGTAAATTATACTTACGTTTTTTGAAAAATTTCCGTAATCGGGAACAAGCTAGCTGTACCTGGTGTCTGGTTTTTTTAAGTTGAGAATAAAAAAGTGCGATCGAGCAACTTTGCAGCTCCAACAGATTTACAAGAATCACAAAAATAGATAATTGTAAAGCTTTGTCTGTACAACTTTTACTAAGTTGAAGGCGGGTTTTGTGCTTGCCGTATTTGTGGTGATTGAAGTAGCGACTATCGTCGCACGGAAACAACATTTTGAAAACCTACTTAGGTGCATGGGGGAACAGTAATTATGAAAAACCTACACATAGTCTTCGTAGATTCAGCAGTTGAAGATTGGCTAAGTCTGGCGGTTGGTGTTAAAGCTGGGATGGAGGTAATTTTAGTCGATCGCACGCGGGACGGCATCGAACAAATTGCCGAAGCATTGCAGAGCCGCAAAGGTATAGAAAGCGTTCACATTATTTCTCACGGGGATTCGGGAAGTTTGCAGCTAGGGCAAACAATCGTGAATTCCGACAATTTAGAAACATATCGCGACAGTTTGAAACAGTGGTTTTCGTCATCTGTCAACTCAATTAAAAATCGATTTGAAATTCTGCTATACGGATGTAACGTAGCAGCAGGTGAAAAAGGAGAGGCTTTTGTACAAAAGCTGAGCAAGTTCACAAAAGCTAATATTGCTGCTTCTGCAGATATTACGGGCAGTGCCCAAAAAGGCGGAAACTGGGTACTTGAATACGCTACGGGAGCGATTAAAACAGGATTGGCGATCGAGCCAGAGGTAATGGCAAATTACGCACATACCTTGGCGACGTTTACTGTTACTAATACCAACGATGCTGGGCCGTTTTCGCTGCGAGATGCAATTACTCAAGCCAATGCCCTTGCTGGGGCGGATATTATTAATTTCAATATTCCCGCCGCAGGCGTTCAGACGATCGCGCTTGCCACTGCCTTGCCACCTATTATCAGTCCTGTAACAATTAACGGCACCTCTCAACCGGAGTTCGTCGACACCCCCCTGATCCAACTCGATGGAGCAAATGCGGTTGACACGGGTTTGAGCCTCCTTGGTAGCGGTGGCAGCACTTTGCGGGGATTA
The DNA here is from genome assembly GCF_036705485.1 of Microcoleus sp. AT9b-C3. Lineage (NCBI taxonomy): Bacteria > Bacillati > Cyanobacteriota > Cyanophyceae > Oscillatoriales > Microcoleaceae > Microcoleus > Microcoleus sp. AT9b-C3. The sequence goes on along the minus strand of NZ_JAUBUR010000011.1, from coordinate 108,329 downwards.
ATAATTAATCGCTTCACCAGCAGCGGCATATCCCTCCAAAGCAACGGCAACACCTTAGTGGGCAACTACATCGGCATCAACGCCGCTGACACCGCTGCACCCAACTTATTTGGCGTCCTTGTTCAGAGTGGCAGCGGTAACATAATTGGCGGGCCTAACCCGGGCGATCGCAACGTCATTTCTGGGAATACAGCCAACGGTATCGCCATCGTTGGCGGTACAGGAGGCAACCAAGTGCTGGGCAACTACATCGGCACCAACGCTGCCGGCACTGCGGCCTTGCCCAACGCTGTTTTCGGCATCGCCGTTCAGAGTGGCAGTGGCAACATAATTGGCGGAACTAACCCGGGCGATCGCAACATCATTTCTGGGAATACAGCCGACGGTATCACCATCGTTGGCGGTACAGGAGGCAACCAAGTACTGGGCAACTACATTGGCACCAACGCTGCCGGCACCCTGGCCTTGCCCAACACCAGCGGCGTTAGCATCAACGGCTTACCCACCAACACGATTAGCGGGAATGTCATTTCCGGTAACAGCATTCACGGTGCTGCCATTCTGGGTGCCGGTGCCACCGGCAATACCCTGACAGGCAACTTCATCGGCACCAACGCTATCGGCAGCGCCGCTTTGCCCAACGCTGCTTTCGGCGTCTCCATTGAGGGAGGTGCAAACAACAACATTGTTGGCGGGACAACCCCAGCCGCCCGCAACATTATTTCCGGCAACAGTAACGGTGTGGGACTGTCTGGTCCCACCACTACGGGCAATACTCTGACAGGGAACTTCATCGGCACCAACGTCTCAGGTAACGCCGCTTTGCCCAACACTGGTATCGGCGTCGTCATCCAGGGAGGTGCAAACAACAACATTGTTGGCGGGACAACCCCAGCCGCCCGCAACATTATTTCCGGCAACAGCAACGGTAACGGCCTATCACTTTCTGGCCCCAGCACCACGGGCAACTCCTTGTTCGGTAACTTCATCGGCGTCGGCTTCGACGGTACCTCCCCCGTGCCCAATATTACTGGGGTGTTGATTGACGGAGCAAACAATAATGCGATCGGCGGTACAGCAGCAGGTCAAGGAAATACGATCGCCAGCAACCTCGGTTCAGGAGTAAACCTCCTTGCCGGTACCGGCAACCGCATCCAAAACAACTCGATCTTCGCCAACGCCGGCTTAGGCATCGACCTCGGCAACAACGGCCCCACGGCCAACGATGCAAGCGACGCCGACATCGGTGCAAACAACCTCCAAAACACCCCCGTACTCACCACCGCTATCGCCAGCGCTGGCAGCGTCACCGTCGCGGGAACTTACAACAGCATTCCCAGTGCCAATTTCACCCTCCAATTTTTCGCCAACAATCCCCCGGGAACCCAAGGTCAAACCTTAATTGCTTCTATCCCGGTAACGACTGACGCCGCCGGCAACGCTGCTTTTAATCAAACTTTCCCAGCAGCAGTCACCGCAGGCCAATTAATCACCGCGACAGCAACCGACGCCGTCGGCAACACTTCGGAATTTTCGGCACAGCCTGTTCCCGTTGTCGTACCGCTGAGTACCATCACCGGCATCAAATTCAACGACATTGACCGCGATCAGACTCAAGGAGCCGGAGAACCCGGTGTTCCGGGAGTTACGATTTTCCTCGACACGAACAACGACGGTATTCTCGATGCCGGCGAAACTCGCACAACTACCGGGGCTGACGGCAGTTTCACTTTCGGCAACTTGCCCGCAGGTACTTACAACGTTCGGGAAGTCGTGCCGCCAAACAGCGAACCGACTACTCCCAATCCGGTTTCAGTGACTCTGACAGCAGGTGAAACTACTCCTGCTCCGGTGAATTTCGGCAATCGATCGACACCCGCTGTACTAGGCAGCATTACTGGCATCAAATTTAACGACATTGACCGCGATCAGACTCAAGGAGCCGGAGAACCCGGTGTTCCGGGAGTTACGATTTTCCTCGACACGAACAACGACGGCATTCTCGATGCCGGCGAAACTCGCACAACTACCGGGGCTGACGGCAGTTTCACTTTCGGCAACTTGCCCGCAGGTACTTACAACGTTCGGGAAGTCGTGCCGCCAAACAGCGAACCGACTACTCCCAATCCGGTTTCAGTGACTCTGACAGCAGGTGAAACTACTCCTGCTCCGGTGAATTTCGGCAATCGATCGACACCCGCTGTACTAGGCAGCATTACTGGCATCAAATTTAACGACGATGACCGCGATCAGACTCAAGGAGCCGGAGAACCCGGTGTTCCGGGAGTTACGATTTTCCTCGACACGAACAACGACGGCATTCTCGATGCCACAGAAACTTCGGCAACTACCGATGCTAACGGCGGCTTCAATTTCCCCAACTTGCCCGCAGGCACTTACAACGTTCGGGAAGTTGTACCGTCATTCAGCCAGCCAACTACTCCCAATCCGGTTTCAGTCACGCTGGCAGCAGGTGAAACGACTCCTGCTACAGTTAATTTCGGCAATAGCCTCCAGACGGGCACCATAACTGGCCTTAAATTTAACGACACCAACGGTAACGGCACTCAAGATACCGGAGAAATTGGCATCCCTGGCGTCACGATTTTCCTTGACACTAACAACAACGGCACTTTAGACACCGGAGAAACCCAAGTTACTACCGGTACCGATGGCAGCTACAGCTTCCCCAACCTGCAAACAGGCACTTACAACGTCGGGGAAGTGGTGCCGACAGGTTTTACACCAACCACCCCTAACCCCCGAACCGTTCCCTTAGATCCAGGTCAAACTTCCACTGCCAATTTCGGCAACCAACAAGTCCCGCCAACACCAACGCCGACTCCGACTCCGACTCCGACTCCGACTCCGACTCCGACTCCGCCTCTGCCTCCGACTCCCGTCCAACAAAGCAGCATCAGCGGTCTTAAATTCAACGACCGCAACGGCAACGCTACTCAGGATGCGGAGGAAACTGGTCTTTCGGGATGGCAAATTTTCCTCGATGCTAACGGGAACAACTCTTTAGATTCGGGCGAAACTATAGTTACCACTGACAATTCTGGTAATTACAGTTTCAACAATCTCAATCCCGGCACCTACAATGTGCGGGAGGTGCAGCAGACTGGCTGGACGCAAACTACTGCTAATCCGGGGGCGGTTAATCTGGGCAGTAGCGAAAGTCGTAGTGGAATTAATTTCGGCAATTTCCAAAATATTAGCATTAGCGGCAGCAAGTTTAATGACCTCAATAACAATGGGGTTTTGGACACTCAAGAACCGCTCTTGCCGAACTGGCAAATCTTCCTTGACGCTAACAGCAATAACTCTTTAGATGCTGGAGAAGTTAACACTTCAACTGATAGTTTGGGCGCCTACAGTTTCGCTAATTTAGGGCCGGGGACTTATCGAGTTCGGGAAGTAAATCAACCTGGTTGGACGCCAACTACTGCCAATCCTGCTGATATTATTGCTGTCAGTGGCACTAATGTTAGCAATATTAATTTTGGCAATTCCTTCGCCCCAGTCCCACCAACACCACCACCAACACCACTACCACCGCAAGAAGGACAAGATGCTGAGTGCATTTGTTCGCAAATTGTTTTACCCAGCATTAGCAGTATTCGCGGCCCAAATTCTGTCACGAATACCCGCAACGGTACTAACGGCAACGACACTATTCTCGGCACTAATAACGGTGACGAAATAAATGGTTTTGACGGCGATGATTTGTTGGCAGGGTTGCGAGGCAATGATAATGTTTACGGGGGACTTAACAGTGCTTTCCCGGTTGGTCCAGATATAGACAGGGACTTGGTGTTTGGCAATGAAGGTAATGATTACCTCAATGGGGTTGCTGGAGATGATTTAATCTTTGCTGGCAAGAACGAGGATGTTGTTTACGGCGGCAAAGATGACGATATTATTTTCGGCGACCAAGAAAGCGATACTTTAATTGGCGACCAGGGTAACGATACTATCTACGGGGGAACTATTAACCCCTTCGACCCGGATTTGACTGGCAACGATTTGGTGTTCGGTTTGGCGGGCGATGACTTCCTCAGCGGAGAGAAAAATCAAGATACGATCGCAGGTGGTGATGGTAATGATACAGTACGTGCTGGCAAGGGCGATGACGTTGTTCTGGGCGAATTGGGCAGCAACCTGCTGTTTGGCGATGAAGGCAGTGATACTATCTGTGGCGGCGAGGGGGAAGATACAGTGTACGGGGATATTGGTAGCCCTCTTCCTATTGGTTCTACTGGCGGAAAAGACCAAATATGCGGCGGTTTGGGCAACGATTTGCTGTTTGGCAATGAAGGTCAGGATACTGTCAATGGGGAGGTCGGGAACGATACTCTTTACGGCGGTAAGGATGAGGACAGTTTGCTTGGCAGTGCTGGGGACGACTTCTTGTTTGGAGATCAAGGGAATGATACTCTGATTGGAGGCACCGGGAACGATCGATTTATGTTGGGTATTGACCTAGGCAGCGAGACTATTTTAGACTTTCAATACGGCCTCGATTCGATCGGCTTAATTGGGGGTCTGGATTTCTCCCAACTGAGCATTGTTGCTGAGAATAGTTCCACTCTCATCCGAGTTACGGGTTCCGGTCAACTTTTGGCAACTCTCCGCAATGTGCCTGCAAGCGTGATTACTGCCACAGATTTTGCTCTCCTCTAGTCCGATCGAGCTAATTAATTAGGTGAGAATACTGTAGGGACGATGGATTAAGAGACTGTTGGCAAATAAAAAAAGGGTGAAACCAAACATCTTACTGCAAATTCCACGTTGTTTGTGAAGTACACTCCTGATCCATGAATCCCCGTAGGGACAAGGCAATGCCTTGTCCCTACTACTTTATGAACCTAGAATACGCTGTATAATCATTGCAAATAAACTCTGATAAACCAGAAGTAATATCGTTTCCGGTTGCACGGTGCCGTGTCCAACCTGTGGGTAATATTAATTCTCCTGCTACCGCAGTTGATATGAATCGGGGTCGAAAAACTGAATGGTTGAGTGTTAACTGTTGACTCGATTTTATGATTCCGATACAATCGGAAACGATATCACATCACACTTGGCATCGTATAGGTCGTCGGTTCAAATCCCCCCACTTCGAACGACAAAACCCGCCTAACGAAGCGGGTTTTGTAGTTTTTGTAAATATTTTTACTCTTTGGCAATGATTAAACAATCACTCTCAACTTTAGACAGCATATCTGGAAAAGCTGAGGTGTAATTGCCATCTTTGTCTACAATTCTGCGAAGTATATATCCGTTGTCAGGAGGTCTGCCGAAAAACGAGTTTGTGCGATACCAGATATCTCCATTCGGAGTGTTCGGATCTCGATCGATCAAAAAATCTACAAGCCACTGCGGCACAGCAAATCCAAACACTATGGGCGTAATGTGCCCGTGCTGCAAAGTTGCATCCGAGAATCGGAACAAGTAGCTGAAGCGAGAAAATTTAACTAAATAAATTAACATCCGTCCCGCAATTGATGAATGAAATGTCCAGATAACAGGGTCAAAAACGCGCAGCAATAACGTCCGTTCGGCAGCATTCCAGTCTGAACTGTACATCATCAGACAATCGTCTGGTAAAACATTCCCGTCCATAAAAAAGATACCTTGCAGGGCTTCGGGTAACTCGGCTGGATGTTCTACTTTCATCCAATTCGCGATGTCTTTTAGTTGCTTGTGTTCGATTAACATGGTATTATCTATCCTCAAAATAGTTGTGTTTTGGTTTCCTATTAGATACCCCCTTGATATCAAATCCCTTAGCATCGGAATAGTAAATTCGAGTTCACGGTTGACAGTTGACAGTTGACGCCGTGAACAGTCAACAGTCAACAGTCAACAGTCAACATCATTCCGGTGTAACCGCAAATGATATGATTTCTTAGTCGATCGATAGATAGTTTGTGTGGCGTGCGGTTTCAACTCACATCTTGCACCATTCTCAATAAGGCTTTTATGTGCCGGCAGGATGCCCAACCCCTACTCCCCACAAGCAATTAATTCTTTGTGGAACAGGCCGGAGAGCCTGTTCTTGAGAATGATATAATATCTCAGTTTCAACCGCTGTCCGATCGAGCTTTTGGATTGATTACCTCTGCAAATTCGGCTCCGAGGCTCGGCGCACTTTGCCTACCGTACTCACGACATCCACCAGCATCTTGAGTGCGATCTCTTTACCGGGGCAAATCCGTCCCGCACTCCGATCGCCCACGGAATGAAATCCCATATGAAAAGGGCACAGATTCTCGCGCTTAGGGTTGAATTCGTATACCGTAGAGCCCCAGAAACTCTCGTCTAGCAGCCCCAGGCTGAGCGGTATCAGTACCTTGGTTCCGGCAGGGAAAGTGCGCTCTTTGCCCGCTACCGTTGCGGTGAAGGGCTCTGTTGCGACTCGGTGGGTGGCGCTGACGGGAGCCCAGAGGCGGGCGCATTCGAGGAGGAAGAGCTCGATCGACGGGCGATCGTCCAAATCGAGCTGATCCCAAAAATCAGTCGGGTTAATTTCGGCCGTCTGCTGTCCTTTATAGGCGGGGAGAGGGCGGTATCCCATTGCCGTGTTGCCTAGGTGCAGGGGGCCTTGCAGTCCCGCTATCCCCATAATTGATGTCATCAGCTTCGCCAATTCCCGCTTAGTCATGCCGTTGTTTTCCGAGCTCTCCTGGAAGTCGGCTAAAGCTGGGGAATTTTCATAGATAGTCGCCGCACGCTCGATTAGAGCGGACAAATCCCCGTGTCCAAACAGGTTCAGGCTTTGCAGCAAATTGCCGATGACGGCGAAGTAGTGCAGCGGGCTTTGGCGGGTGTAATGCAATTCGGTGAGAAGTTCGATCGACTCTGAATCGTCTGGATTAATCCCAAAGATGACGTAGTGCAAATATCGGACTAAAAATCCCATCCAACCCCGCTTGACATCGGTAAAAAACGCTCCCCCCGCACCGTGCGACATCTCGGCATAATCTGCGGCTAGCCGATCGAGCAACCGTCTGCTGATTTCGTCTCCCTGGCGATCCGTTGTGGCACTGTTGAAGAGATACTTCTGCATACAGCTTCGGAATGCTGCGTGGTTGCTGCTAACATCAGTAGCGCGATCGGACAAAGACAGCAGGAAAAGGTTCCTGCCGCCGACATCTTGGTTGGGGGCGCTATCGGGATCGAGTACAGAAGTACCTAGCCGCCATCCGCGCGCCTGGGGCGATGTGAGTGCTTTTTCCAGCGTGTCAAACTCTCCCATCACGACTTGCCCCGCGCAGCAAAAGTTGGCTCCGAAAGCCAGCCGTTTTATCTGCAAATAGGTGGGTTCGTTGGCAATCAAACCCTCAATCAGGGCGATCGGCGGTAGCATCGTTTTGCTGAGACTTTCTTCCGGGTTTTGCAAAGCCCAAACCTGAAACTCGTTCAGGGCCGGGTTCATCAGCGATGAGAAAATAGTATCTAAATTTAGGTTCATCATAATTCCTCCGAGAATCCCTCGCCATAACCCGCTTTGCATTTAGCAGCAAGAGGGTATTGAGCAGTAATAGAGCGGGTATTGAGTCCCACTTAAATGCCAAAATCAGTAAGTATAACTATAGCCATTTTTCTTTGTGCCCCCAGTGGCAATATAGAGATAGTTGTACTGAATATGTCTGCCTCTAAGTCTAGCCTTTTTCCGGAGAGTGAGTGTAATTTATAACGATTCCTCCTAAGTAGATAGACTTTCGGGTTCTCAAGTATTAGACCCTATCTCTGAGAGTCGCACATAAACCGTTTATCTCGAATTTACAGTTGATTAGGATTTACGCACTGACCCCAGAAACCGGGTTTTTACCGAATCTGGTGACTACAACCAAATATTTGGTTGAAAACCCGGTTTCTGAACCATAAACAGTTTGTTTTAGCCAATTACTATGACCCGAATTTCGCAAGTCTGTTGTTTGAAGAGTGATATCAAAGCGTAACAGGTAATGAGATGACTAAAAGCCGATAACTTCGTAGAAAAAGGTTCTCAAAAAAAGACTTGACAAAGGGCTAAAATCCCTATAAATTACAGCTTACAGCTCTTGATGCGAGAGAAGAGAGAACCACACAACCAACCCCAACCACCCCAACACCCCAACAACCCAAACAAATCCTTCCCCCCCCCACGCAAACACACGCGCACACGACGGAAGGTGCCCCCGTGGTGCTTCTAGATTAAAGGTTAAATCATCGTACTCCAACCAACCTTTCCTCCCCTTTCTCCTCTTTCTCCAACCCACACGATCGCCTAGCTTGCATTCAGTGTCATAATCAACTTTACCGCCTATTTCTAACCAGATTTTTTTCTGGACGCTAAAGCCAAAACGACCCTGACTGTATTTTACCCACAATTTGTCGATCGTCCGCAAATCATCGCCTGGAAAATTCTCGATCGAGTTCGTATCGAACCAACCTTCCTTCTCCCGTCTAGCAGCTTTTAACATCACTTTGAATGTTTCCTGATCCGCCTCTTTCCACTCCCCTGTGGCCAATAAATCCCGGAGACGAGTATAGTCAACACCCTGCGCTGATTTAAGCGAGTCTGGTCGCGGTGCCGGTGAAGGTGTTTTAGCTGATAATTGAGGTGATTGAGTACCAAGAGCCTGCAAAACTTCAGTAGCAGATTGATAACGTCGCTTACTAGCAGGTTGTATCATTTTATCTAAAATCAGACCCAGTTCCGAACTGACAGATGTTTTTAAGTGTTCTCGCCACACCCACTCAAACTCGCTATCATCGAATAAATCAATCGGCTCAACCTGAGTTAACAGACACAGACAAGTCACACCCAGACTATAAATATCACTAGCATGAATCGGTTTACCGTTGGCTTGTTCTGGTGCCATATATCCCGCCGTCCCGATTCTCGTTCCCGTTAGCCCTAGAGCCGTTTGTGTCGCATATTTCGCGGCTCCAAAGTCAACTAAAACCAATTGCCTATCTTGCCTAAGAATAATATTTTCTGGCTTGATATCCCGGTGAATTACTTGGCGGGAATGAATGAACTCGAATACTGGCAATAAATTATTAAGCAAGTCGCGAATCTGCGTTTCGCTAAAATATCCCTGAGATTCTAGTGCTTGGGCTAAATTTTCACCGTCGATGAATTCTTGGACTAAATACTGCCGTCCATCTTGACTAAAATATGCTAATAAGTCGGGAATTTGAGAATGTTTACCCAACTGTTCTAGGCGTACTGCTTCCAGCTCAAATAATTCAGCAGCTTTCTGGATACTAGAAGCGCCTTGAAGTTGGGGGTAGAATTGTTTAATAACACAGGGAGGTTTTGATGGTTTATACTCGTCAACAGCTAGAAAAGTGCGCCCAAATCCCCCTTGTCCAATAATTTTTTGGGCTCCGTAGCGATCGCCCAATAGCAGTTTATTCCCGCATTTTTGACAAAATTTTGTAGAGCCAGACGGGTTTTGGAATAGGCAATCCGGGTTTAGACACTGGCTCATAAAATATGCTTAGAGATTACAGATTAAAGCTCTCGATGCGATGCCAGCGGACATGGTGTTCCATGTGGAACAGCAGATTTCGGTCAGCACACAGCATTGGCCTTTCATCGTGTCAACTTAACCGGAAAAACCGCTTCACCCGAAAGCTCGGCAGGGGTTTAAACCCCTGCCAGATAAGGCATTGCCGCGTCCCTAGTTAAACTTTTGTCCCGCACTCAGGACAAAAGTTATTGGTCGAAACATTCTTAGCGCCGCAACTCGGACAATAAACCAACTCCGCAGATGGCAACGTGCTGCGTTCCGGCAAACCAACCATTTGAGCGTTGCTCTTACCCGGAACTACCATCGGATAGCAGTTTTCGTCCCTCGTCACCTTCACGTTCATCAGCACCGGGCCGTCGTGAGCGAGCATTTGAGCGATCGCACCTTTGAGTTCCTCCGGCTGCGAAACCTGCATCCCCTTCACGCCATAAGCTTCAGCCAGCTTCACAAAATCCGGCATCCCTACAGTCATGTTCGACGACGAATAACGCTCCCCATAGAACGCCTGCTGCCACTGCCGCACCATGCCTTGCCAGCCATTATTTACAATCACAATCTTGATATTAATGCCGTATTGTGCTAGTGTTCCCAACTCTTGAATATTCATTTGCACGCTAGCATCGCCAGCAATACAAATCACTTGCTCATCGGGTAGCGCCATTTTCGCGCCCATCGCCGCCGGCACCCCGAAACCCATCGTTCCCAAACCAGCGCTCGAAATCCAGCGACGCGGCCCGTTGTTCAAGAATTGAGCCGACCACATTTGATGTTGACCGACATCCGTTGTGTAGTAAGCATCAGGCGCTTGAGTCGCCAACTCCGAGATCACCTCTTGCGGAGCCAAAATGTCTGGGTAATGAGGCACAACTAACGGATAGTCCTGTTTCCAGCGATCGATCCTGTGCAGCCATTCCGCAGTCTGTCCGGTTTTCCCCGAAACTCCAGTTTCCCGACAGCGGCGCAGCAAATCGATCAAAACTTGGCGGACATCTCCAACAATCGGCACGTCAGGGCCGCGAGTTTTGCCTACTTCCGCCGGGTCGATATCGATGTGAATCACCTTAGCGCGCGCGGCAAACTCGTCTAATTTCCCCGTCACGCGATCGTCAAACCTCGCCCCTACAGCCATCAGCAAATCGCACTCGGTAACGGCAAAATTAGCGTAAGCAGTGCCGTGCATCCCCAGCATTTTCACCGACAAAGGATGGTTTTCGTCAAAGGAACCTTTGCCCATCAGCGTTGTGGTGACCGGCAATTGGAAAAGTTCGGCCAGTTCCTTAATTTCCTCGTGGGCCCCCGCGGCGATCGCCCCGCCGCCCACATAAAGCAAAGGACGCTTTGCTTCCTTCAGCAAATGAATCGCTTGATTAATTTGCCGGGGATTTCCCTTCACCGTCGGCCTGTAGCCCGGAATTCTCACAGATCCGGGTTCCACCGGCAGATAGTCAAATTCTTCTAAACCCACATCCTTGGGTACGTCAATCAACACCGGCCCGGGCCGCCCTGTACTCGCGATGTGGAAAGCTTCTGCCACAATTCGCGCCATATCTCTCGGATCGCGCACTACATAAGAATGCTTGACAATTGGCAAAGTAATGCCGTAAATATCTGTTTCCTGAAACGCATCAGTGCCGATCGCCGGACGGGGAACCTGACCGGTAATAATTACCATCGGGATCGAATCCATGTGGGCCGTCGCAATCCCCGTCACTAAATTAGTTGCGCCGGGGCCCGAAGTAGCAAAACAAACCCCAACTTGTCCGGTAGCGCGGGCGTACCCGTCGGCCGCGTGGGCGGCACCTTGCTCGTGTCGCACCAGAATATGTTTGATAGCGCCGGTTTCTTCAGCGCGGTAGAGTTCGTCGTAAAGCGGCAGAATGGCGCCGCCGGGATAACCAAAAATATGCTTGACGCCGTGGCGGATCAAGCTGTCAATCAGAGCAAATCCACCAGTTGCACGTCTGATGGTCACTTTAGTTTTTAGTTGCACAGAATTTCCTTCCTTAAACTAATTATGATTTTTAATGAAAGCTTTTATACTACTTTAATCTCAATTAATGAAACTATGAAAATTTAAGTGGTGAGATTTTACAAAAGATTTCGCGATTGGACAGGGTTCGCCCGATCGAGAAATCGTGGAACAGCAGAGGCAGAAAAGAAACCGAGGAAATCGTGGCTTCTATGCCGATTTACCGCAATATGAGGCTTGTATAGCATTTGTCATTCGCCATTCGACAAGAAAAACAATCGTTTCAGCAATTAAGAACGTCCTAACCATCAGGGCGGTTACGATGTTAGAGATTGATCGCTAAAATAAAGCCCTCTTCCCTCTTCCCTCTTCCCTCTTCCTTCTTCCTGACCTCCGTTACATCCGTTACATCCGTTACATCCCCTACATTGCTCGTTGCCGAACTTCCTTCTTGCCACAGTTCAGAGAACATCCTGCAAGACTTTGCGAGTATGTTTCCAAGCTGCCATGCCCATCACCGAAACCAAAAAGCCCAAACTCAGCAACACGATCCGCAAGCCCAAGTCATCGTCGCCGACAGCATTACTGACAGCATCCGTCAGCGGGCCGGTCAGTGCTAAAGGCAGGCTCAGAGCAATATTAATCGCATTGTTTTCCAATCCAAAGACTTTGCCCCGCATAGATTCTGGAGTTTTTTCTTGAATCAGAGCCTGCATCGGCCCGTTAATCAAGGAAGCACCAAAACCAAACAGAGCACTCAATCCGAATCCCACCCATAACTGTCGAGTAAAGGCAAACATTGCTAATACAAAACCCATCATCAAGAAACCGATTAAAGGCAGAGGTTTGTGGTGCATTCGATGACCCCAGTGTCCCAAAAAGGCTGCACCGAAGACCATTCCAATTCCTGCAGCAGCGAGCAAAAAGCCAAATTGAGTTTCTTTGAGACCTATTTTGCCCGAAAGCGCGATCGCCAGCACCTGAAGCGCCGCAAACACGGAATACAAAATGGTCAACTGCACCATCGCGTTGCTGACAAGGTGATTGTGTTTCAAGTAGCGCAAACCTTCTTTGAGGTCTTGCCAAGGATGGACGTTTTTGCCACTGCTGCCGACATGACCTTCTTTGATCCGCATGGCATAGATCAAACCTGCCGATATCAGGTACAACCCGCCCAGCAAAAACTCTTGAGAAACTGATCCGAAGCTGTGTTTGACCCAACTAAACAGCGGTTCGCCGATCGTCATACCGACAATAATGCCGCCCATTGTGGACGAGGCGAACAGCGCATTTGCCGACATCAGTCCCTCTCGGCCCACGGCCAGGGGGATTGCAGCCTGCTCTGCCGGAGCAAAAAATTGCGTTACGGTAGAGATCAAAAACGTCATCGTCAACAAAACCACAAAAGCTTTGGGCAAAAACGGCAAAGCTACAATCAACCCGGCTCGAATCACGTTGCAGGCGATCAGCATTTGCTTTTTGGAAAAGCGGTCTACCACGATACCGGCTACGGAACCAAAGACGATTGCCGGCACGGTGTAGGCAATCATCACCGCTGACAGCATAGAATTTTCCATAGAATTTTCCGAATGCTGCCAAGAAACAGGCCACGGTCGGTAGTCGCCTGTTTTCAACAGAATAATCAGCAATACGTAAAAGATTTTATCCGCCACTTGGGCCAATAACTGGCCCGTCCACAAGGCGAGGAAGGGGCGATTTCTCAGTAGGGCATCAAGCCCGCTGCGGTCAGGGGGAGGGCTGGCTGGGTGCATAGGAATAGTTTAACTGACCGCCTCTGGCAATTATAGTTTTCAGCAATATGTGCAAATCTGACATAGGAAAGCGGAAACTCGGAAAACTCCTGTCTCCTGGGTTCTTGTTCTGTTTTAGCAGATCGGCGGGGGACGGCTGCTGCAGTCTTCTTAACTCTAGCGCGATCGGCCGGAGCCGAGAACCCGCTCGCCGGGAAAATCCGAGAAGATTGTTAAAGGTTGGCGTGCATTTCATCGCGAGTACAAGATACGGTAATATACTTGACAAAATACTTGTTGCTGGCAGTGATATTAAAAGATGTCACGCCGATTAAGTAATATAACGAAGGTACTAACTGTTAGGAGTGAAAAACTTGAAAAAGGTTGAAGCTATTATTCGCCCCTTTAAACTAGACGAAGTGAAAATCGCACTCGTCAATGCTGGTATTGTGGGGATGACTGTTTCTGAAGTTAGAGGTTTTGGTCGTCAGAAGGGCATGACAGAACGCTATCGTGGTTCTGAGTACACCGTTGAGTTCTTGCAAAAGCTCAAGGTCGAGATTGTTGTGGAAAACGATCAGGTTGACATGGTGGTTGATAAAATTATCGCGGCTTCCCGCACGGGCGAGATTGGCGACGGCAAGATTTTCATCTCTCCTGTAGAACAAATTATTCGGATTCGGACTGGGGAAAAGAACTTGGAAGCAATCTAAGATACTGGGGCATTGGGCATTGGGCATTGGCCAAACAGGTAATTGGTCGTCGGTAACTAATCATTGCCAACCAAAAACCTCTTTCCTGTTTAATTTTGATACCTAAGTGTCAATCTCCAATGCCACAGTTACCCCCTGTTTTGGCTGTTTTCCTCATTATGGGTTGACAATTTTCGTAAGTTGTGGTAAAAGAGCCTGGAAGGCTCGGCCGCGGTGAGAGTGCGCTCGCTTGATATCCGGTGTCATTTCCGCAAAAGTCTGTTGCTGTGCGGGTACGTAAAAAATGGGGTCATATCCGAAACCTCCCGTACCGCGAGGAGTGTGGAGAATTTCGCCCCGACAAATTCCTTCTACTTGCAAGGCAATTGTACCGTCGGGACGGGCGATCGCGATCGCGCAAACAAATTGTGCTTCCCGGTTTTGTTCGCTACCCAATTCTTTGAGGAGTCGAGATATCCTGTCAGCATCGGTTTTCCCGTAACGTGCCGAGTAAATCCCGGGTTGGCCGTTGAGTGCATCTACCATTAAACCAGAATCATCGGCGATCGACCATTTGCCCGTTGCTTTTGCCACTTCAGAGGCCTTCAAGCAAGCATTAGCAATAAAAGTTTCGCCTATTTCCTCGATTTCCAACTCGGACGGTTTGAGTTCCAATTCCCATCCCAAATCCTGAAGATAAACTTGCATTTCCTTTAGTTTACCCGGATTGCCCGTAGCTACAACTAGCAATTTGCGATCGGTCATTATTTCTCTTAAAACTTACGGCTCCATATTAACAAACATATTGGGAAAATGGTTGCAACAAAATTCCCAAAATCTTATCAACATCTTGAATATAGTATTCAATCGGATCGATATAAACAGTAGTTTGCTCCAAAATCAAGAATTTCCAGTTAGTTCCCGTCGTCACCGCGCCGTAAATGCGATCGACCTCAGTGTCTTGGTTTCGATTGAAACATTGGGCCGCTACCATTGCGGCTACGCATTGACCCAAACCGCCAATTATATCTTCCTTTTTTGCCTCAAAGATGGTCACAACTGGAGCGCTGATAAACAATTGTTCTGAAGACCCGCTAATAATATAATCGCAAAATCCTTGCAAACCTTTTTCTGGATCGACAGTAAAATCCTTGCCGGAAAAAAGAGAAACTCGTTTGTTTAACAATCGCCGAACTTCTGCTAATATCGGGGCAGTCAAAAATTCCGATCGAGCTTTTTCTGTGGAAATAAAAGTGGCTAGCGGTACATAATCAATCAGGATTGTTGTTAAAATTTCGGAGGGGGAAACTGGTTTTGTATCAACAAATAAATTGCGTGTTTCATCCAAGGTTAATCCAAAATCTTTTTTGACTCTTGCAAGGCTGAAATCGCTGTATGCCATCTTCTTTTATCCTAAAATTTATCTGATATAGCAATAGTATTTCCTTGGTGAGTAAGATTTTTTTACGAACCGCGAACACGCTAATGACGCCAAGGAAGAGAAGATAATAGAAGAGAAAGAGTTAACAATTGATGGGAGGATTGCTACGGCAACACGATTTCATTTACGAAGAAGATTTTTTTTGACCGCAGAGGGCGCAGAGGACACGGAGAAAGAGAGATTTGATATCAATTTATCTGCGTTCATCTGCGTTCATCTGCGGTTGACAACTCCGATTAATTATGCGCCCAAGCTTTCGCCCAGTTTAAGTTTTGCATAACTTCTTTCAAGGTCGCTGCTTCCGAATATAACCTCAACACGGGTTCGGTTCCGCTAAAGCGAATTAACAGCCAACTTCCGTCGGCTAAGCGGAATTTATATCCGTCAACTTTGTTGCAATCAACAACTGCTTTGCCTGCGATTTCTGTTAAGGGTTGATTTTGCAGCAGCGACAGCAAGCGGGAACGTTCGTCCATGTTTGCTAAGTGCAAGTCGATTCTGTCATACGCTGAAGTAAAGTTTGTTTCTTGTTGCAGTCGGCTGTAAATTTCGCTTAAGTCTTCGCCGGATTTGACAACGGCTTCTAACAAGTACAGGGCTGACAGCAAAGCATCTCGTTCGGGGATGTGTGTACCGTAGCCAATTCCTCCCGATTCTTCGCCACCGACTAAGACTTGGGTGGTTAACATTCTATCGGCTATATACTTGTAACCGATCGGCGTTTCAAATAAAGGCAAGTCGTACAGCTTGGCAATTTTGGGAATTATGTCTGAACCGCTGACTGTTTTGATCACTTCCCCGGTCAAGCCGCGCCGTTTTGCTAAATGTTCGATTAAGATGGGAACTAGGATTTGTGAACTGAGAAAGTTGCCGCTAGAGTCAACGGCTGCAATTCGATCGCTATCTCCGTCAAATACAAATCCAATTGACAAACCAGAACTTTTTCGCTGGTGAGTACGCATCACGCGGAACAACTGCGACAGGTAGCGCGGCAAGGGTTCCGGTGCACCGCCGCCGAACAGCGGATCTCGATCGCTGTTGACTTCATGTACCGTTTCTTCTAAAATTTGAGCTAATCCTCCGGCGGCGGCCCCGTGCATTACATCTACAAATACTGTAATTTTGCCGCTGGCGATGGCTTCTTTAATCGCCTCAATATCTACCATTGCCCGCAAGGTTTTGCAGTAAGCGGGCCAAGGATTGAAATTCTCTAATTTTCCGTGAGTTGCTGAAAGTGCCGCCGGATTGTCTAGTTTTTCTTCTATCTGTTGAGTAACTTCGGGTGAAACTGAACCGCCAAATCCGCCCTTGACTTTTAACCCTAAATATGCACCGGGATTGTGGCTGGCTGTCATGACGATCGCACCTAAAGCATTTAATTGTTTAGCAGCTAAACTGAAAGCTGGAGTGGGGGCGTAGGATTCGCTCAGCAGCACGTCAAATCCTGCGTTTTGGATGGCAACAGCCGCTGTTTTGGCAAATTCTTCAGCCAGAAATCGGCGGTCGTGACCGACAATTACGGTACCGCTGCTGCCATCGCTGCCGCCGGTTTGTGCGAGAACTTGTGCCGCTAGGGGAGCGACTAATGCTACGCGATCGAATGTAAAATCGTCAGCAATGATGCCGCGCCAGCCATCTGTACCGAATTGAATGGGATTCATTGTTACCTCGATAAATCAATACTTTCAGCTATTGTAACCGTACTTTCTAGACTGTTTCTAGTAAGGTAACGTATTTACGTCATTTTAGGCGTTGAGCTAGCTTACTTTTGCGATCGTACTTTTCTAGCAATATTCTAGAGCCGATTTACCGACACCACACCGTGTTTGCCCTACCTTGCTTTTTTAGAAGTAGCCGCCTACTGTAGGCGGCTAGACCGGGAAATACTAACCTGTTTTCTGTTGTATCAGCAGTTAGCTCTCCCGGTCAGAACCAAAAACCTACAATCGAGAGATGTGCATAGTGTGAATGAAACAGTCGCACTCCCGTGCCGACGATCGGCAAGTTAAGGTAACAAGCTATCCAGCATATCCAAGATTGCTTGTACGTCCGCTAGGTCACACTTGGACTTTTTGCGCTTGGCTTTCAACTGGTTAAGCAAGGTAGCAGCATCAGGTAAATCACTTGTGTCAAGTGACTCATTGCTATCTAGCTGTCTGGCTAGGGCTAGCACCCGATCGGCTAGAGCAATCGGTACTCGGATGGTGCGGGTTTGCCCGTGTTTCCATTTACCCTCGTAATGCTTGAGGTTGGCTAAACTAGCATCGTTGATATTTTTAGTCATTCACTTGTGTCAGGTGATTTAATGTTAACAGCTTGGCACGGTTGCCTTTGTCCTGTCAAGCGTATAATCACCTGTATCAGGTGAATCAAAGCAAAAAGTAGGTTGTATCTCGACTCAAAACCAAAAACTCAGAACTGCTACAGCTTGCGTAAGTCCTCCGACTTCAGTCACGTCGTGAAACCTTTACCATCAGGTCGGATGCAGGCAATTTCATTTTGAGCATTAAGGCTATCAACGGTTAGTATTTCACCCTGGTATTGTTCTGCAAATTTTTCCCCTACATATTTGACCGATGTCCCTTTAGTTACGTCACAGTTTTTTAGCAAGCGGATGTTCAGGTTTTCTTTCTCGGTAAAACTTTTGCTGAAAAAACCTCGTACTTGACGAGCGGAAGTGGCGACTCGATTCATAATATCTTTTGCTTTTTCACGGTTGCCTTCAGCAATAGCCTCCCGCATCTCGTCAGCTAACCCTTGTGCGCGGCTCTTGTTCGCAGCAGTGGAAATCTCGGACGGGTCAGGTGACGGGTCAGGTGACGGGTCAGGATTGGCTACTGGCAAGGGTTCTGGCTCTGGTGACTGGTGTGACGGATTGAAGCCTATATTGCTCTGGATATTTTCGGTTTGCACTTCCTCGCAAGCCTCGGTACCGACCTCGACATCATCAATAATTTTTTCCACTTGAATAAGATGTTTATCCGTCACACCCGTCACAATCTGCTCTGGGTAAGGGTTCTGACCCGTCACACTATCCGTCACCGACCCGTCACCCAATCCGTCACAGCGAGATTGAAGTTCAAAATCGTAGGTCGGAATGTGTTCGTCAGCCTTGGTTCGGAGCCGGAGCCCCTTAATTATTTTTCCTACCCTTGTGTGACATTTTTCCACCTGCCAGCCCAAAATTACGCTGGCTACTTCGATAAGGTTAGGACTGAAGTTTTTCACTGCCTGTGGTTTATGTCCCTGGTCGGAACAGTAGAGGTCGTAAGCTTGGTATAGTGACCCCTCGGCATAAGCCGAGTCTCCTATCGAAGTTTGAGCCAACGGGTCATAGACGAGCCTGTCATTGAGGAAGCCCGCAACGCTGTCCTCTCGAATTTTATTCTCCCAACCCTGAAGGTTAATTTCTGGAATCTCGATCACACCCCGCAAGGTGCGTTCCACCCAACTGTCATCCAGCGCCAGTAGGTAGTTGGTGAATGCTGCTAATTCAGGCTCGAAGGTGCTGTCGAGGTCGCGGCGGTTGCCAGCGGCTACTACCGCGTTAAATGGCACGGGAATAATGCGGCGCGCCATGCCACTAGAGTTGTCACTGCCAAAAATAGGGAAATTGGATGCGACTGCTACCATACCGCCAAACTTGAATTTGAAGGGCTTCTTGCCTTTTTCTTCCGCCCTGAGCCAGTCACCCCCGTCACTTGTTTGAATTTGCTGAGCTGCCTCGCACCCTTGTCTTCGTCGGGGAACAGCAGCAGGCGTTTTTCGTAAGCCTGAGCTACCTCAAACCGATTGCCGCTCCAGTCGTCCAAGCTGCTGCTGTGCGTGTTTTCTATACCAATCAGGGCGATAACTAAGCGGCAAAAACTGCCTTTACCGCTGCCACCTATACCGATAAGGTGCAAAGCCTTCTGAAGGTCGGCTCGCCCCTTTAGCACGGCGTTGCAGAATGCTATCAGCAGGTTTTTGACGTGCTGGTTGCCTTGGGTCGCAAAGTCCAACCACGCTTCAATCTTGTGCCAGTCCGAGGCAACAGCGCAGTGGGCGCGGGGCAAAGTCCAAGTAAAATGGTATCCGGGAGAATGGGGCAACAGTTTGCCCGTGGCAATTTCAAGCGCTCCATTTTGAAACGGCAACAGGTCGGCTCGCGACTTCCACTGCCGCTCTATTAGTTCGTGCCGTAAAAAGCGCACTGTTGCGCCGATGTACGCTGGTGGCAGGTTGGTTAAACCTTTTGACTTTACTATCTGGTACACAACCGATTCGATGTACTCGTCAGTTTCGGGACTCCAAATTCCCGGCGAGTCGGCTTCGTAGCGATACCAGCAAAGGTTTGTATTGTTAAATCTCAGCCTATCGCGGTAGTCCTCAGCAATTTCCCTTGCCATCGCGTCGGAGCTGGGGAACTTGGCTTTTTTATTGCAATCACCTGTGTCACGCGATTCACTGTCTACGGGATGTGCTTTCCTCAGGATTGCCCGGAAAGCCTCAATCCCGTTCTTTTGGATAAAATCGTCCATTCCCTTGCCGCCCTCCTTCTTCCAGTGACCTGTAACCGATAGTACCGGGCAACCGTAGGATTTTAGGACTTTTGTGAGTTTAGCTTCGGCGATGCGTACATTCTTATTTGTAGTCGCGTCTGCATCGAATGCAATGATAAAACCAAATCCAGCTTCCGCTAACCGCTTCAGCCCCGGTACTAAATCGGGTTCTCCTTTTGATTTTGGCGTTAGTCCCATCGTTACTCCCACTAAGGCAACAGTCGGAATGTCGTGCTGACAACCCATTATCGCTTTGAATCCGCCTTCTGTGATGAGTAGGTAGGGTTTGCCGTCAATTGTGAAGCACCGCGCTTTGAGCGCCTCTAAGTCGCGCCAGTATGCCTTTATCTCCGGGTGTTTGGCAAGGAAAATATCGTATTCCCCTAAAGGGGTGCGATACTTAGGTTTGCTGCCATCTTTGCTCTCCCAAGGGGTATCCGGCTTAAATTGCCACTGACTGTACTCAGCCGATTCCAGCATGATACCTTCTGATTTTGCCTCGTATCCAAGCATTAGCGAAGCATCGGAAATACTGGATGTCTGGCAATTTGCCTCAGCCCACTCGCGTTTTATCCCGCGCTTCAAGATAATCTCGTAATCGTGGGTGTCGTTTAGCCGTGAAGAATTGTGACAATTTTGAGCAAGTTTGGAAAAAATTGAGCTACTTAAATCAGGACGAGGTATACTATACATAACGTTCTCCAAGGTAGTTATACAAGGAGAGTCGCTATGCTCAAAGACGAGGAACGCAAATTACAAAAACCCGAAAGTTAATTTTTTGAAGTTTTGCAAAGCAAAAATTTATTTTTTATTTTTGCCGCTGGCTACACGATCGAGTTAAAGTGAATCTAGAAATTATTTTTGTTTTGTCGCGTTCCTCGTCAAAGGCTTCGCGGCTCTTTTTTTTTGCCCGAAGGTCGGGCGGTGCGGTTGATACTGTCGGCAATAGTCAACCTGACTCCGATTATAGTTTATTGGTGGATGGCAGGGATAGCAAAATGTGGCAATTGATAGCAAAAAAGACTTGTTGGAACCCTACGGGGTTGAACAAATTTTTGCAATACAACGCTATACAATTTTGGCGAAACCCGTAGGGTTTAAGTGGTTACAGTCACATACTTTTTTGTATATTTTGTGCCTCCCAACCTTTAGAGTTTAGGATTATTTTGACAACAACAAGCGAAACCGCAACAAAAACCGCTCCGACTACCGGAGCGGATTGACTTGAAAAGAGATTACTATCCAAAAAGGTGAGCTTTACAAAAGTCTCGAAACAATTCTCGATCGCTTTCCTCTGAAGGTTGTTCGCGGCAGTATTCAACAAAGTCGGCTATTACTTCACTGACAATGGTAGTTAGCTCGCTACCATCTTTCATAGCCACCGAGTCACCCCTAACGCCGTCAAACAAGATTGGGTAAAACTCTTTCAGGAAGCAATATTTGACGTAATTAACGTTGTAGTGAATGAATCTCAGTTTAAGAGTCGCACACCGAGGGCTTTCCTTTTTTAGGAATGAACTTTTGTACTGAATCATCCCGTCCTCTTGCAGCATCTCGATCCGAGGAGGAATGAGAGTGCGAGTTTCGTGCCAGGGTGTAGCTTCGATTCTCATTGTTTATTTTTGACTAAGTGTATCTTCAGGAATAGCCGCCTATCATAGGCGGCTAAACTCGAAAAAGTTAAAAGAGGTAAGCTGGCACTACTATTGGCGCAAGCAGACTTCAGCTATCCTGTCAGCCCAGAGGTGTTTCCTGATGTAGTAGTTGCCCCTGGGAGGCGGAAAATCACCCTTGTAAGCCAGCAATGCAAACCAACTTTCGAGACAATCTTGAACTCCGAAATGTTGAACGTAAGGGTATAAATTGAGGTTTTTGGCTTCTACCTTGAGACTGTCAGCCAGTTCTCGGTCTTCGCCGATGCGATCGCAGTGGATGGCACAGTAGCGGTGAGCCGTTTTTTCCCAATCGGCAATAGTGGACTCGTCCAACCCTTTGCTCACGATGTAGTCCCAGAGGGCATTGAAGGTACGAAACACGGCAGGAAGGGCGGGCAAGAACAGACACAGTCTTAAAAGTGCCTGCGGTGGAAACAGCAAAAGTTCTTTACTCTTTGGGTCTACCTCAAACTGCGATCGGATTTCGTTTAGCGCATTGTCCCTCAATATCAGCAAGCCCCCTTCAATTAGTTCGTCGAGGCAAGAGCTATTGGCACTGAGCACGTGCTTGATGTTTTTCGCTCTCAGTCCGTAGCAGTCAGCCACATCGGCAACTGGCGCTACTGGTAAGCCAAAATACTTTTTCCACTTGTACTTAGGGATGGTCGCAGAGAGTATGTACCGTGCGGTTCCGTGGCTGATGTTGTCAAATACGTGCATACGCGAGACTTTCACGTCGAAAAGAGATTCTCGCGTCAAGAATTGCGGCTGTGCATTGCCGCAGGCGTTCTGAAATGTCATGATAATTTTGCTCCAACTGTTCTAGGTCAACTGTTGGGGAAGTCGTAGCTATTCGGTGTTAGTAGCACCGGGTAGCACGCCTAAATCTTCCTCATCACTAGACGATCGCAAGGAACAGGTAGATTTGTCAATCCCTGATAGGGTTAAGTGTTGTTACCGACAGATTGGAACTAACGATCGTTGATCACCTGACACAAGTGATTGTGCTCGTAATAGCTCCCTCACCCAGCGGGTTTTTTAGTGTCTATTTAAGTCCTTTTTCAACCGTAGCCGCCTACTGTAGGCGGCTACGCCTAGAAATGCCAGCAGAGACCAAGAGAGATACTTCCTCTCTATTCACACTATGCACACTTTGTGATTGAAGCGATCGCACTACCGACCCGACGGTTAGCCAATAAAAAACCGCCCTTTGTGGGGGCGGTCGGTAGGTAATGTGGGTTAGGCTTCTACGATCTCACTTGCTTCACTTAACCCCAAGTAGTGCCTAAGAATCACATCAACACTGTTACCGCAGGAAGTAGCTATAAGTAACAGTGCGTTGTTGTTATGTTTATTAGCTTCCGCAGCAAGGGTGATGTAAGTATGTCTAGTGTGATACTGAGGTAGGTAGCCTGATATTTTGCCTTCATCAGCTAACCGAGTGACAATACCAGGATAGTGGTAGCTTTTTACAGTGCCATCGGCAAGCGTTTTTTTGTTGACGTAATACAACCAGTGACTTTTTAACAGAGAAGCTGTCACTCGTTCACCTTTTGTGTTAGTAAAAACCAATTTAGAGTTAATGCTTTTTTGCTTGATTGTTAAAATCAACTTTTCTAATCGTGACCCTTTTTTAAAGTAAAAAAGGCGTACTTCTCCTGTTTTTGTCTCTTTTACTTTACCTGTAGTAGCACCTAATGACTTGCTAAATCGAATTGTTTGGCGCTGGAAATCGACATCATTCCAAGTTAAAGCAAAAGCTTCACTTGTTCGACAACCAGTTAAAAAGTAAAACTCAATCAATGGTGCTATATATTCTCTCGTGGAGTAAGACTCAGACTCATAAAAAGCCTTGATAATAATATCTCGCTCTTCCCTGGTAAAAGCACGCCGATTTTCTTCAAGACTTTTTTCATCTAACACTTCATGCCATTGTTTTTCCTCACCATTGATTATTTTTGGCGCATATTTGTCTTGAGTAGTCAGTGCTGGCACTGCGTACTTCTCTATATCAACAAAAGGGTCTGCTGTTTCATGTCGCAGTAATTTTTTTGTTTTTGAAAACTCAAAAGCTCGTTTAAGTTCTTTCAAAAATAAAGATTTAGCATGAGACTTGATTTCTGCCAGCTTCTCATTGAGTTGACTATCGTTTAAAGAAATCTTAGAAAGCGAACAATTATTAGCTTTCTTGTATACTCTCGCTTGATTGTCCCAGACTTGACCGTACACCAAATTAGAAAACTTTCTCTCATAGGTGGCTTTAAACGTTGTCTCCTCGATAACAGTCTTTTTCCACTCTAGGTAAGCTTCCCACATCTCCCCTACGGTAATTTCAGGCTCTGGTTGCTTAGTACCCGGTAGTTGAAGTACATCAGCTAACTTGGCGTACTTGCCACCACCTAAGCCGTACTTGGCAAGGGTAGGGTCAAATAGTTTTTCCCATTCAGGATGGTCAAGGTCAGCTTCTAGTGCGATCGCAAGTTGTGTTGCCCGCTTCCAGTCCTCTGGATTGTCTTTGTAGCCATATTTGCCTATTCCAAGGGTTTTAATGTCCTTGTTCGGGCGCTTGCCGTCCAACTGTTCCCAGAGAGAGGCATGGCGCTTCGGGAAGCGTAAGGCGAGGGAGCCTTTGTCAGAGTACACAGTCACATCACAAGGTTGAGGACGTTTATCGGCTCTCATGGTTGTTTGCTCCAAAAGTATTGATTTTTCAATGTTCGGGGGTTTCTAGACTATTTCTAGATTCTTGCTCTAGCTAGGTTTTCCAGAGCTAGCCGCCTAACGTAGCCGCATACGTTTGAAAATACTATAGCATAGTTTTACCCGAATTGAATAGGATTCATTTAGTCACAAGTCATGAGTCACCCGTCTATTTTATGGGTTTATCAGTCGATCGTCATCTGATTTTAGATTTTAGATTTTAGATTTTAGATTTGGGAATCGCTCCCATAGCCTGTACTGTGGCTGTTGACTGTTGACTGCTGACTTTTAGTTGTCATTAGCCTTGCTTGATAGATGATGTTGGGCCGAGTGAAACGGAGGGTTCGTCCCTCAACCCAATCTACTAATTACTGTTAACTCCCAACTGTCAACTGTCAACTGTCAACTGTCAACTGATTAAAAGAATGCCGGTTGGTGGCGGATCAAATTCAGGAATTCTTCGCGAGTTTTTTGTTCCTCTTGGAACACGCCCAACATTGCACTCGTAACCGTCCAAGCACCAGGTTTTTGCACACCCCGCATCGTCATGCACATATGGCTGGCTTCCATTACCACAGCTACTCCCTTCGGTTCCAATATTGTCTGAACTGCTTCGGCAATTTGGCGCGTCAAACGTTCTTGCACCTGCAATCGGCGGCTGTACATCTCCGAAATTCGGGCTAATTTGCTCAATCCCACTACTTTTTGGTTGGGAATGTAAGCAATGTGAACTCGGCCCATAAACGGCAGCATATGGTGTTCGCACATACTGAATACGCTGATGTCTCGCACCAGTACCATTTCGTTGTGGCCTTCGTCAAAGATAGCGCCGTTGAGGAGTTCTTCGAGGGATTGACTGTAACCACTGGTGAGAAACCGCATTGCTTCTGCTACCCGTTTTGGGGTTTTGAGCAATCCTTCGCGTTCGGGGTCTTCTCCTACTCCCAGCAGCATTGTCCGAACGGCCTCCATCATTTCTTCTTGGCCTACTTCTGAGGGTTTAGGCACGCTGGATTCTTGACCGTGCGAGGAATTGCGATCGGGTCTAGTGGGGATGCGCGGGGTGTTGTTATCTGCGGTTTGTAACAGTTTCATGCTGTCAGTGGAGATTGAGTTCGAGCCATTGGAATCGGCGGAAGATGCAATTGTCATAAGAAGTTGGTGTGAGGGTGAATCGATTTTGGATTGGGGGATATAGCTAGAGATTCAAAGATTGTTGAATTCGAGAAAAAAATCCAGCAGTCTCAAATCTCAAGTTCACAAAACTCCTGCGTTGGACATGAGCGTGATTTCTTCAATTACTGCACTTGCTGGCAACTGAACTGCGTGCAGAATTGATTGGGCGACGATTTCTGGGGTTAACATGGCGGTGCGATCGAAGTCGGCGTGCACGGTGTCTGTGTCCCACATAGGAGTGTTGACAGAACCCGGACAGATTGCTGTTACGCGAATTCCGTGAGCCCGTTCTTCGGCGGCTAAGGTTTTAGACAAAGCCATGAGACCGAATTTACTGACGCAGTAGGCTCCCCAGTTGGGGAAGGTTTGGCTGCCGGCGATCGAGGAAACGTTGATGATGATTCCCGATCCGCGATCGCGCATGGAGGGCAAAACTCCTAAAATGCACTGCCAAACGCTAGTAAGATTAAGGTCTAGAACGCTTTGCCACTCGGCTAGCGGCGTTTCCGTTAAGGAGCCTGTGTAGCCCATGCCAGCGCTGTTGACCAGGATATCTACGGAACCCAATTGAGATGCGATCGCGCTGATGCTGCTTTGCACTTGCTCAATTTTTGCCAAGTCTAAGGGATAAGCTTTTGCTTTCACTCCGACTTCTCGGGCTGCTGCGGCAACGGCTTCTAACTTTTCTGACTCTCGGCTAACTAAGGCCAGATTTATGCCCTCGGCGGCGAACGCTAGAGCCGTTGCTTTGCCAATACCGCTGCTGGCTCCGGTTATCAGAGCCTGCTTTGTTGTGGGATGGTTCATTCAGTGTCCTAATACTTTCGCTCGGCAACCCCCTACAGCGTTGCAGCCTTCTGAGGCAAATTAGACAACTGTCTGCTGCGGGTGATAACAGTTAATTATGAGATGAACATTAAGAACTGTTAAGCCGTGTCACCTGAGAAATTATAACACTGCTGATAGAGCAGCAGAATAGTGAGCTGTGAGTTATGAGTTTAAAGTAAGAGATTTTTAACTCATCACTCACAGCTCTGAATTGATCGGCTCAAGCCGCAATTTCAGTGAATACACCGATGTGGCGAAACTTTTGATATCGAAGCTCGCGTCGCTGCTGAGCCGTAAGCTGTGTGAGTTCTGCTAAGTTTTCTAACAAAGCTTGTTTGAGTATGGACGCAGCTTTGAGGGGATTCGAGTGAGCGCCACCGATCGGCTCTGGTACTATTTGATCGAGAATGCCGAGGTTTTTCAAGTCCCAGGAAGTGATTTTCAGGGCTTCTGCGGCCAAGTTAGCTTTGCCAGAGTCTTTCCAGAGAATGGCGGCGCAAGCTTCGGGAGTGGCGACGGTGTAGACGGAATGTTCCAGCATCAACAGCCGCTCGCCGACGCCGATACCCAAGGCGCCGCCGGAACCGCCTTCGCCGATGACGGTGCAAATAATGGGAACGTCGAGGCGAAACATTTCTCGGAGGTTACAGGCGATCGCCTCTCCCTGTCCGAGCTGTTCTGCTTCTAAGCCCGCCCAAGCTCCGGGAGTGTCGATAAAGGTGAAAATTGGCATTCCGAAGCGATCGGCGTGTTCCATCAACCGCAGGGCTTTGCGGTAGCCGCCGGGAGCAGCCATACCGAAGTTGCGGGCGATATTGTCTTTAGTGTCGCGCCCTTTTTGATGGCCGATAATGACTGTGGGACGCCCATCTATGCGGGCAATTCCACCGACGAGGGCCGGGTCGTCTCCGCCGCGCCGATCGCCGTGAAGCTCGATCCACTCGTCGCTAATTGCCTGAATGTAATCGAGGGTGCTGGGGCGGCGCGGGTGACGAGCGAGTTGCAGCCGCTGCATGGGGGACAAGCTGCTGAAAATTTCTTGTCGCAGTTGGGCCGAGCGAGCTTCGAGTTTGCGAATTTCGTCGGTAACATCGACGCTGTTTTCTTCGGCCAGTTCGCGAATCTGGTGAATTCGGCTTTCTAGTTCCGCCAGGGGCTTTTCAAAATCTAGGAGTAGTGGTTTGCGGTCGGGGTTTGCCACGCTGATAATTTCTATAAGGTTTTAAGGTTTTGTCGATCGACTCTTTCCCGATCCTACCCTGTCAGGGGATACTAAAAAATAGGGCAAAATTGGAAGTTTTGAGTTTTAAATTGTGATGTGCTTCGTACTGTGCTTAAAAACCAGGGGTTCCAGCTTCGTTTCACTTTTTAATATAATAGGTTAAGGCGCATACCCTCATTCTTACTTCCCCCCAACTATCAACAGTCAACAGTCAACAGTCAACTGTCAACTGTCAACTGTCAACTGTTAACATCAAACTGACATTAATAAAGGTCGGAAACCGTGTTTGACAGAAATAAGACCGATTTGCTCCATCTTTTCCACAGTAATTTGATTCCGTCCCCAAGAAAAATTGGTATACAATTTTTCAAATTCCAGCAGCATTGATTCGGCAAAACACGCAAACAACTGTCGGCCCGGTACATCCATATTGACAATCTTCATAATTTTCCACTCAATATCGAGGGAATGCTCCACAATCCCGCCATTTAGTACGTAAATTCCGGGGTGCTGAACCTGAGTTGCCAAATTTTTCGGATAGCCACCGTCAATCAATAAACAGGGTTGCTTCAATGTCTTAGGGTCAATTTCTACTCCCTTTGGCATACTGGCTACCCAGACTACAATATCCGCTTGGGGCAGGGCTTCTTCCAAATCCATGATTTTGCCTCGCCCCAATTCCGATTGCAAATCTTGCAATCGTTCTTTGTCGCGGGCAATGAGCAACAATTCTGCTACATTTGTTTTAAGATTGAGCCAGCGACACACCGCACTGCCAATATCCCCAGTAGCACCGCAAACCGCTACAGTGGCTTTTGAAAGTTCAATTCCCAATTTTGGGGCTGCTTCTTCTACTTGGCGGCAGAGGATGTAAGCCGTGTGAGTGTTACCAGTGGTGAAGCGCTCGAACTCCAACTTGATATTGCGAATTTGCTTAATTTGCTGCAAGTTGAAATTCTCAAAAATGATTGAAGAAAAGCCGCCTAAAGCAGTGATGTTAATCCCGTTTTTTTGAGCGTGTGCCATCGCATTAATGATTTTGCGAGTGGCTGCTTTTATCCGGCGAGTGGCTAGCATTTCTGGCAGAAAACAGGACTCCACATAGCGGCCTTCTATTTTTTGTCCAGTGATGCTTGTTACCGTGATATGATCAACTATTTGGGGCGGTGCGCTGCACCAAAAATCGAGACCTTGATCGGCATATTCTGGATAGCCCAGCTCGTTAGCTACTGATTGGGCGTGTTCTAAGCTGGTTAAGTGACCGATTAGACCAAACATTAAGTTGTCAAATGAAGGAAGATTGAAGGTGGAAGATGGAAGATGGAAGATGAAAGATGGGAAGATTAAAAATTTATATTTTAAAATGAGTTATCCCATTGTTAATTTTTAATTTTTAATTTTTTTCCCATTCCTTATTTCCGAATTAACTAGGCTGCGAGGCCTTGTGCTGACATCCGCATGATATCGCGGTTGTTAAAGCCTATGTTGCCTAGGGCTTCGCCGTAGGCAATCATAAAGTCTTCGATTAAAGCGTCTTTTTCCATTCCCAAAACGCGGGCATCGTCTGCGACAGAGTTTAGCAGTCTCCAGATGATGGGCAGGTTTTGGCGGTTTGCCGCTTCGAGTTCGGCTTTGGATTCCTCAAAGTGAGCTTGCAGCCAGACTTCCCCAAAGTTGAGGTGGCTGTATTCTTCTTTGACGACGCCTTCGGTGATTTTGCGAGCAAAGTCATCGGCGACGGGGATGTAGATGTTGTAAGCTGCGATCGCAAAACACTCGATAATTAGCGATTGAATCAACAAGCAAGTTACAATCTGACCTTGGGCCGCTGCCGTCTGGAAGTTTTTGTGCAGTTCCGAAAAGAACTCTTTGGCAAATGCCATGTCCGGCGTGACTTTAAGATTCCGGCCACAAGCTTGGAAGCCTTTCATGTGGCGGTTCTCCATCTTGGACAAGCCAACTAACTCTGCTTTTTTGTCAGCCAACAGTTCGGCCAGTGTCAGGTAATTGTCGTGAGCTTCTTGTTCGCCTTCAATCACAATGGCGTTGATGCGACTGTAAGCATCTTTGTAAGTTTCGGTTTGAAAGTCAATTGTTGAGCTGGCCTCAAGCTGGGGCATAGATATGTAGTCTCCTCATATAAGCTTGTGGGATGTCTGCAAACCACTTTAAAATTGGGGTCAGTGACAGTGCACTTTACCTTTTTTGAACGCACCCCATCTAAATCAGAGATTATAGCTGAGGATTCTTTCGACAAAGAACTTTTCTTTGACGTTCCGGGAAAAACTGGCGTCATCAGCGTGTTTGGCGGAGTTTTGCCGTCGAACACTCCAGAAAGACTATCGCTAGAATGCTATCTATTTACTAATTACTTGAATTAGTCGTTAGTCGATCTTTTGCCCGGAAATAGATGATAGAAATACGGTCTATGTCTCCACCTTTGAGGGTTTTACAGTACCAACTCTATCTATAACATTATATCCTAATCACAACTTCCTCCCTAGGTACTCCTTCTTTCGTTCTACGACTATTATGTTGTTGTATGGGAATCTGGGATGTGATCGGGTGGGAGAACCTCACAGGCTTATTATTTTAGGTTAATTCACAAATTTATGGGTAAATCCTTTGACATATCTCAAGCGCTGCAACTGCTGAGTTTTATTTTGTTGCTGGCGGGGGCTGCGCTGGTGCTGCTGCCGCTGGCTGCTGTATTTTTGGTTTCTTTATCACCATCTGGTGTCGATGTCAAGGCCACAGGCCTGACTTTTGCGAACTATCAGGAGGCTTGGCGACGGGGCAATTTTTTGTTGGCATTTGTTAATTCTACTCTAGTGGCGATCGCAGTGACGGGTTTTCAGGTTGTAACTTCTGCTTTGGCCGGTTACGCCTTGGCCCGGCTGAAGTTTCGCGGGCGACAGGCCGTAGTTTTGGGGGTTTTGGCAACGCTGGTAATTCCGTTTCAGCTTTTGGTGATTCCGATTTTCTTGGTTTTGAAGTGGGGTCATCTGCTGAATACTTACGGGGCGCTGATTTTGCCTACGGCGGCTAACGGTTTTGGGATTTTTCTGCTGCGCCAGTATTTTATGACTGTTCCGGTGGAGTTGGAGGAGGCTGCAATGCTGGATGGGGCTAACCGCTGGCAGGTTTTGTGGCAGGTGATGTTACCTTTAGCCCGCCCTGCTTTGGTGACGCTGTTTTTGTTTACCTTTATCGGGGAGTGGAATGATTTGTTTAAGCCGCTGGTGTTTACGACGCGGCCGGAGTTGCGGACTGTGCAGTTGGTTTTGGCTGAGTTTCAGGAACAGTTTACTAGCAGTTGGCAATTGTTGATGGCGGCGGTGGTAATTGGAACTGTACCGGTCGTTTTGCTGTTTTTGGCCGGTCAACGCCAGTTTATTCGGGGGATTGCGGCGACGGGGATTAAGAATTGAGTGGGAGATGTTTGGCAATTAAGTTTGTAGTCATTTGTTGAACCATTCTCGCTTAACAGGCTTTCCGGCCTGTTCCACAAAGAGTGAACTTTCTTGTGGAACAGGCCGGAAAGCCTGTTGCTGACATTGGTTTCCGATGTGAGTTTGTAGTAACTCGGCGATGGAAATCGCTACGATACAAACGAAGTGCACTTTCAGCAGACTAACAGATAAAGGGGATATCAAAGCGGTATTATGTGAATCTATGCAAAAACTCGGTTTGTTTTTATTTGTTCTATCTTTTCTGCCCTGGCTGGTAATCTTTTTTGTGGTGCCGTTCCTGCCGCTAAGCATCGCCGAAAAAACTACGATTGATATCGTTCTTGCTGTTGGGGCGGAAGTTTGTTTTTGGATTAGCGTAGTGCTGTTGGGAAAAGAAGTAGTTACCAAATATCGGCGTTATTTGCATCCCCGCTATCTTTGGAAAAAACTCAGAAATTTTAACCGCAGATGAACAGGACTCGACGCAGATATTCAGCCTGGATGTGGGCGTTTATCTGCGGTCAAGGTTGAGCTATTCGCTGAAAATTTGCAAGCGAATAGAGCGTTCTCCGTCTCCAAAGTCCACT
Organism: Microcoleus sp. AT9b-C3; assembly: GCF_036705485.1. Lineage (NCBI taxonomy): Bacteria > Bacillati > Cyanobacteriota > Cyanophyceae > Oscillatoriales > Microcoleaceae > Microcoleus > Microcoleus sp. AT9b-C3. Next base: position 76,782 of record NZ_JAUBUR010000011.1, on the reverse strand, counting down.
TCTATCTTTTCTCCCGAAAGACTGTCCAAGCATCCCAAAAGCAACCGCAAATTGGGTGTGCTTGCTCCTGTATCCACGTATAATCTATCAGCCAAACTGCCTAAACGCTTCCAAATTGTGTAGAGTTTGACTACTGTTTGTTCTAGCTGTGCGGCTTGTTTTACAACGTCGGCGGTGGTTCCCAAACAGCCTACTCGCAAAGATTCTTCTAAGGCCATTTCCATGTCGAGGTGCGACTGATTGAGAGCTTGCACTTGGGCGGCGGCGTCGAGATATTTTGATAAGTTCTTGGCGTCTGAAGTTAGCTGTTTGACAGTATCAACGTCGGGATTTTCTGCTACTTCTTTTTGTATTTCGCTTTGGTGAGATGGGGAGAGTTTCTCCATTTCTTTGACTAAAGGAGCGAGGTAGCGGGAAGGTAGAGAACCCGTAGATGCTTTTTCTTTGACTTCTTCTGGCAATAAATCTGAGTTCATTGCCATCCATTCGTCGGATAGTTGTTTGACTTCGCGGCGGGTGATGCGATCGCCATTTGCTGCGGCATCTGTTACCATTTGCTGGACTTCGGGAGATGCTTTGGCGGTTTCTACAAAAGCTCTTTTGCTGAAGTTTCTAATGGAATCTGGGTCTAAATCTCCTTGCTGGATCAGAGTATCGGCACTATTAGCTAATTCTATCAAAGAATAGGCTTGACTTTTGCCAATTTCTCTTTCTTTGAGCCAGTTCAAAAAGCCTGTGCCGCGTCCTTCGCCACCTTTTTTTTCTCTGTCTCGGACTGTTCGGAGAATGCGTCCCCGCCAAATGTCGGTTTGCAAGTCGAAGCGCTCGCACACTTTCCAGGCATTGTCAACTTGATTTTCAAAATCAAAGTCGGGTAGTTGTTCGTCTTCGGGGTCTGGCAATTGGAAATTGATATCGGTAAAGCCGTTGAGGGCTTCTGCAAGTTCTGCGGGATTTAGGGGGACTTCAGCCATTAGGAAAATTTTGTGTAGTGCAACAGCCGGTTTAATTGGGAACCTGCACGGGTTGACAGTTGAGACGCTATATGTAGCGGTAAGGTAGGCAAGATTTACCTACTAATAGAGTTTTTGTGCAAGTCATATTATTATTGCACGATGGAGGGCGATCGGCGAAAAGATACCCAAAAAGACTCCGGGCACGCGCCTGATGGGACTTCATGCGAGTGCTGGCTGTGTGGGGATTGAGTTAAAGTGAATTAGGAAATTAAAGGAACTAATAAAATGCTGGAAGCTACCAAACGTTAGGAGCGCTCTATCCCTTTGTTAGCCTAGAAGTGAGAAAATAAGCTAAAGGAAAAGTGCCAGGTCACAACAAGACATCGCTAATATCATTACGAGCGAACCGGGTAAGCGAGGTGGTAAACCTTGTATTCTAGGCATGATAATTACGGTTTATGATGTGTTGGAATATCTCGCTTCGGGGATGAGTTATCAATAAATCCTAGATAATTTTCCGTATCTTACCCAACAGGATATTTGGGCTTGTTTGAGTTTTTATTAAATCGTTATCATATTATGTTTCGGTAATCGCTAATAATGATTCTGTAGTAAGAGGGTAAGGCTCGCGAGCTAGAAGTTCGCACTGTAGTCGTCATTAATTGACTGGACATAATATTATATCCCTACGTGAAATCATGCCCACAGACTTCTCCGGTAAAAATCTCCGAGGCCACAATTTCAAAGGTCAAGACCTCACAGGTGCAAAATTCATCGGTGCAGACATCCGAGGCGCAAACTTCACCAATGCCATCCTCAGAAAAGCTGACTTCACCCGTGCCAAAGCCGGACTGCAACGCCGCTGGACAATTTTTCTAGTAACTATCTCGCTATTTCTATCGGCAATATCGGGATTGATATCAGGCTTGACTACCGGTTGGGTAACACGGTTTTTAGCTCCAGATAGCATCAAACAAAACCTCCTGACTCTAGGTGTCTTATTTCTGATAATTTTCACAATTTTCTTTATAGTGACCCTGCGCCAAAGTTTAGTGGCAGGGGCAGTGGCAGTCGCAGTGGCAGCGGCAGTGGCAGCGGCAGTGGCAGTGACAGTGGCAGCGACATGGACAGCGGTAACGGCAGTGCCAGTGGCAGCGGCAGTGGCAGGTATAGGGACATGGACAGCGGTAACGGCAGGGCCAGTGGCAGGGGCAGCGGTAGCGGCAGTGGCAGGGGCAATGGCAGGGGCAGGGGCAGGAGCAGCGACAGGAGCAGTGGCAGTGGCTGCGGCAGTGGCTGCGACAGTGGCTGCGGCAATTCCAATGGCAGGGGCTGGGCCAGTGGCAGTGGCTGCGGCAGCGGCTGCGGCTGCGACAGGACTAGGTATTTACGTTGCTTGGCGTGCCCTGGCTGGGGATGAGAAAGAGGCCTTAATTCGCACCATTGTCATTGCCTTTGCGGCTACAGGTGGCACTAGCTTTCGCAATGCCGACTTAACTGATGCCAATTTCACTGAGGCAACTCTCAAAAGTACAGATTTTAGAACCGCCAATCTCACTCGCACTTGCTTCCGCAATACAGAAAAACTCGATCGCGCGCGAGTCGGTAATTCGATATTAGCTGATACCCGCGTTCGAGAATTACTCATCACTGGCAAGGGCTACAAAAAATCCTATGTTGGTGCGAATCTCCAAGGAGCAAACCTGACACGCGATGTTAATCTCAGCTATGCTAATCTCAAGCAGGCTAACCTCAGCGAAGCAACTTTGCATCAAGCTAATTTGGAATTTGCAAACCTGACTGAAACTCAAGCCTTAGCAACAGATTTTACAGAAGCTTGTTTTACAGGTGCTTGTTTGGAAGCTTGGAACATTGACGCTAATACAAAGCTCGATCGCGTTGACTGTCGGTTTGTTTATCTTCTAGAATATCCCAAACCGGGAACTGACGATCGCGATCGCCGCCCTCACCACATCAGTAAATGTTTTGAACCGGGGGATTTCGAGAAACTATATAAAAAGATTATGGCAACGATGCAAATCCTCCTCAAAGATGGGATTAACCCCGAAGCTTTTGTCGCCGCTTTTCAGAAGTTAATGCGAGAATTTCCAGACCTGACAGCGGAGTCAATTCAAGGAGTTGAGAAGAAAGAAAACGATGTTTTACTGACTCTCAAAGTTCCCGAAGGAACGGATAAGGGTAAAGTTGAGCAAATTTGGGACGAAGTTTATCAAGCAAGGCTAGAAGCTCAAATGCGAGCCGAGCAATTAAAATCTAAAGATGAAATTCTTGCAATAGAAAGACATCACTATCGTGTCTTTCAAGACTTTGTGAAAGGAGTGTTTAGTCAATATGTGGTAAATCCTTCAACCGTGCCTCAGCCATCGAATCCTATAATTAACATTAACAATCAATCTACAGCAGAGAATAAAGTCGCAAGCGACAACATCGACCAAAGTCGCAAAGCTAAAATTTCAGGAGGAACGGTTAACGCTACCGGTGCGGGATCTTTAAGTTTAGGAGACAATGGCGGTACAACAGCCAACACGATCGAGGAGTTGCCCGATCCAGCCGCTCGCCCTTAATCACAAAGTGAGTAATGCTATAATTTTAGTCAAACTCTGGTAACAGCGGAAATCAAAGCTATGAGCGTATCAGTAGGTTCAGAAAAACCGGAATTTAAAGAATTACTGCTGCAATTGCAAGCTGCCATTGCCAATGAAAATACAGAATTGTCAATCCAGAGTATAGAAAATTCCGAAAAGGGAGTAATTGCAATCTTTGTCAATGCTCTGACAGATGATAAGCAAGCTATCATTTATCACGAGTTAAAGCAAAACTACGAACTACTGTTAAAGGCTATTGAAGATAAATATCAAGCTGAATTGCGAGCCAAAGATTGCGAGATAGCCATGTACCGTCAAGAGAGAGCTATTTCCGAAGCAGTTTCTAAAAGTTTGACACAACTTGAAACCGATGCTCATTCCAGTCAGCAAGATGAGTCGATCTCCCAATCAGAGGATGTGGAGTCACTAAGGGCGATCGCCCAAAAATACAAGGCAGAATTAAAATATAAAGATGACGAAATCGCTTTATATCGCCAGCAAATAGCTGAAATGAGAGAACTAACAGAGATGTTAGCTAAACAACCGCTGTCGATTAATATTATTCAGGAGGATAAGTAAGCATAAAGTCTTACCCAAACCATGCAAAGTGACGAAAGTCTTACTCGAATCATCCAGGCCTATGAGCAAATTATCAAAAATTTAGAAGCCAAGCACAAATCTGAACTGCAAGCTAAAGATAGAGATATAGACTTTTACCGTCAAAAAAGTTTGGAGTTAAATGAACTTCTCAAATTGTTGGCTACGCGACCTGTTAATGTTATTATTAATAATGAAGTTAAATCTACATCAGAAAGTAAAGCTATGAGTGACCAAATCGACCAAAGTCGCAAAATAGAAATTACAGGCGGAACCGTTAACGCTAGCGGCGCAGGAGCGTTAAGTTTAGGTGATATCAGCGGTACAGTTGCTAATACAATTAATCAATTATCTGATTCTGCTAAACCAGATGAACCGGGAATCAAAGAACTGTTGACTGAGTTACAAACAGCGATCGAGGCTGAAACTGATTTATCTGATGATGATAAAGCTGAAGCATTGGAACAGGTAAAAACTTTGGCAGAAGTAGGGAAAAATCCCCAAGAAAGTACAATGCAAAAGGCGGGGAAAACGGCAATGAAAATTTTGAAAGGGACTATTGCTGGTTTACCTAGTGCGGCGACGTTGGTGGAAGCTTGCAGTAAATTGTTGCCCGCGATCGCAAGTCTCTTACTTTTACCCTGAAATCCAATATCAACGCCCAGTAAGTAATGGTATTTTTAGGGCGGGCGAGACGCCCACCCCACGAAGATTCTTCGCTTCAATCAAAATGACAGCGCAGCTTACCGTCCCGATTTTCTCGGCGGTGTATCATCAGTCGATCGCTTCCGACGGATCAGCACGCTCATCACCTGCTTCGGATTGGCTGCACGTTGTACGGGACTCCAATCGCCGACTTGGGCAAATCCCAGTCGGTACAAAGTGAGTATGGTTTCCCTGACACCCTTGGGCGAACCGACAACCGTTAACAGCACCACTTCCTGTTCCGATACTGCTGCTGAGCCGTCATTTGGGCGATCCTCTTCGAGGGCTTCGCTAACGAATTTGTTGTCGTCAGGCAAGAATTCCTGTGACATAATATGTTCTCCTGGTTTTGGGTTTTCTAGAAAAACCCAAAAACCCAGCCGCCCCGCATTTCAACACATAGCAGGGCAGCTACAGAGGATGTTAAGATACTCCGTTAGCCTCCAGACTGCTATACCCAGTTTGGCGGTTAGCTGTCCATTGCTGTTGGTAGCAGCTTTGGGCAGTGCAACTAGATTTTTGGGCGACGCGGGTTGCCTCCTCTACAAGCAAGCAACCTCTCACTTCAAAGCGTAGCCGCAGATGGGGGCCGCCGTCAATCGATTTTAGATTTTAGATTTTAGATTTTAGATTTTAGATTTGGGATTTGGGATTGAAGAATTGAGCCCCGAACTAATCTATCGATTTTAGATTTTAGATTTGGGATTTGGGATTTGGGATTTGGGATTGAAGAATTGAGCCCCGGACTAATCTGGGGACTTTGGGGGTTTTGATGCGGGATTGGCGGGTTTTGGGCGATCGCACCAATGAGACTCGCAAAACGAACGATCGCCTTTTCCACTTAGCAACTACAGCGGCGATACTTTATCGCGTTCAACCTCCTCGTGGGAAGCCGTTTTCCCGTTCAAAGTTGTACCATCATCGGGGAGATTGTCTAGTCGATCGCGCTTCTTAAAGCGATCGCGAGCCGAGACAACCACCACATACAGAACCGGCACTATAAACAAACTCAAGACAGTAGAAACAACCATCCCCCCCGCGATCGCATTCCCTAGCGATCGGCGACTGGCTGCACCCGCACCTTCTGGGTTAACCAGAGGAGCAATACCCAAAATGAAAGACAGAGAAGTCATCAAAATCGGTCGTAAACGCTCTTGAGAAGCCTCAACTGCCGCCTTAGCAATTGAATATCCCTGCTCCCGCAACTGGTTCGCAAACTCCACAATTAAAATCGCATTTTTACTAGCCAATCCAATCAACATCACCAAACCAATCTGGCAATAAACATCATTCGCCAAACCCCGCAACGACTGAGCTAAAAGAGCACCTAAAATCGCCAGAGGCACCGATAGCAAAATAATGAAAGGATCGACATAATTTTCGTACTGTGCAGCCAAAACCAAAAACACAAAAATCAGCCCCAAACCGAAAATAATCGGTGCTTGACCGCCCGACTCAATTTCTTCTAAAGAACTCCCCGACCATTCATAGCCAAAACCAGAAGGCAAAACTTGAGCAGACACCTTTTCCATCGATTTTAGCGCTTGTCCAGAACTCGCTCCCGGAGCCGGAGTACCAGTAATTTCAATTGACCTATATAAATTGTAGTGGTTAACAGTTTGCGCCCCCACCACCGGAGTAATCTTCACCACATTGCTCAAAGAAATCATTTCATTCTTTCCAGAACGCACATACAATTTCCCAATATCTTCAGGGTTATCACGAAACTGTTTATCCGCCTGAACATACACCCGATAATTGCGCTGCTGGAGGTTAAAATCGTTCACATACTGAGCACCCAGAGCCGTTTGTAACGTACTGAAAACATCATCAATGGGAATATCGAGAGCCTTAGCTCGATTGCGGTCAACCTCCACAATTAACTGAGGCGTATTGGCAGCAAACGTACTAAATACCGCCTGCAATCCCGGTGTCTGATTTGCCTGCTTCAAAATTGCGCCCATAGTCTGGACTAAGCCATCTAAACCGCTGTTACCTTTGCGGTCTTGCAATTGAAATTGGAAACCACCAAATTGACCTAAACCTTGAATAGCCGGCGGATTCACAGGGAAAATTCTCGCTTCTGGAATCGAGAAAAACTTACCGCGCAACTTACCAATAATCGCTTGTACAGTTTGATCTTCTCCGTGACGTTCATCCCAGGCTTTAAGTGTAGTAAATATAATGCCTTGATTAGAAGTGCTACCGCTAAAACCAAATCCGCCCACTGAAAAAGTCCCGACAACTTCAGGAAGTTTGAGGATTTCTTGTTCTACTTGATCCATTACTTTCTGAGTGTATTGCAGCGAAACACCTTGGGGCCCTTGAATAATTGTCAGAAAATAGCCCTGGTCTTCTTCCGGGATAAATGCTGTGGGCACTGATAAATAAAGCCAAGCTGTTACTCCCAGAGAAGCGATGAACACGAGGGTGACAATAGTCTTAATTCCTGTGAGAAATATTAAGGATTTCCGATATTGCCGCTGTACCCAATCTAGAACTCCATTAAAACGGTCAAAAACCCAACCTAGCGGGCCCCCAAACTTCGACCCTCGACGCAGTAATATAGCTGCAAGTGAGGGCGTGAGAGTAATAGCCATAAAGGTAGAAAGCAATACTGAAAAAGCGATTGTCAGCGCAAATTGTTTATAAAGCGCTCCCGTAGTTCCGGGAAAAAATGCCACTGGCACGAACACTGCCATCAACACTAAAGAAGTCGCAATTACAGCGCTAAAAAGCTCCCGCATTGACTCAAAAGCCGCTTGGCGGGCATTCATCCCTTGGCGGATCAGGCGGTCAATATTTTCTACTACAATGATAGCGTCATCAACCACTAATCCGGTCGCTAATGTCAGACCAAACAGAGATAAACTGTTAATCGTAAATCCAAAAACTTTGATAAAGGCAAACGTCCCAATCAAAGAAATTGGAATTGTGATGATAGGAATAATAGTTGTGCGCCAGTCTTGCAAGAAAACAAAAATTACTATCACCACTAACAAGACTGCTTCAAATAATGTCTTGACTACTTCTGCCATCGACTCTTCTACAAACAAAGTCGTGTCCAGTGCTACTCTATGTTGCAACCCCGGAGGGAAAGCAACCGCTAGTTTTTCCATTTCGGTTTTGACGGCATGGGCAACATTCAAAGCATTACTTCCAGGCAGTTGGTAAATCCCTAAACCTACTGCATCATTGCCTCTAAATCGCAGAAATGAGCTGTAATTTTCTGCCCCTAGTTCTGCTCTCCCCACATCTTTTAATTTAACTAACGTTCCATTTGTCTCTGTTTTGAGGACGATTTCTTCAAATTCTGCTGGTTCTTTGAGGCGACTTTCAGCACGCAAGTCAATTTGATACATTTGTCCCTGGGGAGCAGGTTCTTGGCCAACTCTCCCAGCACCAACTTGCAAGTTTTGTTCGTTGAGAGCCCTCGTTACATCTTGCATTGTGAGACTGCGAGCTGCTAATTTATTGGGATCTATCCATAAACGCATTGCATAGCGTCTTTCCCCAAAAATTCGCACGTCGCCAACACCTTTTACCCGCTTTAAAGCATCTGCTAAATATAGGTCAGCGTAGTTGCTTAAAAATATGGTGTCGTATTCTTTATTTTCTGTAAATAAACCGATCGCTAATAGGAGACTTGTAGATTGTTTGGTAACTCTAACTCCTGTGCGTTGTACGGCATCTGGTAGTTGTGGTTGAGCAACTGCAACTCGATTTTGAACATCGACGCCGGCAATGTCTTTGTTGCGCGAGGAATCAAAGGTAGCTGTAATGGTGCTGGTACCATCGTTACTACTACTGGAAGTTAGATATTTTAGTCCTTCAACGCCGTTGATTTGCCTTTCTAGGATGTTGGTGACAGCATTTTCGACAATTTCAGCACTCGCCCCGCTATAGTTAGCTGTGACGTTGATTTGCGTAGGGCTGATGTCGGGGAAGCGCTCGATAGGTATGCTGGGAATGCTGATTGCGCCTACCAAAATAATAATTAAGGCGCAGACGCTAGCAAAGACTGGTCGTTTAATAAAGAAATCTGCAAACATTATTTGGGTAATGGGTAGTTGTTAGTTGATAATTCGTAATTCGTAATTCCTAATTAGACTTACGTCAAAAATTAAAATTTCCCCTTTTTTAATAGCTGAGCAATCAAGTAGTTTCACATAAGGTACGTAGTTGCGCTTGTGCGCTCTTAAGAGGTGAATCAAGAGCGCACAAGCGAAACAGCATACCTTATTTTTTGCTTCCTACTGGGAATTTTTCTTCGGTTCCTTTTCCTTCCTCTTGAGCCATAATGGGAGCGCCGTCTGTCAGGTTAAGGATGCCTGCGGTAACAATTTTTTCGCCTGCTTTCAAACCTTCGATAACTTGATAATTATTCCCCTGAATGGTTCCCAATTTCACTGCCTTTTGGCGCGCTACTAAAGGTGGCATTCCAGGTTTTTGCTGTTCCGGCTTTTGAGCTGTGAAGACAAAAGTTTCTCCACCTAAGCGAGTGACTGCTGTTACGGGAACTAAAATTCCCGGGTTCTGTTTCCAGATGACTTTAGCTTTTACAAACTGGAGATTAAGCAGTTCGCCGCTGGGGTTGGGAAAGGTGGCTTTAGCTAAAATTGTTTGGGAATTAGCGCTGACGTTGGGGGAGATAAAACTGATTTGACCTTGGGCGATCGCCTTACCTTGAGCATCGAGCATTTGTACTGGCAGCCCTAAGCGTAATTGAGGCTGCCGTTCCAAAGGAATTGATAACCGCAAGTCTAGCAATTGGTTCTCTGTCAGGATGGCAATGGCGTTACCTTTTTGCAAGTAATCACCTACTTTCACTGGTATGTCGCCGATGACTCCCGCGAAGGGCGCGATGACAGCAGTTTCTTGTAGTTGTACTTCAAAGCCGCGCACTTGAGCGGCGGCCTCGGCAACTTGCGCTTCAGCTTGATCTAGCTGTTCTTGGCGAGTGCCGTTGGCTAACTCCGCTAATCTGCTCTTGGCTTGTGCGACTTCTGCTTCGGCTTTGGCTATTTCCTCTGGGCGCGAACCGTTTTGCAATTGCCGCAAAGCTTGCCGCTGCTGTTGCAAGGCTGCTGTCCGGCGCTCGATCTCGGCTTGTCTGTTCTTTTGCCGCTGCTCGAACCGCCTTTGAGCTTCTCGGAGGTTGGCTTTGGCGGTGCTTTCTTTTTGGATGTATTCCTGGAGGGTGTTTGCAGATGTTGCACCTTCTTTTGCCAATGCCTGATATCTGGCCAACTGCTGGGTGGCTAACTTGGCTTCGGCTGTGCTTGCCTCTATTTGCGCTTTTGCTTGGGCAATTTCTTCTAAGAGGCTACCTGTTTGGGCGTCGGCGAGGTCGGCTTCAGCTTGGCTAACACGGGCTTGGGCTTGGCCAATTTCTTCTGGCCGAGAACCCGATCGCAGTTGGGCGAGGTTGGCTTGGGCTTGGGCGACTTGGGCTTGAGCTTGGGCGATTTCTTCGGGCCTGGCTCCTGCTTGCAATTCGGCTAAATGGGATTGAGCGCGAATCAGGTTGGCTTGGGATTCCCTCAAGTCAGCTTGGGCGCTGTCGCTTTTCATGCGGGCGATGGCTTGCCCTTTGTTGATGAAGTCCCCGGATTTGACAAAAATCTCCGTGACTAGCCCTTCTACTTGGGGTTTGATCTCTACCGAACGCTTGGCTTCTAAGCTGCTGACAAATTCCGAGGAATCTTGGACTGAGCTGGTTTGTACGGCTGCGAGCTTGACTGGTATGCCTGGGGGTTGGGCTGCTGCTGCCGGTTGCTGTGCGCGATTATGACCGGATTGCCACGAGTACCAGCCGAAACCTGCTGCGCCTGTGACGATCGCGATCGCGGCAATTAGGGGCCAGCGCGATCGTGGTTTACCAACAGGTTCGGGGCGATCATCGGCAACGGCTGCAGAATCCTGCTGTTGCTCCCTGTCTGCATCGGTTGGGTGCAGTTCCGGTGTGGGAGATTTTTGCTCTTGGGCTTCAACGACGGATTCTGGGGATTTAGAATAACTCATGGGCAGCACCACTTAGATTTTTTTTAACTTCTGACTTACTGAGACTTGGGCGGAATATTTGATTCTCCGGCGTTTCCCTCAAACAGAGGGGGAATAAGGACAAGCGATTTTAAACAGGATGGAATGTGGAAAGTCCCTTTTTAATCGGGTTGGGGTATGTGAAGGGCTTTAGTCCGATCGCAGTTAGCCAAGCCAGGGAGTGATTATTTTTAGGAAAGCTTCTTGTTATCTCTCAAAAGTTACGATGGCAGGGAAGATTGCACATCCTTCTTATGACTCACCTGAGTGGGTGAGTTGGAAAGATTTTTCCTGGGAGTCGGCGGATTCAGCGAAGGTTGGGGACTCACGCACTCCGGCGATCGCGCTTTTTTCCTTGGCTAGTTGCTCGGTTAACCAATCTATCTCTGATGCCAGCACTGACTTGCAGCGATCGCGAGAGGCGAATTGATAGTCGTCGGTTAGTGGATATTCGCTCTTGAGGCTTTCGATGTAGTCTTGCCGGGTGTAACAGGCTCGCAAGCGGTGTTCCAATAGCTTCAGCCGTTCTTCGGGTTCTAAGTTACCAAAAAAGAAAAACTTAATTCGGAACCGGGAACCACTGTTAACCCAGCTTTCTTGAGGGTGTTCGAGCATTTTTTGCCGCCAGAGTTCGCGCCCTTGGGCGGTAATTCCGTAGATTTTGCGCGGACAGCCCGCATCTCCGGCTTCTTCGGCAATTACCGAAATCTCCCCTCGCTCTTCCAAGCGCTTCAGCAGCGGGTAAATCGCTCCGTAGTTGACGCTGATGCAACTGCTCATAAACAGCTCCAGTTGTTGCTTTAGCCGATAGCCGTGCAGGGGTTGCAACTGTAGCAGCCCAAGGGCTGATAATTCAAGCATTTATATCAAATTGATATTATAGTCTGGATTATATCACTATATCGGACTCAAGGGCTATCGGGTCATTCGATTTTAGATTTTAGATTTTAGATTTTAGATTGGCCCCACGGATAAATTCCGGGGCTTGAGGATTTTCGATTTGAGATTTTGGATTGATTCCACGGATAAATCACGTGGCGGGTATCATCAAGAAATTCTTGGTCAATACCGAGTTTAAAAGAAAATTTATAGTCGTTTGCATATAAAGTAATATTTGTCAATAGTCTTAAGGTATATTTTTTAATTCAACAAATGGCGATCGCTTAATCCTAAAAGCCCAAATCACTGCCCTGTCAGTAATCGAAATACCCACGCAAAAAGCATCACACTCAAGAAAATCACGCCTCCGACAATTAATACCAAACCCAACAGCAAAGCAGCCACAAATAGCCAGTCGGCTTTTTTGCCTTGTTCCGGGGAACCTAAATGAGCATCCAGCAATTCTATATTTTTGACATTAGCTTTCCAAGCAACATCCAACAAATCTCCGGCTACCGGTACAGTACCAGCAACTGTATCAAATACGATATTAGTTGCCATTTTTACTAAAGTCTCTTGCGGCACTCCCATTTGAGCGGATTTGAAGACAACATAACCTGCAAAGATTGAACTGATTAAATCGCCGCCACCCGGTATAAGTCCCAATATCGGATCGAGTCCAATGCGGTATTTTGTGCCGGGAATCGCAATTGCATTGTCTAGTAAATGGCTGATCCGGCGGAGTCGGCGCAAGGATGCAACATGAGATTGGCTTGGAGTATTTGCGGAGGAATTTTGTATAGGAGAACGTGACATTTAATTGCTCTCGATTGCGATATTACTGCTAGTTTATGATATTTGTTGAAGCATATTCTAGTTTTGTCTCTATGCCTCAAGCAAGATTTTTAGTAATTTGGGCCGATCGCCTTTTGTTTGTTTTTGAATGCACAGAAACCCGGTTTCTGTTCAAAACCGGGTTTCTTGCTTCTAGCTGGGGGCTTTTAATTTAGCCTGTTATTTGTTGCCTTCAGTGAAGTCGGCGTCAATCACGTCGTCGCCGCCGCCAGTGGGGCCGCCGTCTCCATAGCCACCAGGGCCGCCAGGGCCATCAGTTGGGCCGCCTGCTTGCTGGTACAGGTTGCTGCTGACAGCGTAGAATGCTTGCTGCAACTCTGTTGTTAGGGTTTTGATGCGATCGTCATCTTCACTCTCGATCGCGGCTCGCAAGTCTTTAAGCAACCCTTCAATCTTAGTTTTGTCATCAGCGGGAACTTTATCGCCCAATTCTGCCAACTGCTTCTCGATTTGATAGGCTTGAGAATCAGCTTGGTTTTTGCGATCGATCCTTTCGCGACGCTCTTTGTCAGCAGCCGCATTGGCCTCGGCTTCCTTGACCATTTTCTCGACTTCATTGCTGGGCAAAGTAGAAGCACCAGTAATGCTAATCGATTGCTCCTTGCCAGTACCTTTATCCTTAGCAGCTACATTCAAAATACCGTTAGCATCGATATCGAAAGTAACTTCAATTTGAGGTACGCCACGGGGGGCTGGAGGAACTCCATCTAAGCGGAAGGTTCCCAAATCCTTGTTATCATTCGCCATTTCCCGTTCGCCTTGCAAAACGTGAATTTCCACGTTTGTTTGGCCGTCTACAGCAGTCGAGAAAGTTTCCGACTTCTTGGTAGGAATAGTGGTGTTGCGGGGAATGATTTTCGTCATCACGCCGCCCAAGGTTTCCACACCGAGAGACAGCGGAGTAACGTCGAGCAACAAGATGTCTTTGACTTCGCCGGAGAGTACGCCGGCTTGAATTGCTGCACCCACTGCGACCACTTCGTCCGGGTTTACCGTTTGGTTTGGATCTTTGCCAAGGAGTTTTTTGACCAGTTCTTGCACCGCAGGAATGCGTGTAGAACCACCAACTAAGACGACTTCATTAATTGCAGATTTGTCTAATTTGGCGTCGCGGATCGCATTTTCTACGGGGATGCGGGAGCGATCGATCAAATCCGAGCACAGTTCTTCAAACTTGCCCCGCGTCAAAGTCGTGTCCAAGTGTTTTGGCCCGTCTTGAGTCGCGGTAATAAACGGCAGGTTGATTTCTGCTTGGGTAACGCTCGAAAGCTCAATCTTGGCTTTTTCTGCTGCTTCCGTCAGGCGTTGCAGTGCTTGTTTGTCTTTGCGAAGGTCAATGCCTTCGGCTCTTTGGAATTCATTAGCGATGTAATCGACGATTTTTTTGTCGAAGTCGTCACCGCCGAGGTGAGTGTCTCCAGAAGTTGCTAACACTTCAAATACGCCGTCGCCTACTTCGAGAATAGATACGTCGAAAGTACCGCCACCTAAGTCAAATACGAGGATGGTTTCGTTGCTCTTTTTATCTAACCCGTAAGCTAAAGCGGCTGCTGTAGGTTCGTTAATAATCCGCAGCACTTCTATACCGGCAATTTTTCCCGCGTCTTTCGTAGCTTGGCGCTGGGAGTCGTTGAAGTAAGCGGGAACAGTAATTACCGCTTGGGTGACAGTTTCGCCGAGGTATTTGCTGGCGTCTTCTACGAGTTTGCGGAGAACTTGTGCAGAAATTTCTTCTGGGGCAAATTGCTTGCCGCGCGCGGGACAGTCTAGTTTGAGGCTGTTGCCAACTTTGAGGACTTTGTAGGAAACTTCAGTGGTTTCGTGGGCTACTTCATCAACCCGACGCCCGATAAACCGTTTTACTGAGTAAAAGGTGTTTTCGGCGTTCATCACGGCTTGACGCTTGGCGATTTGTCCGACAAGTTGATCGCCATTTTTAGCATATGCTACTACAGAAGGTGTGGTGCGACCCCCCTCGGCGTTGGCTATGACGGTGGGTTTGCCGCCTTCCATAACTGCGACGCAGGAGTTTGTCGTACCTAAGTCAATTCCAACTACTTTTCCCATAGGGGTGTTCCGGCTCCAATCTCTACAAAATTTTGGTGTTTTATCTGTGCGATAGTCTGGTTATTCAGGACTGCGATTTTACCTCGCTGTTTACGGGTAGTGAGTCCTGCTTTAATACAGTCTTCGATAGGGTGCTGATCTCTATACTGCGGGCGGTAGACCTTGCGATGAAGGGGTATTTACCGAACCTGTTGGGGGACGGTTGCATCCGTGAGGCTTGCACCGCTACAGTTGTTGACTGCTTTTCTTTACTCTTCCCAATGTACGGTGTGCGATCGATTCGGGTATTGTGGCAAACCGTATACGTTGTGTTGTATTTGCCGTCTTTGTTGTATAAATTTTGTTTGGTTGGTATGGGCGAGCGGTTTTTTGACTTCCAATCAGGTTTAATATCAATTCTGAAAAGGGACACGGCAATGCCGTGCCCCTATCGGTTTACTTCCAGGCTGTGCCTGGGAAGCAATATATTGAGGGAGAGCCTCAAGTCCGCCTCCTGGGAATCTCGGATTATTCGGGAATTTTCCAGCTTTTAATTGCTATCTTTCACCGATCAGCAGAGCTGCTGGAAAGTAAGTCAGAGCTTCACCAATTGCCAACGTACCGTTACTTTCTACCGCCTGATTTGTAATTGCATCTTTCCAAACCGACGGCATTTGCTCGGATAATTTCAAATTAGTATCTTTCCAGACTTGTTTGCCGATCGGCATTTCTTCGGCTTTGACAATTCCCGTCAAAAACCGGGGAGCAATGATAATAACTGTAGTCTCTCCAAAAGTTCTGGCAAAGGCAACAACATTATCTTTAAACGTGCCAACTGCTTGCAGCGGCACATAGTCACCTGATTGAAAAACTTGCAAGTATTTTTTTCTCGCTTCTAGCGCTCTTGCCGTCAAAAATAACTTAATTCTAGCGTCTTCTCGCGTCGCAATCAAATCTTCAACCAGTTGCAAAATATCCGTCTGAGCTTGCTCTTTAATTTCCCGCAAAACCTCGATTCTGCGATCGAAATCAACGGGACGGCGGTTATCCGGATCGACGTGGCTTAAATCCCAGAATTCCGTCCCTTGATAAATGTCGGGAACGCCCGGAGCCGTGATTTTCAGAAGCGTTTGAGATAAAGAATTGAAAATTCCGTAATTAGCTACTTTTTTCCAGAAAGGTGTAAATTTGTTTAGAAACTGATTTTGTTCCGAAGGTTCGAGAACGCTATCGACAAAGGTCATAAAACCAGCTTCGTAGTCGTTATCCGGTCTCAGCCAAGCCGTATAAACTTTGGCTTCGCGGACAGCTTTAATCACATAATCTTTCAGGCGATCGACATAATCACTGTTTTCTATTCCTTCAAATGGAAAACTGCCGATCAGAGTTTGGTACAGGAAGTATTCGTCATTAGTATCTGGAACCATTCGATTCACAAAGTTGACTTTCTTAGAAGAGTTTACCTCTCTCCAAGACCTGACTTGTTGTTCCCATTCATCGGGAATTTCTGACAAAACGTTTATTCGGGCTCGCACATCTTCGCCGCGTTTGGTATCGTGGGTAGCTGTCGCATTCATTTTGTGCGGCCAAGCGACTTGCTGTTGTTTGTTGAACTCGTGAAAATCTCCCAGGGACACGCCGAACTGGCTGGGATTTCCTCCCACTTCGTTGAGTGATAAAAGCCGATAGTAGACGTATAAAAGCGTGTCTTCAATGCCTTTTGCCATTAATGGGCCTGTCAATTGCTGGAGTTTCATTACGAAGTGCCGACGCTGCTCTTTTTGTTCTGGTGTTAGAGTTTCTTCTTCTTCGAGCAACAGCACCGTTTCGATAAAATTAAGTTCCTTGAGGAGTCGCGGTACTTGTTCTTTGGCATGGGCGATCGCATATTTGACGTAAGTGCGATCGGACTCTCTCAAGCCATCTTGATTGATGTAAGTTCGGTAGACTGGAAAAATCGTCAACACCGCCGCCAATGCTTTTTCCAAACCGGGACGAGTAAAGTCATTTCCCTGTCTCGATTGACCTGATATATTCTTCAAAAGTTGAGCTAGATTGTCTACATCTCCAGCCAAATTTTTCTCAACAATCAGCCCTTTTTTATCTAAAAATAACTGTTCATAGGGAACATTCAAGCGAGTAAATCTCTGATATATTTCGCTAAATTGCTGCTCGCGATCGCACCGACAAAAAACGCCGTTTACGTAATTCAAAAAGTCGTAGCCGCTAGTTCCCTCAATCGGCCAATATGACGGCAAATCTTCTTGGTGTTCCAGAATTTTTTCAACAGTAATATAAGTGTCTCCGACTTTCTCCCGTAGCCGTTTCAAATATTCTGTGGGGTCGTAAAGTCCGTCGATGTGATCGATTCTCAATCCAGTAAACTTTCCCTCATCAACCATGTCGAATATCAGAGCATGGTTTTTGTGAAAAACTTTAATCTCTTCAACTTTTACCGAAATAAGTTCGTTGACTGTAAAAAACCTTCGGTAGTTAATTTCTTCTGCCCCCACTTTCCAGAAAGACAGACGGTAAAACTGCTCGGAAAGCAAATCGTCTAGCAGATTAAAGCTTTCGGCATTTCCCTTTTCTCCGTTAAAAACTGTGATATTTTCATCAATAAATTCCTGTACAAGGGGATTTTGATTGTAGAGTTCCCACAGCAGTCCTTTGACAAAAGCTATCTGATCGTATCGGGTTTTTCCTTTAGTTTCTGAAGGTGTATTTTTAATCAAATAAAGAATTCCCAAAAACTTGATAAAATCTGGATGGCGTCTGCCTAATTCCCTGGCTAAATGCCCCAAATTATGACTGATAAACTTAGCATAAGATTCAATTCTTACGGGCAATTGTAAGCTATAATAATTGATGGTCAGCCCAATTTCGCTGTATTTAAGTTGAATCTCGCCATTTTCCAGACACTCTCCATAAAAATTGCCCAGCAGCGGAGCTAGCACTCGACCCCTGAGATGTTCGTAAGCGTGATTCCATTCAATATCGAAGTAATCGAAATAGTCGGAATCTGGGCCGTGTTCCAATACGTCTAACAGCAACAAATTTTGAGTGTCGTAAGCCATGTGGTTAGGGACAATATCTTGCAGCCATCCCATGTTCCGTTTCTTGATTTCGTAGGTGAGGGCTTCAAAATTTTCTGATGTTCCCAAATCTGGATTGAGCTGATTTGAGTCAACGACATCGTATCCGTGAGAGCTGCCTTTTCTGGCTTTAAATATCGGTGAAGCGTAAACGTCGGTAATTCCTAAATCTTCCAGATAGCTAAGGATTTGTTTGGCGGATTCAAAGTTAAAACCTCCATGAAATTGAATCCGATAAGTTGTTGTGGGAATTCTCATGATGTTAATTTTACTCCAGGTTTTTTAGGGTTTTCTTTTTTAATATATGAGGCAGAGCCGCCTCGACTGCATTCCCCGGCAGAGGCTGGGAACGACAGAGGCTCTGTCTCCGGTTTCTTGTGGGACTACATTCAGCGACGGAGGCTGAGAACGAGATAGGTTCGGCCTCCTGTTGCTTGTTCCTAGGCTCTGCCTGGGAACGCCTGTATTTGAGGCTCTGCCTCCCGTTTTAATTACTCTAATTCATAGAGTGCGAAACTCTGCGGTTTAACGGTCAATTTTTGCTCTGAATTTATCTTTTCAGGCAAGCTAGAACCTGAACCCATCCATTTTTCATCAGCAGAGTCTAAAATTTTGTTCCAGTTACCTTGGGGAAGTGCAGCCGTAAAAGCTACTTCTTGCCTGTTGAAGTTTAGAATGCAGAATATCTGGCTGTCATCTGTCCAGCGACGTAGAAATAAGATTTTTTCCGCTTCAATGCTTGACACTTCTAGACTGTTTTTGTCGAGTTTTTTAAGTGCCGGTATTGTCCGCCGCAGTTGAATCAAATGTTGGTGCCATTCCCAAAGGATTTTGTGTTTGCCTTCGGTTTGTTTTTGCCAGTTTAACTTACACTTATTGAAAGTCTCAGGACTCTGGGGGTCGTGAAACTCGCCTCGGCCTTCAAAGCTTTTAAATTCTTGTTGTTTGTCTTTGCGGATAGCTTCAATTAACTTTTCGTCCGAGTGGGAAACAAAGTAAAAAAACGGTGCTTCTTCTCCGTATTCTTCTCCCATAAAAAAGAAGGGAATGTAGGGAGAAATTAAAACTGTGCCGGCTGCGAGTTTCAATGCTTCAAAGTCAACTATTTTGGAGAGTCTGTCTCCCAAAATGCGGTTGCCGATTTGGTCGTGGGTTTGGGCAAACACTAGAAATTTATGACCCGGTTCATCCTTAACAGAATTGCCGTGTTTCCGCTTTCTGTGGGGGGCGTACTGGCCGGAGTAAACAAAGCTTTCTTTGAAGGCTTTTTCTAAGTGTTCGCACTTGCCGAAATCTTGGTAGTATCGGTCGTCTTCTCCGGTGAGCAAGGCGTGCAGTGCGTGGTGAAAATCATCGCACCATTGGGCGTCTAATCCAAAGCCACCGAGTTCTTTAGGACGTATAGTGCGGACATCATTTAAATCACTTTCGGCTATTAAGTAAAGTTTCCGTCCAAGTTCTTGGGAAAACTCGGCTGTGGCATCGGATAGTTCTTGTAAAAAAGGTCTGGCACCTACTTCAAATATTGCTTGAATTGCATCTAATCTCAGGGCGTCGATGTGATAGTCTCGAAACCAGTAGAGGGCGTTTTCAATAAAGTAGTTACGCACGCCGTCGCTGTAGGCGTCGTCGAAGTTGAGGGGCTCTCCCCAAACCGAGCCGTATTTTGAGGTAAAGTAGGGGCCGAAGTCCCTGAGAGAATTTCCTTCGGGGCCGAGGTGGTTGTAAACTACATCGAGAATTACTGAAATGCCGTGTTCGTGGCAGGCGTTGACGAGTGTTTTGAAGCCTTCGGGGCCGCCGTAGGAGTTTTGAACTGCGTAGGGATATACGCCGTCGTATCCCCAGTTTCGCTCGCCAGGAAATTGGGCTACTGGCATGATTTCGATGGCGTTGATTCCCAATTCTTTAAGTTGTTTTAGCAGGGGAATTATTGCTTCAAATGTTCCGGCTTGGGTGAATGTGCCGACGTGGAGTTCGTAAATAATCATTTCGGCTAACGGCACGCCTTGCCAATTTGTGTCAGTCCAAGTAAAAATATTTTCATCTATTACTTGTGACGGAGCGTGTACGCCTTGAGGTTGATATTTTGAGGCTGGGTCTGGTCGGTCGGTTTTTCCTTCGATTTGGTAGGTGTAAAGGGTTCCTGGTTCGATGTCTGTAGCTGTGGTTTGCCAATAACCTTCTGCGGATTGTTGCATGGGTATCAGGCGTTTTTTTGGGGAAACAATTTGGACTGCGATTTGTTTGAGGGTGGGCGCCCAAACGGTAAATTCACATTGGTTATTGCCGAGGTAATTTGCTCCTATCTTCACTTTGAGCTGTTCTCCTTATAAAATAGGTTGGTAGTTCGATCGCCCGACGCGCTATCAAATGCTTGTCCTTAACGTTCAGCGCCTGTTTAGACGGTAATATTACTTAATATAACAAACAACTAACTTTAGATAGAGGCCTCAAAAGCTAAAATTGTGTAAGCAGCAAAATTAGCGGTTGGTTATGTCTAAATTAGAGCAGGAATCGGCACGCCGGCGATCGCAAAATTAACGGTCTGGAAGCGTTAATATTTCTGGTTGATATCATGTCGAAAATCTACCTAAAGATAGGTCAAAAATCAGCGCGAGTGTGGATTTTATGGTTATGGCTTTTGGACGGGAAATCTGCTGCAATCTCGACTCGGCGGAGTCTCGCGAGTGGTTGGTTACAAACGGGATTGGCGGTTACGCTAGCGGGACGATCGCAAATCTCCTCACCCGCCGCTATCACGGCTTGCTGGTAGCCGCCCTCAAACCTCCGCTGGGACGCACTTTGATGCTCGCCAAGCTGGACGAGACGGCTGTGTATCACGATCGCGCCTATCCGCTTTATACAAACCGCTGGGCCGACGCGACGATCGAACCCCACGGCTACAAATACGTCGAAAGCTTTCACCTAGAAGGCACGACGCCTGTTTGGAGGTTTGCTCTCGCCGACGCTATCCTGGAAAAGCGGATTTGGATGCAGCAAGGTGCTAACACAACATATATTCAATACCGCTTGCACCGCGCCTCACAACCGATCGCCCTCGCTGTCAAAGCCCTAGTCAACTACCGCGACTACCACCACACAACTCGCGCCGACGACTGGCAGGTGAGCCTAGAAACCTTGGAACGCGGGGTTTGCGTGACTGCATTTCCCAAGGCCGCACCCCTGTACCTGCTGACAGATGCCGCACCAGAGGCTAAATTTCGAGTCTCTGCGGCTTTATACAATTGGCATTACGGATTGGATCTAGCAGCAGAAAAGCGGCGCGGATTGGACTGCTGTGAGGATCACTTGCACGCGGCGACTTTTCACATGACGATCGCACCGGGAAGTTCTCTGACATTGATAGCGAGCACCGAGAAAAATCCCGAACTCAACGGCGGTAAAGCTTTAGAAGGGCGTCACACTTATGACCAACAACTGCTGCAAAACTGGTCAAAAGTGAGCGAATCTCCCGACTGGATCAATACCTTAGTGCTCGCCGCCGACCAATTTATCGTCAGCCGCCCGCTAGCGGAGGAACCCGAAGGCAAAACAATCATCGCCGGATATCCCTGGTTCAGCGACTGGGGGCGCGATACGACGATCGCCCTACCCGGCCTCACAATCTGTACCGGGCGATGGGAAATTGCGCGATCGATTTTGCGGACATTTGCGCGGTATGTCGATCGGGGAATGCTGCCGAACCGCTTCCCGGATGCGGGCGGCGAACCGGAATACAACACCGCAGACGCCACGCTGTGGTACTTTGAGGCAATCCGCGCTTATATCGATGCCACGGGCGACGACGAACTTTTGACCGAACTCTGGCCGGTGTTATGTGAGATTGTTGACTGGCACATACAGGGAACTCGGTATAACATCCGCGTCGATCCCGATGACGGTTTAGTCTACGCGGGCGAAACCGGCGTGCAACTGACTTGGATGGATGCGAAAATCGGCGATTGGGTGGTGACGCCTCGGATTGGTAAGCCGATCGAACTCAGCGCGCTTTGGTACAATGCTATACAAGCTATGGCAAGTTTTGCTCGAAAATTGGGCAAACCTCACAATGAATACGATCGATTGGGCGATCGAACAGCCGCCGGATTCCCTCGCTTCTGGAACGCCTCAACCTGTTACTGTTACGACGTTCTCGACGGCCCAGACGGACACGATAGCTGCCTGCGGCCCAACCAAATATTCGCCGTATCCCTGCCCCTAGACTCGATTCCTCCTCACTCCGCCAACTCCTTGTCAGCGGGGATGCGCCAGGAAACCCGCTATACACCGTTACTGACGCCCATCCAGCAGCGCGGCGTGGTGGACGGCTGCGCCCAGCAGCTTCTAACTTCTGTCGGCCTCCGCAGCCTCTCGCCGCAGCACCCGCAGTATCGCGGCGCATACGGAGGCGACCAATTCCAGCGCGACAGCGCCTACCACCAGGGCACAGTTTGGGGCTGGCTGATTGGCCCGTTTGTCTTGGCGCACTTGCACGTATACAAAAACCCAGCACAAGCGAGCGAATTCCTCGAACCGATGGCACATCATATAAGGGCCGGCGGAGTTGGCAGTTTGGGCGAAATTTTTGAGGGCGACGCCCCTCACTCGCCGCGAGGCTGCACCGCTCAAGCTTGGACTGTGGCTGAGGTGCTGCGGGCTTGGTTGGCAATTAATACTGTGGGTGTTTAAATAGGGAATGTTATCTTTGGTGGAAAAAGAGATTTATGGCATTATTATTAGCGGGCGATATTGGCGGAACTAAGACAATTTTGCGCTTAGTGGAAAGGACTGTTAAGGGTGAAATGAACGCTCTTTACGAGTTTCGCTATCCGAGCGGAGAGTTTCCAGATTTAGTGCCGATGGTGCAGCAGTTTTTGACGGAAGCTGCTACTAAGTTGAATTTGACGCCATTGCCTGAAAAAGCTTGTTTTGCGATCGCAGGCCCGGTAGTTAACAACACTGCAAAACTGACTAATTTGCCTTGGATGTTGGATGCGAAGCGTCTGGAACAGGAATTAGGAATATCACACGTTAGTTTAATTAATGATTTTGTCGCGGTTGGCTACGGCGTGTGGGCTTTGGACGATCGAGATTTGCACACTTTGCAAGTAGGAAAACCCCGCGAACACGATCCAATTGCTGTGATTGGTGCGGGTACTGGTTTGGGAAATTGTTTTGGAATTCCCGAGGCAAATGGCATCAAGGTTTTTTCTTCGGAAGGGGGACACGGTGACTTTGCTCCTCGTTCGGAGTTGGAGTTTCAATTGCTGAAATATTTGTTAGCCAAACACGACATTCCCAGAATATCGATCGAGCGTGTGGTTTCGGGACAAGGGATTGTTTCAATTTACCAGTTTTTGCGGGACAAAAAGTTTGCTCCAGAATCGCCGGAGATAGGGGAAGTTATCAAAAAATGGGAGTCAGAAATGGGTAAAAGCGAGAAAACTGTCGATCCGGGGGCGACAATTGCACAGGCGGCACTCAAAAAGTGCGATCGGCTTTCGGAACAAACAATGCAAATGTTTGTAGAAGCCTACGGTGCAGTGGCAGGAAATCTGGCTCTGACACTGTTACCTTACGGCGGTTTGTACGTAGCTGGCGGCATTGCTGCTAAGATTTTGCCGCTGATGCTAGAAGGGGGTTTTATGCGATCGTTTACGCACAAAGGCCGGATGGATTCGCTGTTAGAAATGATGCCAGTTCGATTGGTTTTGAATCCCAATGTAGGGTTAATTGGTGCGGCTGTTTGTGCCGCCGGTCTTTAGTTAATAATTGTATGGTGCGTCAGCTTTAAGCTTCTAAATATGTGAATAAATAACGCTCTGATGACGCACCATACTTAGCTAGAGTTATGTCATATTCAAAATCTTCTCAGCAGCACTTTCAGATATCGGCATCACCGATAACCGATTGCCTTTCCTCACCAGCAAAATCTCATCACCGCTAAACTTTTGTTTCAGTTCATCCAAAGATATTAATTTAGCAAATTCTTCAACAAACTCAACTCTCACAGTTTGCCAGCGAGGAGCATCAAACTGCGATTTAGCATCATAATATTCGCTATTTATATCGAACTGGGTCGGGTCAGCAATTCCAGTTTCAACGACGCGCACTAAGCCCACAATTCCCGGTATTTTAGTATTAGAATGGTAAAAAAATACTAAATCTCCCCGACTCATTTCTCGCATAAAATTGCGCGCTTGATAGTTGCGAACGCCATCCCAAATGGAAGTGCGATCGTGCTTCAAATCCGCAATACTATAAACATCAGGCTCCGACTTCATTAGCCAATAATTCATACAATCTATTCGCTTGGGTTAGCCAAAAATTCTTGAATATTATCTAAACACTGCTGCATAGCTTTTTGCATAAAAACCTGAACTAGCAACAACCCAAGCGGATAGAATACCGGAGAAGTCAGCATAAAATAAAACTCCCAATCAATCCGAGTTCCCTTTGCTGTAGCAGTGAAATTCCAATCTCCGCCACCAGACTCAATGAGTAGAGAAATCGGAAACTTAAACCCTCTAACCAGTCGGTAGGTTTGTCTTTCTGGCTTTTTGAAAGTAATGATTTCTTCATCAATCACCGAAGCGTCGGAATTTTTTACCCGCCGCAGGCCGCCTTCACGCATCTCTCCACCATCTGCCATCTCAGCTTTAATAATTGCTGGAATTGGGCCATATCCGCGAAAGACTTTGGGCAGATTTGACAGGGACGTAACAAAATCAAAGACTACTTCAGGCGAGGCAGCAATTTCTACTAAGGCGTTGGTTTTAACTAACATTTATTCCTCCCCCCATCTGATGTGATAATGAACTGTGAGTTAAAAGTGCGTAATTTAAATTATAAAATATCCTTCCGCTTCTGCAACCACAGAGTCAACATCAAATAAACGAAAATATGCACGCACAAAATACCCCAATTTAAACTCAAATTCTCCCAGGTTGGATCGTAAACAGGAGTAGGCTCAAACGGCTGAGGAAGCGTACTCCCGTCCGGTAATGTAGTAGGCGCCGGAACCATCCCATTCACATTAACTAAAGACCCGTAAGCACCCACAGACCAGCGGCTTAACATCAGCCAAGAAAACTTGCTCGCCGCACCTTCCATCTTAAACAAAACTCCAGAAAAAATAATCTGAGGCAGCAATAATAGAGGCAAAGCGCTATTAGCTTGAGAGCTATTTTTAACAATCGCGGAAACGACTAATCCGAGACTTATGCAGCTCATCAAAGTTAGGAATGTGGTAATAGTTGCCCCCATCTCCCAGGAAATAAAACTCGGTTCGGGGGATTTAAAAGCAATCAAAATAACTCCTACCATTAACAGTGTTTGCCATACGGCCAAACCAGAAAGTATAAAAATTTTTGAACCTAAATAAGCAAACAACCCTAAATTGACCAAACGTTCTCGCAAATAAATAGCAGATTCTTTGACGATTTCTTGCAGAGAAGTTGCCAGTCCTACCCAAATGGCCGCACAGGTAAATACAAACAAAACTCTGAGCGCTAAAGGTGCTAAAGTTGCCTCCGGTGCGCCAATTAATGGGTCTTTATCTCTGACCGCAAGCCGCAGCAAACTAATGCCTATCGGAGCCGTTAAAAGAGCTAAGCTTAAGTTAACTAAGTCGCGGGAAACGAGTTGAAAATAGCGCTGGGCAAGCAAAAAGAGTTGTTTTACAAAAGATTGAGATTTTGGTGCAGAAGGTGCAGAAGCTATTTTTGCATTAGCCTTGCCTGTGCTGAAGTGGTTGACAATATAGCGCTGATTGTAGGGAGATTTATTAAACTTTTCGGCCCAGCTTTGAACGTTGGTTTCTCCTGTTTCTAATTCGTTGTAAATGTCGGCAAAATCGCTTGTTTTGACATCGAAAAAATCGAGCGCTTCCCTCGGCGGGCCGAAGTAACAAAGGCGTCCGCCGCGACCCATAAACACAATCCGATCGCACATCGTGATATTTGCCGTCGCGTGAGTCACCAGAACCACCGTCCGGCCTTGACTTGCCAACTTTCGCAGCAGTTGCATCATCTTCTTATCCAAACCCGGATCGAGTCCTGAAGTCGGTTCGTCTAAAAAGAAAAGTTTCGGGTCTGCTAACAGTTCAACTCCGATGCTGACCCGCTTCCGCTGTCCGCCGCTAAGCTGTTTTACCAAAGCCTTGCGGCGGTGAGTCATTTCAATATCTTCTAAAGTTTTTGCGACTACCTGCTTGACATCTGTATCGGGAGGTAAGCGCAATTTAGCTGCATAACTCAACACTTCTTCTACTGTCAAATCTGCGTGCACAATATCATCTTGAGGCACGTAACCGATTTGATTGCGGTAAATATTGAAGTTTTGGCGCAGGTTGTCGCCGTTGAGAAACACAGCGCCGTTAGTAGTTTTTTCGATGCCTAAAAGCGTCCGCATTAAAGTAGATTTGCCAGCACCGCTACCGCCGACTAAAGCCACAAACTGCCCCGGTTCGATCGCCAAAGTGATGTTATCCAAACGCTTGGGAATCACCAGACTGTCAGCATCCAAACGAATTTGATGGCCGGAGTCTTGCATCTGCAACTCACCGCTGCGGTAAGTTAGAGTAAACGGGCCGATCCGAATTGCATCTCCCTCGGACAACTGTACAGAATTTGTCACTCGCTGACCGTTAACAAAAACCCCGTTAACGCTGTAGTCTCGCAAAATATAATTACCGCGACTGTCTTGGTCGATTGTGGCGTGGCGTCTAGAAACAAGCGGCGCATCTAATT
This sequence comes from Microcoleus sp. AT9b-C3, assembly GCF_036705485.1. Taxonomy (NCBI): domain Bacteria; kingdom Bacillati; phylum Cyanobacteriota; class Cyanophyceae; order Oscillatoriales; family Microcoleaceae; genus Microcoleus; species Microcoleus sp. AT9b-C3. The sequence goes on along the minus strand of NZ_JAUBUR010000011.1, from coordinate 50,248 downwards.
GCAGCGAAGCGTTTGGATCGCGGCCCAACAAAACCGACCGATTCTTTAGAAGAATTGACTGCTTGCTAGGGACAGCAACCTGATTCGCCAGCGGATTAAAATAACTCAGCAAAACTTGATTTTGAGGATCGAGACCAATTTTAATTTCTGTGCCGTTTTTCAGACAATAACCGTCATTGGGAGTGATGCGAGTGCGATCGACAAATAAGCCATTAGTGCTCGGCCGCTGCCCGTCACCGTCGTAAATCCAGTAATTATCCCCAATTTGGCGCAAAACAGCGTGAACGCCGGAAACTGCGCGCCAGGGTTCGGGAATGACTAAATCAGCACGAGTGCGATCGCGCCCCAATACGTGCTGCTGCTGTTTTAACTCTAACTGTAAAACGTCGCCTTGATTGCTTAATACTATATAAGGTCGATCGCTTAAAGCAGTCAGTTGTCCTATATTGCCTGTCATACTTCAACCGCGGTTTTTGCACTCACTTTTGTCAGCATATCAAAAGTAGGACAACAATACTTATATTTATTAAGCAAGTCTACTTAGCAACAACCGACAAACTGCGAAGCCGATTAATTACCGCCGCCAATTCAAACCGCCGAAACATGGCAAAATCCCCTTCAGGAAAAGGCGATAAAATATCCATCCCCTGGGCCTCAATATCTGCCATCACCAAATCTATGATTTCCGACAAAGTGCGTTTTCCGTCCATGTATTGCTGCTTAGCATAAACCATTGCTGCTGCGATCGCCCTTAACTGTCCCCTGTCCACAATTTGCTCAATAGCACCCAAATCAATCTCCTCAGTTCCGAAAGCCAATTCATCAACATCCCGTACCTTCACCCCCACATCTCGCCGTCCCCGACTCGGATCTAAACTAGCAGGAATCGGCACTCTTGGAGTAATCTCACCAAAATTTTCTCCCCCTTCAGCAGCACGGCTAATCGAGTAATCTTTAGCAATTTTTTTAGCTTTTTCCGTCACATTATATGCTTGAAAGTTATCCATTGAAATCACAGTATCCGCCACATCAAAATAATCGCCACTTCCCCCCATGACTAAAATAGTCGATACGCCATAATCTGCATACAATTGTTTAACTTTATCAATAAATGGCGTAATCGGTTCCTTATCCTTAGCGATGAGTTCCTGCATTCGGCGATCGCGAATCATAAAATTCGTCGCCGCCTTATCCTCATCAACTAATAAAACAGGCACTAAATCCCCTTCTGAAATAGCGACTAATTGCCTTTTTAAAGCAAAATACTGAGCTTCTTCCTTATTCCCTGTTCCTTCTTGCTTTTTCCCTCTTCCCTCTTCCCTCTTCCCTTTTCCCTCTTCCTTCTTCCCTCTTCCTTCTTCCTTCTTCCCTCTTCCTTCTTCCTTCTTCCTTCTCCCCACTTCCAAAGCCTCAATAATATTAGCAGCTTGCGACGTGCTACCGCTCGCATTTTCCGTATAAAATTGTGCAGTATCTCTACCTTGCGGCAAGTGGTTAATAAAAGGCGAAATATCAACTCCCGCCACACTTCTGCCATCTTCCGCCCTAATTTTAACCGCCGCCGGATTAGTCACCCCAAATTCCCTACCATCTCCCGGAATTCTGTTGTAAACTCCCAACTCTATCGCCCTGAGTAAAGTAGATTTGCCGTGATAGCCGCCGCCAACAATCAAAGTAATCCCAGCGGGAATACCCATACCGGAAATCAAACCGCGATTCGGACAGTTAAAGTCAACTTTTAACGACGGCGGCGACTGAAAAGCCACAGCATGATTTAACAAAGGGCGATTGTCAACACCGCTGCGGCGGGGCAAAATAGAACCGTTAGCCACAAACGCAACTAATCCGTTTTCAGCTAACTGCTGCCGCAGCCAGTCAGCATCTTCTACAGTTTCAACGTGACGGCGACATTCAGCAGCATTTAAGTTACCATATTTCAGAGATTTACTGACAATTTGCGGAATATCCTCGCACAGCATTTCAGCAGCTTGTCGCCCTAAGATACTGCGTCCTCCCGCTGGAAGTCCGACGGCAAATCGCAGTTCAACTCCTCCTAAATCTGCGATATCGGATGTATTTGACGAAATGATAAATGCGGAAGTTCGCTCTAAAACTTCTTGTCCAAAGCCAGTCACTGCAATCATACCACTTTTCCCAGTACCGCGCTTGCTGCTGATGCTGTGTGCGGCTTTGTCAAACTGGCGAGTTAGGTAATCTCGCAGGGCTATTTCTCGACTGCGAGAGTTGAAAAGTTCGCGGGGAATTTGAGCAAGGTTTGGCGGAACTATGACTCTAAATTTACTGGGAGAAGCAAACGGATCTCCCTGCACGTAATCAATAATTAATGTAAAGTCAGAAAAGTCGTAGCTATCTTGAATGTCTTTGTAGGCTTTGTAACCTCGATTATCTAGTTGCAGTAAATGCCGTTGCAGGCTTTCTTTGTTAGTCATTAAAAAGAACGAAAGAAGTTAATCGTAGGGTGCGCACTGCGCACCTGATCTAATCGTGGTGCGCACTGCGCACCTTACCTCATTACCAATTACCGAATTTCCAATAATTTAGCCACGGCATTAACAACAATTTGAGCAGAACCGGCGAAAAAAGGTCGATCGATAGTTGCTAATGTATCGCTAGATTGGTGATAGTGGGGCGATCGCAAATTTGCAGTATCCGTCACCAACACAGCACCAATCCCTTTATACCAGAAAGGCGCGTGGTCGCTGCGTAAAACATCGGGAGTCAGCAACCCTTTCAGGGGAACCGGCAGCGCCACCACCGGCGGCAAATCGGCTTTTCCAGACTGCGCAAAACTTTTCAATAGCAGCGGATGTTCCGCATCCCCAATCACAGCGATAAACTCGCCTTTGTCAGGAGATTTTACCCCCGATGCTTCTAGAAAAGGTTGCGCTGTCAATCCTTCGGGATATTGCTGGCATCCGGGCGTGCGGCAGGCATAACCTACCATATCTAGGACGATCGCACCCTGCAAATTTTTTAACCGCGCCTCGCTACCGGTGAATGCTAAACTGCCTAAAAGTCCCAGTTCTTCCCTGTCGAAAAATGCTACTTGCAATGTCCGAGGCGTGGGACGAGAACCCAGCAATCTTGCTACTTCTAAAACTACAGCAACTCCCGTCGCATTGTCGTCAGCGCCTGGGGAGTTTGGTACAGTATCGTAGTGTGCTGCCACTAAAATTGCCCCGGCGTTTGAGTCAGTGCCTTTTCTCTCAGCGAAAACGTTGATTCCGCGATCGAACCGCTGCAACTCTGCGGAAAATCCTAATGTTTGCAATTGCTGGGAAATGTAGTCTCTCGTAAAAGAGCGAGCTCCTTCTCCCTCACGTTCTCCTACTAAAGTTTCGACGTGTTTCCACAACCGAGACGGGTCAATTTGCGGCTGATAGACTGCATCTTTTTCAGTAGGAAGCGGTGGGGGAGAAGGGTTTTGGGAAGTGTGGATATTGCGATCGATCGAAACTGCGGGTACACCCGACAACCGCTGCCACGAGTCAGAACGCCAACCCACAGCCGCCACCGCAACCAGAATAAATAGCACTATCCAAATCAATTGTTTCATCAGTAAGTATATGTGAGATTTTAGACAGGGCTTACGCACTCTTCGCTCTCATCAACCGGGTGTTTTAGCGGAAGCGAGGGCTGCAACAAAGTCTTTTCGTAAAACCCGGTTGATGCATCCAAAACTGTTATATTTTAGATTTTAGGTTGACACCAGAGTTAAAAATAAACCTGTTTCAAAAAATGAAACTCAAAAATCTTAAAATTAGCTGAACCAGAGGCATTTTTGTATTTTTGATTTAAACAAGCAGGTAAAAGCCTTGGGATGTTGCCGTCGAATCTGTCTTGTTTATTGAAGCCTTCGACGGCGACATTCAAATCACTAATTTACATTTAAAATTTACCATTCCTAACTACTTTTTTTCCCACTCAATCTCCTTATTATCCAATATCAACCCGCTGCTGCTGGGAACAGCGTAAGGAATAGTTGTTGCCGAAAACTTGACTATTTCAGTTGGTTGTTGAAACCACTCGGAATAACTCGGATTTAGTTGGTCGTACAGTGCTTTCAAAGCTTGGATTTCTACCTCTAGCTGCGCTGCGGCTTGATTGATTCTGCGAGCTTGTGCTTGCAAGCGCTTTTCTCCGGTTTGAACTTGGTTTTCTACTTCTTGCCAGTGTTCTCCGGCCAGCAATTTTTCTAGTTCACCTTGCTTGTAATTGAGTAAAGCCTGTTTTTGTTGCAGTTGCTTTTCAATATTTTTAGTCTCTCGGTCAATTTCCTGGATTTGCTGTAACCACTGCTCCCCAAAAGCAGCAGTTTGCTGGTGGAACTCGGCAATGGCTTCAGGAGTATTATTTTTGGGAAAACTGACTGCCACTCGGCACTCTGAGCGCTGTATGGCAAGTTTTTCCCGCGCCTCTTGCAGGGCGGTAACTTCTGCTTGCAGCGTGCGGACTTCTTTTTGGACTTCTGGGATGGTCTGACTCATGGGTTCAATTAGTGGACCTCTGCATCGATTTTAAGCTAATTGTTTATTTTTCTAACAAATCCCGATCGCCTCCTTGCGGGAATTATCTAATTTTAGCGCGCTCCCACGCGGTGTCTAGGCAGAATGGCGGATAATTTGTGGCACAATGGCTGATGACACATTTTAAATTAAGATTAAAATTGTAATTAGTTATAAAGCTAAATTATTAGCTTGGTAAAATTTAATTTACAAATCCACATAAATTCCGGGTGGCTGGGTTTTCCTATTGTACAGAAAGTTCTGCTAATTTTTTGGAAATTTATGATTGCCAAAAAAAATATTTAAAGTTAGGAAATAGAGCCAATGAAAATAATTTTTCACTTAATGTTGGGATATTTCGCTCTTGCTATTTTTGGTGTGGAATGTGGCATAAATCAAAAAATATTACCGACAAGCCTAGGAGATGGGCATGGCACTCCCCCTGTAGCAGGGATTTTGGTTCGGTTTCAGAAACATAGCTATTTGCGATCGGCATCTCGCCCCCTTGCTTCTGCAAACGCCACATTATTTTTGGATAAATTATCCCCTATTGAGCCAGTACAATTACCGACTTACAATTATATACAATCTCAGGAAAGTCAGATAAAAGAACCTAATTTTAGCTTAAAAATAATCGGTAATTATCTGGTTTTTATTTTTTTATTAATCTCATTATTGATTAGGGGTAAAACAGTAAATAGCTTATCCAAGACGATGAGCTTAATTAAGCAGAAGTCTGAAACAGAGAATGACAAGCTACCAAAAGGAGAAAAAGTGTTGTATCCAAAAAAAGAACTGGATATCTGGCATACTATTGCCCAAATGACCCAAGATTTGCAGCAAACTGCTGAATATGCTCTCGATATTTGCGAGGAAATGAAACTCTCGATAATTGCAACCACCCCTGGCGGTCATATCCTGTCGTTAAACCAAGCTACCTGTAAACTTCTGGGATACTCTAAAAAAGAGTTGTTAGGCAAACCAATAGCCGGACTTTTTAAGAAAACTGAATCACCCGACCCGGAGTTAGAGTTAGCAAGTTTAACAGCCGAAGGTTCTGTCCGCAAGGTCGAAAAAGTCTACCTTTCTAAACACCGAAAAAAAATAATTGTACAGCTTTCTATTTTAATTATTCGCGACGGTCAAGGCAAGGTCAGTGGCAAGTTATACATAGCACAAGATATTACCGATAGCAAGCGGGCGGAAAAAAATTTGCGGCGCAGTGAAAAAAAGTTTCGCCAACTGATAGAAACTGTTAATGCTGTTGCGTTTATCTATCACCGCAGACAGTTCCGCTATGTCAATGCTCAGACAGAAGCTCTGACAGGATATACTCGCGAAGAATTACTCGCATTGGATTTATACGACTTAATTCATCAAGATTTTCTAGAAATAGTTAGAAACTGGGGTAAATCCAGCCACGCGCGCTCAACAGCCGGGTCAAAATATGAATTAATAATAGTCACGAAAACCGGACAAATGCGCTGGATTGAAGCAACTGTAGATATTATAAAATTTGAAAAAAAACCTTCAATATTAATCACAGCGTTTGACATCAGCGATCGCAAATTAGCAGAGTTAGAACTAGAAACATCTGTTTCATTGCTTCAAGCAACCATTGAATCTACTGCTGACGGTATTCTGGCGGTTGACAGTGGAGGAAACGTTGTCAGCTTTAACCGTAAATTTGCCGAAATGTGGCAGTTGCCGGATTTACTGGTTGATTCGAGAGATAACCACCCAATTGTGGAGTTTGGAATCAACCAGTTAAAATACCCGGAAATATTTCTCAACCGTGCTAAAGAATTGTCCGATCGCCCTGCCGAAGAAAGTTACGATCTCATAGAGTTGACAGATGGCAGAATCTTCGAGCGCTACTCGTTGCCCCAGCGCACGGGAGGCAAAATTACTGGTCGAGTATTCAGTTTTCGGGATGTAACGGAACGGGTGCAATCCGAAGAAAAACTACGCAAAAGCGAAGAACGGTTTCACCTGCTGACGCGGGCGACAAATGATGCCGTATGGGATTTTGATTTGTTAAAAAATGAGTATTGGTTAAGCGCAGAATTTGAAAAAGTTTTTGGATACAAACTCAACGAAACTCAGACGATAGAATTAGAATCTTGGTGGCTAAATATTCATCCCGAAGAACGAGAAAGAGTGATGTTAAGCTTCCACGAAGCAATGAACTCAGACGCTCAATGTTGGTCGGAAGAATACAGCTTTCACCGTGCAGATGGGGGATATGTTTTTGTACTCGATCGCGGCTATATCATCCGTAATGAAAGTGGCAAAGCAGTAAGGGCGATCGGTACGATGATGGACATCACTCAGCGCAAGCAAGCTGAAGAAATTATTCGCTATCAAGCTGTTTATGACCAACTCACCGGTTTACCGAACCGGATACTTTTTAACGAGCGTCTGCTGGCCTCATTAAGAGAATCTAAAAAAACCAAAAAAATGCTAGCTGTGATGTTTTTAGACTTAGACAGGTTCAAAAAGATTAATGATACATTAGGTCACGCTGCGGGCGATCGCCTGTTGGAAGGTTTTGCCGGACGCATCAGCGACACTTTGCGATCGACTGACACGGTTGCCCGCTGGGGAGGCGACGAATTTACCATACTACTTCCCGATATCAATTGCTTAGAAGATGCAGTTAAAACAGCTCAAAGAATACTCAACAATTTAAAGCCAGCATTTAAACTAGAAGGACAACCGTTTCATGTTAGCAGCAGCATCGGCATTGCTCTTTATCCAGATGATGGTGAAGATGCCGAAACTTTAGTCAAAAATGCCGATGCTGCCTTGTACCACGCTAAAGAAATGGGAAGAAATAACTATCAGTTATATACTTCAACAATTAATCCCCAAGGCAGCCAGTTACTAACTATAGAACACAGGTTGCACGAGGCTTTAGAACAGGGAGAATTTGAGGTTTTCTACCAGCCAAAAGTCAACATAACTACTTGGGAAATTCAGGGCATGGAAGCCCTGCTGCGCTGGCAACATCCACAATTAGGTTTAGTTACTCCCGCTACATTTATTCCGATCGCCGAAGATAACGGATTAATTGTAGCTATTGGGGAATGGGTGCTGCAAACAGCCTGCACTCAAAATAAAGCTTGGCAGGATGCTTTGCAGCCAGATTTGCGGGTAGCAGTCAACGTTTCGGCTCGGCAGTTCCAGCAATTTAATTTATTAGAAATGGTAGCGAATTGCTTGGAAAAAAGCGGTTTAGCACCCAAGTATTTAGAGTTAGAAATTACCGAGACTACAGCCATGCAAGATGTGGATTATACCACAAAAGTTCTCAGGGAGTTGCAGAATATGGGAGTGCAAATTGCGCTGGACGATTTCGGCACGGGTTATTGTTCTCTCAATTATCTCAAAAAGTTTCCCTTGAATATCTTAAAAATAGATAAATCCTTTGTCAGCGGATTGACGACAGATCCCTGCGAACGGGCGATCGCCAAGGCTGTAGCGACGCTGGGGCGAGATTTGAACTTGAGCGTGGTAGCCGAAGGAGTAGAAACTAAAGAGCAGTTGGAGTGTTTGCGCGAACTCCACTGTCAAGAAATTCAGGGTTATTATTTCAGCCCTGCCCTCTCGGCTGGTGAGGCTAGTAAACTGCTGGTAAATTCTCTGTTGAGGAAAGTGCAAATTGCGTAAACTAGCTACCGCCAAGCTGAGTACATCTGTGGCGCAGGCTTTCAATACTTTATTGACTGAAGTTATCCTAAGAAAGCCGATTTGACTGAGTTTCCTCAGTCCGCAATTGGGATGCTGATTCTCCTCTTACTTTCTGCCAACCTCGGCGTTTCCACATCGCTAAACCAGTAATTAATAAAACCGCCGGCATTAATCCAATGAAAACATAGAGAATGCGAGTGAAAATTCCCCCAAAAGTGCCGAAGTGCAAAGCAACTATTACCAACAGCACCTTAAATACGGGATTCGGTTCCAGCACTTTCTCTGCTTTCAAAATCTTTCCTGTAAAGCGATCGACCTCCACTGTACTGAAGTCAAAACGTCCCGTTTTTTGTTCGGGAAAAGTTTTAGTGATGACAAGTTTATTTCCTGAATCTTCAGGAAATTGGACGTAGGCAATCCTGCCGCCGGGAAGGGCTGCCTCGGCTTTTGGCAGTAATTTACTGAGTGCAATTGGAGTTCGCTCGGGAACGGGTTTTGCTGCGGGGACATCGCCTCCACCTCCACCTCCACCTAATGCAAACTGCGCCGCAATAATTGCCGAGCCAGTAACAGCAAGGATGCTGAGTATAATTGTTGTGAGGATACCGCCGACGTTATGCAAGTCGTAATTCAATAGCGGTGCAGGTGCTCTCCAGCGAATTTTGAAGCCGATTTTTAAGTTTCGCCAACCCGTCCAAAGTAAAGTTCCCGTGAGAGTGGTCAGCAATAGCAATATAGCCACAAAACCCATTGCCATGTGACCGGGCTTTTTTAGAAAGAGGGTGTAGTGTAAAGTGTGCATAAAACCGATAAACGATCGCTCCCACACTCTCGAACCCAATACCTTTGCTGTATAAGGATTCACATAGACTTCTAAGTGATTTTCGTCGGGTAAATCTCCGCCAAAGTTATAGGTATCTTCGGGTGTTTTGGGAAACCGAATCAACGGCGATCGCAGATTTGGATAGGCTTGCTGGACAGAATCAAAAATCCGGTCGATCGACGCTTTTTTGGGTTGGGGAGTGACCTGCATCAAAGTTTGATTTAATGCTCGATCGGCTTCTTCACGAAAGACGATCGCGCTACCCGTCAAACCACTAATGACAAAGATTAATCCCAGAAATATGCCAATGATGCTGTGAATGTTGAGAACGAAATCCCGAATTTTCATCGCTTTTAACCTCACTCTCCTTTGCCACATTTTGTTTTACCACCACCGCAATAAGTCGCAAACCAAGGACTGAATTTAGCGGCATCTTCTTTATCGTTGGTCATATTCACAAGCGTTGTGAAGCTAGATGGCTTGCTAGCATAACGAAAGTGCATATGTATTGGTTCACCACTTGATTCACCGTGCGGCGGGACGAAGCTGAGGTACTGGAATTTATTGCAGCCTGGATCTTGCTTTTCTTCTTTCGCTAACTCAAATAAATCCCAAGCTATTTTGTACTCTTTGTAATACTTGCCATCGGCCATTGCACCCATGTAGACGTATTTACAGTTGCGGGCGAGCGGCTGTTTTCCGGCTGCATCTTTGTAGAAGCTGAACTTCTCCATTTTCTCGACATCAATGCGTTTGGGATTGCGCGGATCTTTGACAGAGTTCTGGTGTTCTGTGTTGAGATTAAACACGCCATCAAATCCTAAATAAGGGACTTTGTAGGCATTGAGGGAGAGAACCTGAGTCGCTACAGGCGACGGGGGCGCGATATTTTGGGGCGCTTGCGGGGATGTCTTTTCAGAGGTACTAGAAGCGTTTGTCGGAGCTGCCCCATCGGCTGGTTTATTCGCTTCTGGTATATCGGATGTGGCTTGACAAGCGATCGCCACTACCGCAGTTAAAGCTAGAATTGTTTTGAGTTGAAATCGTTTCATGGATATCTCCTTGTAGAAAAATTAGAGTGCGATCGAGTTGCTGCCAACTCGCAAAATAACTCTCAAAACTGTATGGAAAATGAACCAATTACTGTCAGTGGTTCACCAGGCATATTGCCCGAAGACCTGCTATTTCGGACTGCTTCTATGTAGTCGATATTGAACAGGTTTTTGACGTTGATGGCAGCTCGCCAATTATCCCGCTGATAAAAAACAGCGGCATTGGTAACGAAATAACTACTTGCTTGAAAGCTGTTAGCTAAATCCCCTTGTCTTTCGCCAAGAAAGTTGAACCCAACCCCAAAACCTAAACCCTGCAAATCGCCGCTTTGAATTTCATAAGTTGTCCACAGACTAGCGCTGTGTTTGGGAACATTAAACAATCTGTTGCCAACCAGAGATCGGTCTGTATCTGCTGTAACTTCCGCGTCAGTGTAGGCGTAAGCGGCAATCACATTCCAACCGGGCAAAATTTGTCCAGCTACGTCTAATTCAACTCCTCGACTCCGCTGTTCCCCAGAGGCAATTGAGAATAAAGGATTATTTGGATCGGTGACAGCAACGTTTTGTTTTTTAATGTCAAAGTATGCCAGAGTAGCGAGTAACCTTCTGTCGAGCAACTCAGCTTTGACACCGACTTCGTACCCCGATCCGGTTTCGGGTTCGATCAGACCTCCGCCGGATGTTGTTGCCGAACCCGGATTAAACGATCGCGAATAACTAGCATAAAGAGAAAGTTCTGGGATGGGTTGATAAACAATCCCTACACGCGGGGTAAAATCATCGTAAGTTTGAGTTGTTTCGCTCGCATCTGGGTTGGAAGTACCCGGAATTACTCGGTTTGTTTGCTCTGCAGTGTCATAGCGAAGACCTGCTAGCAGCTTTAAATTCTCTAAGATTGAAATTTGATCTTGCACGTAGAATCCATATCGGCTTGTCTCTACATCATTCCCACCAAAGCCAGCTAGTGTACCCTCGTCTGGTTTGGGAAATTGACCGTAAACCGGATTGAAAATATTGAGAGGAATCGGTGTGACAAAATCACCCACCGAGTAAATTCTCTCATCGCTGTAGCTGATGTCTGCACCGAAAATGAGAGTGTGCTCGACTGAACCTGTAGCAAATTCGCCAACGAAGTTTGTTTGGAGAGCGTAGTTTTTATTCTGCCCGTCTTGAGAAGCCCAGAAGCGAGTAACGCTGCCAGTTTCATCATCAAAGTCAAATGGAAGAGCGATTACGTTGTAATCATAGTTGTAGGATGAATAGCGAAACGCATTCCGCAGCTTCCAGTTATCGCTGAAACGGTGTTCGAAATTGTAGCCAACATTGAAATATTGGGTTCCTAGGATATCGCCGGGTTCGCCGCTAATACGATCGCGCGGAACGTCAACAATCCGATTGCCTCTAACAGGAAATCCATCATCAGGATCTCGCTTATCATCGGTGTATTCCAGGGAAACTGTCAAGTCGGTGCGATCGCCAATTCTCCAAGCAAGCGTCGGCGCAATAAACAAGCGCTCGTCGTTTTGTTCGTAGCCTCGAAAATTCTCAGTTGTTTGGTACAATCCGTTCAGGCGGTAAAGCAGGTTGCCATCTGAGGTTAAGGGGCCGGAAATGTCAAAGCGGGGGCTGACAAAATTCCTGCTTCCGAGTTGCAGTTCAGCTTCGTAAAAAGGTTCTGACAGCGGTTGTTTGGATACTAAGTTAATTAAACCCCCCGGTTGAATTTCGCCGTACAATATTGAAGCCGGCCCTTTAAGAACTTCAACGCGATCGAGGTTGGCGACTTCTGGAATAGTTCCAAAAGAACCGTACTGCCTAAACCCATCTCGCAAGATAGGAGCATTGTCAAAACCTCGAATGCCGAAAGTGCTGCCTCGGCCTGTAATATTTCCGCTATAAGTTACGCCGCTAACGTTGCGTAATGCTTCTTCGAGTCGCACGACTTGTTGATCTTCTATCACTTCTTGAGGAACTACTTGGATCGACTGCGGAATATCGCGAATTGGCGTGTCGGTGCGGGTGGCGGAGGAAGCATTGGGGATGACATAGGGAGTTTGCCGTCTGGTTGTGACTATGATATTAATATCTTCTTGGGGACTGGGTGTCACGCCTAAAACTAATCCCAGATCGCTCTTTACTACCTCTGATGTCGGTGCTGCTTTTATGCCAGTTACACTCACTTGAATCCGATTGCCTTCCAACTGAGTTACTGTTACGGATGCAATTCCTCGATCTGGACTAGAAGCTTTAAATTCCCCACCTGAAGGTAAAGCTAATTGGGCATTTTCAATATCTGAGATCGCGCTTTTTCCCTCTATTCTCGTCACCGCTTGCAGCACTTGCCCGGATGGTGTTTCTAGAATTACTTCTAAACCGTTTGCAGTTGGGTTGATCCGCACACCCGTTACTTGTACAACTGATTGAGAGATTTGTACGGTATCGTCCAAACCTGTAAAACTCCGTACCGACGGACGCAATAGCCCCTGGGCACTGGTGCTGGGTTGTTCTATTTCGTCAACTTTAGGAATGGATGTCGTCGGTATTGAGAGTCCAGTGGCTACTGGTGGAGGATTGGGGATAGAGGTAGAGCAATCGTCATTGTTGCAAATTTTTTGCGTCAACAGGGGATTGGGTTGGCGATCGGGGTCTGTCGCAGTTTGCCTGGTTTCAAGCTTCTCACTTTTAATCGACGACTTGTTAAGGGAAAGTTCTAGCCGTGCCCCAAAAGCGCGATCGGGCAACGGTTGAGGCAATTCCTCTGACTCGCCCGGAGGCTCGATCGGTTCTGGTGTAAGGGCGATCGAGCGCGAGGCTTCAGTCCTGCCCTCTGATTCGCCCGGAGGCTCGATCGGTTCTGGTGTAAGGGCGATCGAGCGCGAGGCTTCAGTCCTGTCCCCCCTAGCAGCCTCAGCCGCCACAGACGGTGCGATACCAATACTCAACAGTGCAACGCACGCCAACGGTAAATACAGTTTCATCGGAACACCACACACCGATAATATTTTGGGGCTGCAGCGCAAATTGGTAATAGTCGCGGTCAACAACCAGCTCCTTATTACTAATTATTTGCAATAGCTAGCTTAAAATAAAATAACTCTGCGGCTAATGTCAAGTAAATTTGCTAACTTTTTGTTGATAACTATTGTCAGTTTTTTGAGTGAAATGCGCCTATGACGGGGGAATTGGCCCTACAAAGAATGAAACAGCCCTGGCTGCAGATGAGGGATCGATCGCAACTGCCGATCGCCCGCTTGTTAAAACTTAAAATAGTGTGCAGAATAACGGACTTGTACCCAAAGACAGAGGAAAATATCGCTACCTCAACATAAACGCTTTGTCTATGCAGCCAATTCGCACATTTAACGTTTCCCCGTCGCTACCGACAATTCTCGAACCCCTACGCAAACTTGCCTACAACTTGCACTGGGACTGGAACGTCGATACCAAAGACCTCTTCCGCCGCCTCGATCGAGACCTCTGGGACTCCAGCAACCAAAACCCGGTGCTAATGCTCGGAACCATATCTCAAGAGCGACTGCAAGAAATGGCAGAAGACGAAGGCTTCATTGCCCAAATGAACCGAGCAGCCCAACAATTAGACGATTATCTCAAAAATCGCGCCTGGTACCGGAAACAGCGCGGCACCGAGCAGCAAGAATGCTACGCTTACTTTTCGATGGAATTCGGCTTAGTTAAAGCCCTACCCATCTATTCCGGCGGTTTGGGCGTACTCGCAGGCGACCACCTCAAATCAGCTAGTGATTTGGGCTTGCCCTTAGTCGGTGTCGGCTTGCTATACCAAGAAGGTTATTTTTCGCAGTATCTCAACGCCGACGGCTGGCAGCAAGAACGCTATCCGCTCAATGATTTCTACAATATGCCGCTGCACCCAGAACGCAATCCCGACGGTTCGGAATTGCGGATTGAGGTGGACTATCCCGGCCGCAAGGTGTATGCCCGGATTTGGCGGGTACAAGTGGGAACGGTTCCTTTGTACCTAATGGATACAAATATTGAACCTAACAGCCGCTACGACCAAGATATTACCGACCAACTGTACGGCGGCGATAAAACTCTGCGGATGCACCAAGAAATCATGCTGGGCATCGGCGGCGTGAAAATGCTCAAGGCATTGGGGCTGACAGTTACGGCTTATCACATGAATGAAGGCCACGCGGCTTTCATGGCTTTGGAACGCATTCGGATGCTGATGGAGGAATATCACCTGAGTTTCGTAGAAGCGGAACAGGTGGTGGTTTCGAGCAGTATGTTTACGACTCACACGCCGGTGCCTGCTGGGTTTGACTTGTTCGAGCCGGATATGGTGATGCACTATCTAGGTCAGTATCCCAAGATGTTTGGCTTGTCGCAAGATGAGTTTTTAGGATTGGGCCGCGAGAATACTGGCGATTTGTCCGCACCTCTGAATATGGCAATTTTGGCAATTAAAATGTCGAGTTTTGTCAACGGGGTGGCGGCTTTGCACGGTGTGGTGTCGCGCCCGATGTTTCAGGGTTTGTGGCCGGGTTTGCCGCAGGAAGAAGTACCGATTACTTCGATTACCAACGGGGTGCACGCTCGCAGTTGTGTGGCGAAGTCTACTCAGGAGTTATACGATCGATACCTCGGCCCGGATTGGGAAATGACTCGCAAGGACGATCGGCTCTGGGACAGGATGTCGTCGATTCCTGATGAGGAATTGTGGCGCAATCACGAACGCTGTCGATCGGAGTTGGTGGTGTTCGCGCGGGAGTGGCTGGAAAAGACTTTGCGCGAGCGCGGTGCGGCCCAAACGGAAATCGAACACGCGCGGGAGGCACTCAATCCGAAGGTGCTGACGATCGGGTTTGCCCGCCGCTTTGCTACTTACAAGCGGGCGACGCTGTTTTTGCGCGATGTCGATCGAATTATGCGGATCATGCGGGATCAAAATCGCCCGGTGCAGTTTGTGATTGCTGGGAAGGCTCACCCGATGGATATTCCGGGTAAGGAATTGATTCGGGATATCGTTCACTTCATCCGCGAGCACGAGACGATGAGCTCGATGGTGTTTTTACCGAACTACGACATTAACGTCGCTCGGATGATGGTGTCGGGCTGCGATGTGTGGCTGAATACGCCACGCCGCCCGCGTGAGGCTTCGGGTACTTCCGGGATGAAAGCTTCGATGAACGGTTTGCCTAATCTGAGCATCCTCGACGGATGGTGGGATGAGGCGGATTATGTTCGTACCGGTTGGCCGATCGGACATGGGGAATTTTACGAAGATACTAAGTATCAGGATGAAGTCGAGGCTAATGCTTTGTACGACTTGATGGAAAAGGAAGTTGTACCCCTATTTTACAACCGGGATGCTGATGGAATTCCCCGCGGTTGGACGGCGAAAATGAAGGATTCGATTCGCTTGAACTGTCCTTTCTTCAATACTGCTCGGATGGTGAAGGATTACGCGCGGCGGGCATATTTCCCAGTGAGCGATCGATTCTTCACGATGACTTCGGATAATTGTGCTCCGGCCAAGGAGTTGTCTCATTGGAAGAAGCACGTTCTCGCCAAGTGGAAGGATATTAAGATTGAGGCTGTTGATATTTCCCAGGATAAGGAAGTTAAGGTCCATCAGTCGATCGCTGTTAAATCTCGGATTAATCTGATGGGATTGACGCCTGCAGACGTGCAAGTCGAACTTTATCAAGGTTCGGTTGATGCTAACGGAGATATTGTCGGCGGCGTGCCGGTGGTGATGGAGTATTTGGGAGAAGATGCTAACAATGCTAGCCTTTATACGGCTGACATTACTTATACTTCTAGTGGTTTGCAAGGTTTGTCGTTGCGGGTTTTGCCGAAGCACGATAATCTCAGCAGTCCTTATGAAGCTGGCGTGATTCTCTGGGCACATTAAAGGAAGTTCGGCAACGGATTCTGTAACGGATGTAACGGATGTAACGGATGTAACGGATGGAAGGAAGAGGGAATCAGGAATCAGGAAGATTTTACCTATTCTCCCCCTCTCCCACTCTCCCACTCTCCTACTCTTTTTATCGTAGTTGGGGAATGACTATTTAGCGGATTGTGCAACGATCGCCCAATACCACATTCCCCTCTATTTCCTAGTACCAGTGAGCCCGTATAAAGCGTACCGCAAGGCATCTCGCTGGTCTTCTAAGGCTTGGAGGGGGGCAAAAGTGGTGGGATTTTGGGGATGTTTGAGGCACGGATGAACGCTGATTATTATGCAGGATGTTTGTGAAATTCAGAGTGGGTTCGAGGATTGCTCAATATCTACAATATACTGGCCGAATTTCATCAATTAGAGTTGACATTCGGCCAGTTTTCCTTTTTGGTATCGTTGCTGAATACAGGTAGAAATTCAAGATTTCGGAATTTTTCTCAGCCCAGTCGGGTGAGTTTTGTAACATCAAGCAAAAACTTTATTCATACCGTGAATCAGCAAAGCCCAAAATTTATATCCATCACTATGAAAGCCGCCGAACAAAATAGTGGTTCCACAATAATCACACTTTTTCATACTGCGATTTCCTAAAATTGAAGGAAGCCTTGAGACACCTCTAGTTGAGGTTATTTACCTACACCCGCTGGCTGCTGACGGTTTCGCACTTCCAGAAAAATCAACAAAGCATTAACATCAGCCGGATTTACCCCGCCAATTCTGGCAGCTTGGCCAATCGTCAGCGGTTTCACCTTAGCCAATTTTTCCCGCGATTCTTTGGAGAGAGTTGTAATTGCCATGTAATCCAAATCTGCCGGCAATTGTCGGCGTTCGTGTTTGGCAATATCATCAATTTGATTTTGCTGTCTTTGCAGGTAGCCGGAATATTTGATGTCAATTTCTGCACCATCTTTCTCAGCCAACTTCAGACTAGAATTGCCTAAATTGTAGCGTTCCAAATCGACATAATGAAAACCAGGACGACGCAACAAGTCAGCCAGAGTAATTGAACCTTTAATTGCTTGTTGAGTATCAGCAAAAATTGCCTTGCCAACTTCCTCGTGCTCTTTCACCCGCGTCGAGTACAAGCGTTCCTTCTCTGCCACGATATTAGCTTGTTTGCGATCGAACAACTCCCACCGGCGATCGTCAATCAAACCAATTTCCCGTCCCAGCGGCGTCAAGCGTTGGTCAGCATTGTCCGATCGCAATAATAACCGGTATTCCGATCGCGAAGTCAACATCCGGTAAGGTTCCCGCAAATCCTTCGTACACAAATCATCGATCAAAGTGCCGATATAACTTTGCTCGCGAGGAAACACAATCATCTCCTGATTTTTCGCAAACCTGGCTGCATTAATCCCCGCCACAATCCCCTGTGCAGCCGCCTCCTCATATCCAGTTGTACCGTTCACCTGACCCGCGCAAAACAGCCCTTCTATCTTCTTAGTCATCAGCGTTGGAAAGCACTGAGTAGCAGGCAAATAATCGTACTCCACAGCATAAGCAGGGCGCATCATCTCGCACTTTTCCAAACCCGGAAGAGTCCGCAGCATTTGCAATTGCAAATTTTCCGGTAAACCAGTAGAAAATCCTTGGATATAAAGTTCAGGAATATCTCTACCTTCCGGTTCAATAAAAATCTGGTGACTTTCCTTATCCGCAAACCGCACAATCTTATCTTCAATACTCGGACAATAGCGGGGCCCCTTCGCATCCACCCAGCCGCCGTAGACTGGAGAAAGGTGCAAATTTTCTCTAATTAACTGATGAGTAGCTGGCGTAGTTCGAGTTAAATAACAAGGCATTTGTTCCCGTTCTATCCAAACTTCTGGATCGAAACTAAACCAGCGAACCTCTGCATCTCCCGGCTGCGGTTCCAGGTTGGTATAATCCAGAGTACGTTTGTCAACTCTTGCCGGAGTTCCTGTTTTTAACCTGCCAGTTTCAAAGCCCAAACGATTGAGAGTTTCCGTCAAGCCAACGGCGGCAAATTCTCCCGCACGTCCGGCGGGCATCGACTTATTGCCCACCCAAATCGTGCCACCTAAAAAAGTGCCTGTAGTCAGAATTACTGCTTTGCATTCAAAAGCGACGCCGAAGTATGTTTCTACTCCGATTACTTCTTCGTTTTTGCCCAAAACTAAGTCTGTTACCATCGCTTCCCTGATGGTTAAATTTTCTTGATTTTCGACAATATTATTCATTACAGCGGCGTATTCCCGCTTGTCAGTTTGTGCTCGCAGGGCCCACACTGCGGGGCCTCTCGAAGCGTTGAGGACGCGCTTTTGTAAGTAGGTGCGATCGGCCATTTTGCCAATTTCCCCGCCTAACGCATCAACTTCGTTAGTAAGTTGGGTTTTAGCCGGGCCTCCGACAGCCGGATTGCAAGGTTGCCACGCAATTTTGTCGAGGTTGAGGGTGAGGAGAAGGGTGCGACAGCCGAGGCGAGAAGTGGCGAGGGCGGCTTCGCAACCGGAGTGGCCGCCACCTACTACGATGATGTCGAAACTGTCTTGGAATTGTACTGGAGTTTGTGCGGTCATTCGATTTTAGATTTTAGATTTTAGATTTTAGATTGAATAATAGACATCTGGCAAAATTAGGTTTTAGTTTCCTCAATTAAAACTATTCCTCTCCCTTAGTGTAGCTGTTTTCTTCAAACATCGATGTTAATCCAGTAATTTTTACGGGGAGTCGATCTTTAAATTCTACGACAAATGACAACTCCCCACCCATTGCAGCGATATAACTTTGCAAAGTAGATACCAACAAATCCGCACGGCGTTCGAGTCGCGAGACATTTTCTTGACGCATATTTAATAATTCTGCCATGCGAATCTGAGTAAATTTCCTTGCTTTTCGTAAGTCTTGCAATGTCATTTCTTCAGCCATTAATTCAACCGATCGCTTTTCGACTATTGCTCGTTGTTCGGGAGGCAAATTCTCCATAATAGTCTTCAGGCTAATTGTCATCTGTTTCTGGCTCCATTAATTTATTCAAATAATCGGTAAATCTACTATCTGCTATCTTAATTTGAGTAAACTATGCCTTACATAGCATATTATAGGCAATAGTCGCTCGAATAACAATATTTATCTGCACCCTTCGCGTCTTCGCAGTTCAATCATTCCGTACAATTGCAGTTTTGCGCTATGTTAGACAAAAAAATCTCAACAAGCGTACACAAGTGAAATACTTCTTCTTATCCGACGGCTGGAAAGTTGGGCGCGTGTGGGGCGTAGGCGGCGAGTGGAGTCACGCCGCCTGGAGGCGGGCGCCGGACATCCAACAGCTCAACCTCTGTCTTTCCGATCGCAACGAAAAAATGTGGCTCTACCGCGTAGAAGACGCCGTACTCATGGTAGAAGTCCAACCAGCAGTCCGTCCCGATCCCGCCGATCCTGCCAAAAATATCGGCAACGTCACCCTCACCAGACTGATCGATGCCGAGCAAGTCCTCGAACGCCTCGGGACGATCGCCGCCCGCTGCGAAATGGGCAACCCGCAACTAATGTAATGCTCAACATATTGCAATCGGTTCTAACACTCGATACACTTCTTTAAATAACTTTCATTTTTATGCCTCCACCTTTGAAGGTAGATGGCAGTCGGCAAAAGGCAGAGTTTAAACCCTGCAGGTAACTGCTGGGGATTCAGAATCTGATTTTTCCGTAAAAATAGACATCATCACTTACACCTTGGAGAACCGCAGTCAATGGGACTACCCTGGTATCGCGTACACACAGTCGTCTTAAATGACCCAGGCCGATTGATTTCTGTACACTTAATGCACACTGCCCTCGTGGCAGGTTGGGCCGGCTCAATGGCCCTTTATGAACTAGCAGTTTTTGACCCCACAGACCCAGTTCTGAACCCAATGTGGCGTCAAGGGATGTTCGTGTTGCCCTTCATGACTCGCTTGGGAGTTACGGGCTCTTGGGGCGGTTGGAGCATCACCGGCGAAGGTAACGTCGATCCGGGCTTCTGGTCCTTTGAAGGCGTCGCTGTCGCTCACATCGTTCTATCGGGCCTGCTGTTCTTAGCAGCAGTTTGGCACTGGGTATTTTGGGACTTAGAACTTTTCAGAGACCCTCGCACCGGTGAACCAGCCCTCGACTTGCCAAAAATGTTTGGCATTCACCTGTTCCTCTCCGGCTTGCTCTGCTTCGGCTTCGGCGCATTTCACCTTTCGGGACTTTTTGGTCCGGGAATGTGGGTTTCCGACCCCTACGGCCTGACCGGTCACGTCCAGCCCGTGGCGCCTTCTTGGGGCCCTGAAGGCTTCGATCCCTTCAATCCGGGCGGCATCGTGGCTCACCACATTGCAGCGGGCGTAGTCGGCGTAATTGCCGGTTTGTTCCACTTGACAGTGCGGCCGCCGGAACGTCTTTACAAAGCCCTGCGGATGGGGAATATCGAAACTGTACTTTCTAGCAGTATCGCTGCCGTATTCTTCGCAGCCTTTGTGGTTGCAGGTACGATGTGGTACGGTTCTGCTGCGACTCCGATCGAACTTTTTGGCCCGACTCGCTATCAGTGGGACAGCGGCTATTTCCAACAAGAAATCGATCGCAGAGCTCAAGCTAGCTTAGCCGGTGGCGCTAGCTTCCAAGAAGCTTACGAACAAATTCCTGAAAAATTGGCTTTCTACGACTACGTGGGCAACTCTCCTGCTAAAGGCGGTTTGTTCCGGGCCGGCGCGATGGTCAATGGCGACGGTATTGCTAAATCTTGGCTGGGCCATCCAGTATTTACTGACAGCGAAGGTCGGGTATTGTCGGTTCGCCGCCTCCCCAACTTCTTTGAAACTTTCCCAGTGATTTTGACGGACAAAGATGGGGTCGTTCGCGCTGACATCCCCTTCCGCCGTGCTGAATCAAAATACAGCTTTGAACAAAGCGGAGTTACCGTCAGCTTCTACGGCGGCGAATTTAACGGTCAAACCTTTAATAATCCTCTAGATGTTAAGCAGTTTGCTCGCGCTGCTCAAAAAGGTGAAGTGTTTGAATTCGATCGCGAAACCTTGAACTCTGACGGGGTGTTCCGCACTTCGACTCGCGGTTGGTTCACTTTCGGACACGTTTGCTTTGCTTTGCTGTTCTTCTTCGGCCATATCTGGCACGGTTCTCGGACAATCTTCCGCGACGTGTTTGCTGGAGTTGAGGCTGATATGGAAGAACAAGTCGAGTGGGGCTTGTTCCAAAAACTGGGCGACGTAACCACCAGAAGAGAAGAACCTCTCTAGATTTCGCCAGCCTCTGGCTAGCCGGGAAACTTTCCCGGTGTAAAAAAACCCGGTTTCTTGAAGAAACCGGGTTTTTTTAGTTAAAAATAAAACCAACAATTAAGATAAAATAATACGGCAAGGGAAGATAGGGAAAATTTAACATGGAAAGTGTTGCTTACATTTTGATTCTGGCTTTAGCCATAGGCGTACTATTTTTTGCGATCGCCTTTCGGGAACCTCCCCGGATTGGCAAATAATTAGCTATACGCCTCCAGCAAGTCCAAAATATCTTGAACCGGACTGCGGTTAGCCCGCATCATAGTGATCTAATTTGGTGCGGGACTATTTCACCGCTGTGTGCTAAGTGATTTTTCTAGTCCAGCCATTCATCAGACCCCAGGCGGTTAGATGAATGGCAATTTGCTGGCAACGCCTGTTAAAATCAGCAATCATGCGCTGTTCCTCCTGCCAACACACAAATAGCCGCGTTCTAGAATCGCGTTCAGCCGAATCAGGTCAAAGCATCCGTCGGCGGCGCGAGTGTTTGAACTGCCAGCACCGCTTCACAACTTACGAACGCATAGAATTTGTACCGATTACGGTGATCAAGCGGGACGGGAAGCGCGAATCTTTTGACAGGTCAAAATTAGTCAGGGGATTGATTCGGGCCTGCGAAAAAACCGGTTTGTCTTCCGGGCATCTCGAAACTCTGGCAGAAGAAATTGAGGCGCAACTCCAAGGTCGATCGCTCCGAGAAATCGCCAGTTCAGAAATAGGAGAACTGGTGCTGTTGCACCTGCGGCCGCTCAGCGAAGTCGCTTATGTCCGTTTTGCCTCCGTATATCGGCAATTTCGAGGCATCCGAGATTTTGTAGATACCCTAAATCACCTTCAGAATCCCCTCAACGAAGCTGAAGATACAGAAACAGGGACAAATTTTGACGCAGATTTGCCGGATTCCGAAGCAGTCGATCGAGAAAGCCCAGCATCCTGCGCTACTCCCAGCTAAGCTCGCTTAAATTAATTTATAGAAATATTCTGGGAGATGGAAAACCGTGTCGCGAGGAAGGCCCGGAGGAATAGCGACTCAAGGGACTATCCTTCGAGCGAGTGTTCTTTTTTCTCAGTAAGAGTGCTGGGTGTGATATGATCGTCATCGGTCTAAAATAGAGTATAACTAGACAACGTAAAAACTTAACTGGATTAGTTGAGTGCGTAGTCACACCTAACGGTGTTGCAGTTTAGGAAAGCTCGCATTTGAACAAAACCTAACTAAAGATCGGTGACTAATTAAATACGGTAGGGCATACCGAAATTTACGCTTCTGGAGAAACCGACCTCTACTTAGACTGGAGTCATCCTGTCGCCAGCAAGTCGGCTCGTTGAATGAAGAATCTCAGTTTATTTATACCTGAGAGTGTCAAAATAGTCTACTTGACTCGGAATGTTAAGATTCAACGTTTTAACACAGAGTATGGAGTAACAGTAATGGCAAGCGCTGGTGTGCAGTTGCACCTGGCAAAAGTTAGCGAAAACTGACTTTAGTAAAAGATTTTGAAAAAAGTTAATCGCTTTTTCACCAAAATCTCTAATATCTGCCGGCACAAACGAAAAACATGAAGGAGAGAAATCCTAGGAAACTATTCGCATGGTCAATCTCAAAACCACAGTCAAAGACATCGGCTTTACTCACGAAGATTTTGCAGCCCTACTTGATAAATATGACTATCACTTTAGCCCGGGCGATGTAGTAGCGGGTACAGTTTTTAGTATAGAACCCAGGGGCGCTCTGATTGATATCGGTGCTAAAACAGCAGCCTACATTCCCATTCAGGAAATGTCCATCAATCGAGTGGAAAGCCCTGAAGAGGTATTGCAATCAAACGAAACCAGAGAATTTTTCATTCTAACCGATGAAAATGAAGACGGACAATTAACCCTGTCCATCCGGCGCATCGAGTATATGCGGGCGTGGGAAAGAGTGCGACAACTGCAAGCAGAAGATGCCACAGTACGATCGCAAGTATTTGCCACCAACCGCGGCGGCGCACTCGTGAGAATAGAAGGCTTGCGAGGCTTTATTCCCGGTTCTCATATAAGTACCCGCAAACCGAAGGAAGAATTAGTCGCCGAAGAATTACCATTAAAATTCTTAGAGGTAGACGAAGACCGCAACCGCCTAGTGTTGAGCCATCGTCGCGCCTTAGTTGAGCGCAAGATGAACCGCCTCGAAGTCGGGGAAGTCGTCATCGGTACAGTACGCGGTATCAAGCCTTACGGTGCCTTTATCGACATCGGCGGCGTCAGCGGCTTGCTGCACATCTCGGAAATTTCACACGATCACATCGATACGCCTCATAGCGTCTTCAATGTCAACGACGAAGTGAAAGTGATGATCATTGACTTGGATGCCGAGAGGGGCCGGATTTCTCTCTCCACCAAGCAGTTGGAACCGGAACCGGGCGCGATGGTCAAAAATCGCGAATTGGTGTACGAAAAAGCTGAGGAAATGGCAGCTAAGTTCCGCGAGAAAATGCTCGCTCAAAAACAAGCTAAAGCAGGCATAGACATTCCTGTAGACTCCATCGATGCTGATGATGACCTCTCCGACGAACTCGAAGATGTGCCCTCAGCAATGGAAGAGGATCTGCCGGAAGTAGCACCCGAAGCAGCACCCGAAGCAGCACCCGAAGCAGTATTAGATGTAGAGGAAGAAATCCCTCCTGCGACGGAAGAATAACATCGCAGTTAGTGTGATTAAAAGAGGGAAAATTCCCTCTTTTTTTTTTGAGTTAATCATTAATTATTATCAATTCCGGTTGCACTCCTCATGACTGTTGACTGTTGACTGTTGACTCTATTTTATTATTCCGAGGTACGGAAACGATATTAGTCGCTGCTGGGTGGTTGACAATTCCCAATTCCCAATTCCCAATTCCCCATTATTAATTACCGAGATTTAAGATATTTCTGTAGACCGATGCAGCGATCGCACTTGGAACTAAAACAAGTGACAGCGGAATCAATCTGCCTAAATAGGCATCGCCTTCATGGTGCTAATTTGTTAAGATTTATAAAGGTCAGAGATATCCGCACAGTTGCAAACTCATCATAATTCTCACGCCAGAACCAAGCAGATGAGCAAAGTATAGAACAAAATTCTTATAAATTTCTTGCCCTAAAGCTAAAAGGCAAGTGGATCATGAACATCGAACTATTAAAAGAAAAATTAGAACTGCTCAAAAAACGTCCCAATTCTAGCAAAGGAACGATCGACCAAATCGAAAAATGGTTAATCGGTTCCCACATTTTGCAGAGATTGAGAATTAACCCTTACTACGTCGCAGGGGATACAGTCAAGAATATTAAAAGAATTACTTCGGAATTTCTGCACGGAGTAAAAGCCGGCGCCTTCGACTTGCACTGGGATATTCACTGTCCTCACTGCAACATGATTACAGAAGAATTTAAGGACTTGGCAGACACATCAGAAATGTCTTTTTGCCCGATGTGCGATCGCGAGTTTAAAATTGATTTGCTCGATCGCGTCGAAGTTACTTTTTCCCTGAACAAAGAAATCGAAAACCCGCAACTGCGGCCCGTCTGCGCTCCCCCTCCCGTACTCCAGAGCAAACTGCAACTGGTAACGCCTTTATACTGCACCGAATCCGAAACTGTAACCTTAGAAGAAGGTAGATATCGCTACTGCTGTCCCCTGACTTTAGCTAAAGGGATTTTAAAGGTTGAAGGCAAAGAAACAGAAGAAATACAAGAAATTAAACTCCAGCAGTTAGCCGGGCCAGATTTTGACAAAAAAGAGCTCGCTGTGCGTCCTGGAAAAGTCAAGATAGAATTAACTAATACCGAACACAATTTGTCGGGGCTGATTTTGCATTCTGATGAATTGCCCGATGAATTGACAGTAGAAAAACTGCCCCTGCGGCTGTCAGGAATGCAACTGCTTCATCACCCGGATTATAAGCGTTTGTTCGGCGATCAAGTAATATCGGAAAGAGAGCGAGTCAAGATTCGGGCGATTACTATTATGTTTACTGATATTACCGGTTCTACCAGAATGTACGAAACACTGGGAGATACTAAAGCTTACAATATTGTGCGCGACCATTTTGAAATTTTCTTTGACTCGATCGAGAAATTTGGCGGTAAAGTCATTAAAACCATCGGCGATGCCGTCATGGCTTCCTTTATCAGCAATGAACAAGCAATTATGACAGCCACCGATGCTGTGACCCGTTTCAGAGAATACAATTCAACTCGCCAACAAACAGAGTGGATTCAAGTCAGAATTGGTATTCACCGAGGTACGGCTTTGCTGGTAAATCTCAATAATTCGATCGACTATTTTGGCTCCACAGTCAACAAAGCCGCCAGGATTCAAAATCTTTCTAAAAGTGACGAAGTTTCGTTTTCCGAAGATGTTTACAACGACCAAGCATTTTTAAGTGCATTAAAAGCTGCTGGAGTGTCCGAAATTCACAAACGAGTTGAAGATTTAAAAGGGATACAAGGAGCGCAAGTCGCTTATACTGCTAGAATCAATACCGAATCTGTAATCGCGCTGTGTGCCCCATAGGTAATTGAAATCAGTAGAAAATTTTTAGAGGGCGATCGACTAATTTAGCAATTATACCAATTTAAGGTGAAGTGGCACATATCTCGATCCCCTTCGCATACCCCCTACTCCCCCTGGTTGTTGGGGGACGAAAGATCTGAATCGTGTCCCCCTCCCGCGGGGGGCTCGGATTGTATGCAGCCTCATAAAAAATTGGTATTACGTAGAAACCGGGTTTTTCTACAAAAAAAAATCGCCGACAAAAGTATAAAAAAACCGATTTATTCCGTATTTGTACATCAATCCTATAATCGCTATCACACAGCGCCTCATCCTTAAGACGGTTGCACCATGCGAGTAACTCAAGGTGAAATTACAATAGTCCGCATGACATTCTTCGAGGCTGACGATATTGGTTGGCTGCGAATAACTACGGTTTAAATGGATCTTATAAACTTATTTCCACAAAATACACGATAATAGATCGCGCCAGTTACCATCGACATGAAACCATCAGCAAAAAACGATGCCCCCTTTCCCATAGTTGGGATTGCCGCCTCAGCAGGAGGGTTGGAAGCATTCAGGGGGTTACTGAGCAATTTACCAGCAGATACGGGTATGGCGTTTGTGCTGATTCAGCATTTAGCGCCCCATCACAAGAGTATGCTTGCCGAGATTCTCGCGAGAGTCACGGAAATGCCTGTTAGTGAGGCAGAAGACGGCATGGCTGTAGAGCCGAATCAAGTCTACGTCATTGCGCCCAACACCAAGATGGTGCTATCTAAAGGCGTGCTGCAGCTATCTCCCCGCGAGAAGGTTTATGGCAAATTTATGCCGGGAGATGCGTTTTTTACGTCATTGGCAGCCGATCGCGGACACAAAGCGATCGGCGTAGTATTATCTGGGTCAGACGGAGACGGTTCACAGGGGCTCAGGGCAATCAAAGCAGCCGGAGGCATGACTTTTGCTCAATGTCAAGACACGGCAAAATTCGATAGTATGCCGAATACCGCTGTTGCGACAGGAAATGTCGATTTCATTCTGCCACCGGAAAAAATTGCCGAGGAACTGGCAAACTATAGTCGCAGTCCCCTTCTCTCTTCCACGATTTCCCTGAAAAAAGTTGAGGAATCGCCCCAACAGGCAGATGCCCTGGCAACTATTTTTGCGCTGCTCAAATCGACCGCAGGCGTTGATTTTAGACACTATAAACCCACTACGATCGCTAGACGCATCCAGCGGCGGATGGTGTTGTACAAGCTGGAAAGCTTGGAAGATTACGCCCAAAACCTCCGACAACATTCGGCTGAAGTCAAAGCTTTGTATGAAGAAATCCTGATCCACGTTACCAGTTTCTTCCGCGATCCCGAAGTCTTTAAAAAGTTAAAAGAGCTGGTTTTCCCCACAATTACCCAAAATAAATCGGCAAACGATCCGATTCGGATTTGGGTGGCAGGATGTTCCACAGGTGAAGAAGTTTATTCGATCGCCATTTGCTTGTTAGAGTTTTTGAGCGATCGAATCATCCAGCCGCCGATCCAGATTTTTGCCACCGACATTAGCGAGAACGCGATCGCCAAAGCGAGGTCTGGTTTCTACTTAGAAAACCAGATGGTAGACGTTTCACCAGAACGGCGTATTCGCTTCTTTGTTCGCGCCGAAGAAGGAGGTAGTTATACAATCTGTAAGGCAGTCCGCGAACTGTGTGTATTTGCCCGACAAGACTTAGGCAGCGACCCGCCTTTTTCCAATGTCGATTTAGTTAGCTGTCGCAATGTACTGATCTACTTGGCAGAGCCATTGCAAAAAAAAGTGATGCCGATTTTTCATTACAGTCTTAACCCAACGGGCTTTCTCCTGTTAGGCACTTCTGAGAGTACCGGAAAATTTTCATACTTGTTTACTTCAGTGGATAAAAAGTGTAAAGTTTATGCGAAAAATTTGACTGCAAGTCGTCCCTCTTTTTCGTTGACGCCGAGTTCGTATCCCGTCGCTAAAGCTGCTCAACAGCAGGGAGCGAATGAAGAAAAATTGATAAATAGCTTTGACTTGCAGCGAGCAACTGACCAACTGATTGTGAATCGCTATTCCCCACCAAGTGTGGTTGTCAACGAGCAGATGAAAATCATGCAAGTGCGGGGAGACATCGATCCTTACTTGAGAGTGGCAGCCGGAACGCCGGACTTAAACTTGCTGACTATGGCAAGAGAAGGCTTGATCGTTGATCTGCGGACTGCGATTTCTCAGGCACAAATGCAAAACGTTACTGTTAGGAAAGAAAGGGTATCGGTGGCAGCGGGCGGACGATATAATATCGTCAATATTGAGGTGATACCGTTCCCGTCACACCCCGCCGCAGCACGATATTTTTTGGTGCTATTTGAAGAGGCTTTACCCGCGGCGCTCAACTTCTGCCCCCTCTCTTCTGAAAGCTTCGATCGAGGTGATTTAGACCCTGAAATTAAACTGCTGAGGCAGGCACTTGCCAGCGCTAACGAAGAAAAAATGGCGAATCAAGCGCACCTGCAAGCGCTGCTCCAGGAGCAGGAAATTCTCAACCAAGACCTCACAATTGCGAACGAAGAAATCCTATCCAGCAACGAGGAGTTGCAAAGCACCAACGAGGAGCTAGAAACTGCAAAAGAAGAGATTCAAGCCACTAACGAGGAACTCACCACTACTAACGATGAACTTCGCAATCGAAATTTTGAACAGCAGCAGCTCAATAACGATCTGACAAATTTGCTTGCTAGTATTAAGATCCCCGTCTTAATGCTGGCAAACGATTTACAGATTCGACGATTTACGCCAACGGCTCAAGAAGTTTTTAATCTGATTCCGACAGATATTGGACGACCTTTTAACGATATTCGCTCGGCTCTTGATGTTCCTGATTTGTCAGCGATGATTTTGGAGGTGATTAATACTCTCCAGACGAAAGAACAAGAAGTTCAAACTTTATCGGGATATTGGTACAACCTCCGCATTCGTCCTTACCGCACAGCGGAAAACAGGATTGACGGTGTGGTAATAGTTTTGATCGATATTGATGCTCTTAAACGCAGTGCCAGAACTTTAGAGGAGGCCCGAAATTACGCTGAAACGATCGTGGAAACTGTGCAAACGCCTTTAGTCGCGCTAGATGCTGATTTACGAGTGAATAAAGCAAATCGAGCGTTCTATAAAACCTTTCAGGTTTCACCGTCAGAAATAACAAAATGTTCGCTGTTTGAGCTAGGCAACGGGCAGTGGAATATCCCCCAATTGCGATCGATATTGGAAGATATTCTGGTTAGTGATGTTGAGCTTCAAAACTTTGAGTGGGAGCACATTTTTGAGCAGATAGGGCAGAAAACTATGCTGCTCAATGCTTGTAAACTTGAACGAGAAGACCGAGCTTTAATGATTCTGTTGTCGATCGAGGATATCACTGAGCGCAAGCAGTTTGAGAAACAGCGATCGCAGTTATTGGAGCAGGAACAGTTGGCCCGCCAACAGGCAGAAACCGCTAACCGTGCTAAAGATGAATTTCTCGCGAATCTCTCCCACGAACTCCGCAATCCCCTGACTCCGATCCTGGGGTGGGCAAACATCCTGCGCTCCGGCCAGCTTAAGGAAGCAGCAGCGGATCGCGCTCTAGAGGTGATCGAGCGCAGCGCGAAGACACAATCTCAGTTAATCGAAGATATTCTAGATTTTGCCAGGATTACCAATGGGAAGCTGGCTCTTAATATCAATTGGATCGATCTGGTTGTGGTGGTGCAAGCTGCACTCGATGTGGTTCAATTATCAGCCGCAGCAAAAAACATTCAAATTGTTTCGCAGTTGAGCGGTGCGACTGTTTTAGGTGATGCTGCTCGCTTGCAGCAAGTTGTGTGGAATCTTCTGTCTAATGCCATTAAGTTTACTCCTGCGGGGGGACGAGTGGAAGTCACGCTGTCGGCGATCGAGAATCAGGCTCATCTTCAAATCAGCGACACGGGAAAAGGCATTCGGGCAGACTTTTTGCCGTATATTTTCGATCGTTTCCATCAAGCCGATTCCAGCAGCACTAAGCGGAATCAAGGGCTAGGATTGGGTTTGTCGATCGTGCGCCATCTGGTAGAATTGCACGGAGGAACGGTGCAAGCCGAAAGTCCCGGTGAGGGACAAGGAACTACACTGACTGTGAGATTGCCGTTGCGGTTGTTGCCTCAAGAGTTGACTTCGGCAATCAATTTAAAGTCAACTGTTTTGGTAGGGCCTTTAAACCCCTCAAATCATGTCGTCCCCTCTCTCGAAGGCTTGCACGTTTTAGCTGTAGACGATCGGATCGATACCAGGGAACTCTTAGAATTTGTGCTCAAAAGCTACGGGGCGGAAGTTTGGACGGTGGAATCTGCCAGAAGTGCGATCGCTGCTATGAAGGAAAACCCCGGCAGATATGACGTGCTAATCTCGGATATCGGAATGCCAGAGGATGATGGGTATTTCTTAATTCGAGAAGTGCGAGCTCTTGCTGCAGAAGCCGGAGGAGAAATCCCAGCCGTTGCGTTGACTGCGTATGCGAGCGATCGAGAGCGCGAAAGGGCGATCGAAGCTGGTTTTCAAATACATATTTCCAAACCTGTCCAGCCCGATCAAATAGCATTAATAGTTGCCAATTTAGCGGGAAGATCTTAATTTTTTGATAGTAGGGACACAATAATGTTGTGTCCTAATTTTGTAGATACACAACAAGAGTTATGTCCAGAAAAGCCTGTTTTGAACAGGCTTCCCGGCCTGTTCCACAATAATTATTAGAGATGTCTAATTTTGTCTCATGATTTTGTAGGAACACAACGATCGCGGGCAATTAAGAATTGCCAAAAATAGCGCAATATGGGAAAATGTAAAAAAATATAAAAATTACGGAGTTCAGATTCTTGGTAAATATTAAATGTCGGGGCATTACCTTCTCAAATATCGAAGCCGTAATCTTTGACAAAGACGGCACTCTAGAGGATTCTCAGGAGTTTTTGAGACTGTTGGGGATTAAGCGATCGCGCCTCGCAGACGCTCAAATTCCGGGCGTTGGAGAGCCTTTACAAATGGCTTTCGGCATCGAAAGCGGCAGCATCGACCCCACGGGCTTGCTAGCAGTGGGCAGTCGCAGGGAAAATGAGATTGTTGCAGCGGGATACATCGCGGAAACCGGCAGGGGATGGCTGGAATCTTTAACTATTGCGCGCCGCGCTTTTGACGAAGCTGACGAAATGTTTAAAAATAGTGCTGTTTCTCCTTTATTTGTCGGCAGTTTGGAAGTGCTTAAATATCTTTCGGAAGCGGGTTTAAAACTGGGAATTCTTTCGGCGGCTACGACGGACGTAGTGCATAAATTTGTGAAACACCACGCATTAGGTGACTACATTCAGTTAGAGATGGGAGTGGATTCAACGGTTCACAAACCAGACCCGAAATTGTTTTTGGAAGCTTGTGAGAAACTCGGAGTAAATCCCGCAGCAACTTTGATGGTGGGAGATTCAGCGGGCGATATTCAGATGGGTAAAAATGCGGGCGCGGCTGGCTGTATCGGGATTTGTTGGGGGAAGGCCCAGGTTAGTCATTTGGAAAATGCGGATGTGGCGATCGCATCTTTGGATGAAATTACAATTTTAGCAGATTGAGCAAACATCACATCGCCTGGGCAGGTTTTGCTTGGGAAAATCTCGCTTGTAGCTGAGTCCCGATCCCCCCTAGCCCCGCTTAAAAAGGGGGGGACAAGAGTGTTTTAAGTCTCCCTTTTTAACGGAGAAGAGTATTCTCTTTCGTCCCGTTAAGAAGGGGGACAAGAAAGAGCATCCAAAGTCCCCCTTCTTAAGGGGGATTTAGGGGGATCTGGCCTCGGCTATAAGCGAGAGATACAAAGGTTTTTAATCTTAAGTTAACACGATAAAAAGCATTGCCGTTTCCCTACAGCTAACAACGCAAACCTAGAATTACTACATCTCTTTCAAAGCCGTCAAGTTCGGCAACTTGTGGCAGATATCCCCAGCGCTGAAAGCCAAATTTCTCAAACAATCTTACACTCGGCTGATTGTGAGCAAAAATTATTCCTATTAGAGTTTTAAGCTTCAATTCTGGACTCCGCACAATTGCCGATTGCAATAAATTTTGTCCGATTCCGCAGCGTTGGCGATCGGGTGCAACGTAGATGCTAACTTCTGCTGTATGCTGATAGGCAGCGCGTCCGTAGAAAAGCTGAAAACTCAGCCAGCCAACAATATTTTGTTCTGATTCCATTACCAAAATCGGCCAGGAATTGGGCGAGTGTTCTCTGTACCACGGGAGGCGGCTTTCGACTGAGACTGGTTTTAAATCTGCTGTGGCCATTCTGCCCGGTATTGCTGCGTTATATATTTGGACAATTGCTGGCAAATCGCTTTCTTCTGCGTCGCGAATTTTCATCGTTGGGTTGACGGTTAACTGTTGACTGTTGACTGTTGACTAATGACTAATAACTAAGGACTCTTGTACAGTTCCATAATATCGCTGAGGGCCATTCTTGAATTTGGTCCCAAAGTCAGGGGCGATGTGTGTCCTCGCTGCAAGTGTTCTGCCGCCGCACAGCCAATCATTGCTGCGTTGTCCGTACAATATTTTAATGGCGGAAACAATACTCGCAAGTTGTGTTTTGCTGCTGCTGCTTGTAAATTTTTTCGCAGTCCGCTGTTAGCTGCAACTCCCCCACCGACTACAATAGTGGTAAGCCCGAAATTTACGGCACAGTCGATCGCTCTTTTTGTTAAACCCTTGGCTACTGTTTCCTGAAAGCTGGCCGCAATATCATTAATTGTAGAGGCAGGCAAGGTGCTTTCCGCACCCACATTGTTATTTTGTTTCTTGAGTTTCTGTACTAATTGCAAAACTGCGGTTTTCAAGCCGCTAAAACTGCTGTCGTAAGGATGGTAGCCGCCACCAGGCAAAGAAATTCTGCCTTCTGGTAGGGGGTATGCTTGGGGATTGCCAAGGGTGGCCAATTTGTCAATCAGCGGCCCGCCCGGATATCCTAGCTGCAACAGTCTCGCAACTTTATCAAAAGCTTCGCCGGCGGCGTCGTCGCGCGTGTGTCCTACTGTTTCGTAAACGCCGCAATCTTTGACATAAATAAAGCTAGTGTGTCCCCCGGAAACTAACAAACACAAAAACGGTGGCTGCAAGTCTGGTTCGGTAAGGTAAGAAGCGTAGATGTGCCCTTCGAGGTGGTGGACGCCTAAAAAAGGTTTTTGATGGACTATTGCCAAGCTTTTCGCCGCTGTCAGCCCGACTAACAATGCACCTACTAAACCGGGGGCACAAGTCGCTGCAATGCCGTCAATTTCTGACCAACTCAGGTTTGCTTCACCGAGACACTGGGCAATTACCTGATTGAGCATTTCTAGGTGACTCCGCGAAGCGACTTCCGGCACTACTCCGCCAAACTGCTCGTGGATTTTAATTTGTGATGCTACAACATTGCTGCAAACTTGACGATTCTTAACAATCGCTGCTGCTGTTTCGTCACAACTTGTTTCGATCGCGAAAATGGTTGCCATTAACTGGTAATTTTATTTGATAGGTTAGTTATTGCTAGCTTAGCTAATTCGGCGCCAGTCCCCCGCTCTACCTGTACTCAGGTTATTGTTAAGGGATATTTGCCCGATCGACAGGTAAGGCCATCATCTGATGCAAGGAAGGAATATCCTCGCGGTATTGCTAGCTCAGCATTGACCTATGAAAACGGGAATCCCTCATTCTATTGCGCTTTGCCACATCAATGATGGATACTTTACACTGTCAACAAACACGGTAATCTGGATTCCAGATCGGCAAGTTGAAATGCTTGTACAAAAACTTATTGTTTTGTAACAAAAGGAAACAATTCCATGCGACGATTGTTTGCTGCAATTTTAGTGTTGAGTGTCTGGTTCAGTTTTGCTCCAGTTGCTTCGGCTTACAATTTAGTGCCGTGCAAAGACTCTCCCGAATTCAAGGAACTGGCTAAAAATGCACGTTCTACAAATGGCGACCCGGCATCTGCGAAAGCAAGATTCGATCGCTACTCTCAAGCTATGTGCGGCCCGGAAGGATACCCGCACTTAATCGTAGACGGCAACTTGAGCAAAGCAGGGGACTTTTTGATTCCTAGCATACTGTTCTTGTATATGGCAGGTTGGATTGGTTGGGTGGGCCGTTCTTATCTGCAAGTTACCAAAAAATCAGCAACCCCAGAGGAAAAAGAGATTATTATCGACGTTCCTTTGGCAATCAAATGTATGCTGAGCGGCGTTTTATGGCCTCTGGCAGCTCTGACATCAATCACCAGCGGTGAAATGTTTGCGAAGGACGACGAAATTACTGTTTCCCCCCGCTAAAATTGGGAAATGGAGAAGAGCTAATAGCTAACAGTTAATCTATTAACTGCAAATTAGCAATTAGGGCGCTTATCGATCGGCAATTACCAACTGTCTCGAATTTTCAGGAGCAGAATTCATGCAATACTTTGTCAAGTTTCTTTCGACAGCACCAGTATTGGCTATCCTTTGGATATCTATTCAAGCTGCGGCTTTAATTGAATTTAATCGCTTTTTCCCCGACCTGCTTTTCCATCCAATGCCTTAAGATTTGAGGGAAATTAGGTTGCAAAACCTAGAAAGCAAAAGTTGAGAGTTTTGATTTTTGAATGATGAGTTACAGGTTAATTTAAAGCTCAAATATCAAAACTCTCAAGCCATACCAGTTCGTGCCAGACAGCGCATAAATGGGTAAAATCCAAGGATATCAACTATTTAGTTATCAAATTAGTTACCAATGACTAATGACTAATGACTAATAACTATTGACTATTGACTAATATTGTGAATCGATGAAGTCTTATCTCGCCGCAGCAATTCAAATGACTAGCTTGCCTGACCTGCAAAAAAATTTGGTTCAGGCAGAGGAATTAATCGACCTGGCAGTGCGTCGGGGTGCGGAGTTAGTTTCCTTACCAGAAAATTTCTCGTTTATGGGAGAAGAGGAAGAAAAGATTGCTCAAGCAGAGGCGATCGGGCTCCAAAGCGAAAAATTCCTCAAAACAATGGCACAACGGTTCCAGGTAACGATTCTGGGCGGCGGATTTCCCGTGCCGACTGCTGGGGGGAAGGTATACAATACTTGTTTGCTGGTAGACCCAAACGGCACTGAAGTGGCAAGGTACAGAAAAGTACATTTGTTCGATGTGGATGTTCCCGACGGCATTACTTACAGGGAATCGAACACTGTGAAAGCTGGTGAAGATTTGCCATCGCTTTATGTGTCGCCGGAGTTGGGGACGCTGGGACTTTCGGTGTGCTATGACGTGCGGTTCCCGGAAGTGTACAGGCATTTGTCGTACAAGGGGGCTGATATTTTGTTCGTGCCCGCGGCGTTTACTGCTTACACAGGCAAGGATCACTGGAAGGTTTTGTTGCAAGCTAGGGCGATCGAAAATACTTGTTATATGATTGCCCCTGCACAAACTGGCCGCCACTACGGTCGCCGTCAAACTCACGGCCACGCGATGATTATAGATCCTTGGGGCGCGGTTTTGGCGGATGCTGGAGAGGAACCGGGTGTGGCGATTGCAGAAATTAATCCCGATCGACTAGAACAAGTCCGCCGCCAGATGCCATCTCTGCAACACCGGGTTTTTATTTGAAGGAATTTTGAGACCGATTGGTCTCAAAATTTCAGTCCCTGTCAATCGATTTTAGATTTTAGATTTTAGATTTTAGATTTTAGAGGTTGCAGGGCGATCGCGAACAATGCGAAAGCAATTTTTGAATTGAAGAATCGACCCCATACCTGCTCGTACAACATAATATAGCAACCGCTACATCGGTCTTGACATAAACAACGTGATGAATAGCTCCCCCGATCCCTTGCTTCATCAACGGTTTGAGGCGGATACTAGAGCCTTTCTCAGTAACATCAGGTGTTCTGGGATATAGGGCACAGCGGGCTTACCTCACAAAGCGATCGAACTGCTATATGTAACTGCCAACTGTCAACTGCTATATATTGTTTAATACAGGTTCAATGACCGTGCAGTTCTGCTAAAAGGCGAATTGGCAACAGTAGAATTGCACGAAATGCGTCTTTTTGGGATAAATGAAACACACTCTTTCGGTTTTAGTTGAAGATGAAGCGGGTGTCCTCACTCGAATTGCTGGTTTGTTTGCCCGTCGGGGTTTTAATATTGAAAGTCTGGCCGTTGGCCCGGCGGAACAAGGAGGAATTTCTCGGATTACGATGGTTGTACCGGGAGACGACCAAATTATCGAGCAGTTGACAAAACAACTGTACAAGTTGATTAACGTGCTTAAAGTTCAGGATATAACGGAAATTCCCTGTGTGGAACGGGAGTTGATGTTGCTGAAAGTTAATGCTGCTAGCGGGACGCGATCGGAGATCATTGAGTTAGCTCAAATTTTTAGAGCGCGAGTGGTCGATATTGGTGATGATACGCTGACATTGGAAGTTGTCGGAGATCCCGGTAAAATGGTGGCGATCGTCCAGGTTCTCAATAGATTTGGGATTAAGGAAATTGCTCGTACTGGGAAAATTGCCCTGACGCGGGAGTCGGGTGTAAATACTGAGTTTCTCAAGTCTTTGGAAGCGAAGCTTTAAGGAAGTTGACGGTTGACAGTTGATGGTTGACTGTTGACTGTTGACTGTTGACTGTTGACGGTTTACTTGTATGGGTTATTAATTAATTGTTGGCTATCAATTATTTAAACAAGCTAATATGGAAAGCTTTCACCAGCTACAAGTTTATCAATTAGCTGAAAAAATATCAAACGAAATATGGTTTATTGTTAAAAAATGGGACGAGTTTACGAAGGATACGATGGGCAAACAAATAGTGCGATCGGCTGATAGTGTTGGTGCTAATATTGCAGAAGGACATGGACGCTATAGCTGCCAAGATAATCAGCGTTTTGTTAAAATTGCCAGAGGCTCCTTAAACGAAACAAGACACTGGTTAAGACTAGCCTACGCTCGAAATCTTTTAACTCAAGAACAGAGCGATCGACTGCATCCCTTATTAAATGAACTTTCACCAAAACTTAATGCTGATCTTAACTCACTAAAACAAAAACCCAAAAGTTAACAGTCAACAGTCAACAGTTAACAGTCAACAGTTAACAGTCAAATTACCACTTGGGTTGACTTTCTATCAAAAGTGTGGCTGCGATGCTGTCTATCGGCTTTGAGAAAAAGTATCCTTGTCCGTATTCGCATTGCAGCGCTCTGAGTAAATTAAGCTGTTCGCTGGTTTCGATGCCTTCAGCAATTACATCCATACCTAAATGACTGGCTAAAATTAAAATAGTCTGTACAATCGCTTCGTTGCCTTCATCTTCAGTCATGCGGCTGACAAAAGCTCGATCAATTTTTAAAGCATCAGTTGGAAAAGTGTGCAGGCGGCTCAAAGAAGAATAGCCAGTGCCGAAATCGTCAATATATAATTGAATTTCTAAATTTTTCAATTCCGCGAGGATAGCGACTGCCGATTCGGCATTCTCCATGATGACGCCTTCAGTAATTTCTACCTTTAAAGTGCGGGGGTCAAGCTGAGTTTCTTGTAAAATTTCGCGAATGCGATCGATTAAATCCGGTTGTTTAAATTGTTGATTAGAAAGGTTGACGCTGACAGTCAAGGGCGGATTTGCTGGGAATTTTTGGTGCCACTCGTGGATCTGATGACAAGCCGATCGCATCATCCACCAGCCCATAGGTATAATCAATCTAGTTTCTTCAGCTACTAAAATAAACTCGGCAGGAGATACGACACCCCGCTCCGGGTGATACCACCGCAGCAGCGCTTCAAAACCGCTGATTTTACCCGTAATTAGAGAGACGATGGGCTGATAGTAAAGCTGAAATTCCTGGGAGTCTAAAGCGCGTCGCAGGTCGTTTTCCAGTTGCAAAAGGGCGACGGCGCGAGTGTGCATACTTAAGTCAAAAACTTCGTGGCGAGCTTTGCCCAATCCCTTCGCATGATACATGGCAGCATCTGCATCTCGGAGCAGTTCTTCCGGTCGATCGTACAACATGGCGAACGGGACATTGGGAACAGGAGAGTCGGAAGATAAGCAAGACAAAGAAGTTTCCCGATCGATATTTCCCAGATTTTCGGGACTCGACAGTTTGCGAGTTTCCGTTGGATACGGAGGAAAACCAGAACAAACAATGCCAATGCTAGCACTGGTAAAAACTTGATATTCGTTAAGGTAAAAAGGCTCTGCCAGTTCCGCCTGCACTCGTTCGGCAATCTGGATCGCATCCTCGGCGCTTTTGATATTTTCCAGCAAAATAGCGAATTCGTCGCCGCCGAGACGGGCAACAGTATCTCCAGCGCGTAAACAGATTCCCAGGCGCTGCGCGATCGCGATCAGCAACCGATCGCCCACTAAATGCCCCAAACTGTCGTTAACAACCTTAAAGCGATCGAGATCGATAAACAGCACCGCAAACAAAATCTCGGGGCGGCGTTTTGAAAGATCGATCGCGTGTCCCAAGCGATCCATAAATAAAGATCGGTTGGGCAAACCGGTTAGCATATCGTGCAAAGCATCGTGTACTAACTTATCTTCGGCTATTTTGCGGAGGGTAATATCTTCGACAGTGCCTTCGTAGTAAAGTAAATTTCCATCAGGGTCACGAACTGCCCGGCCGTTCTCCGAAACCCAGATAGTAGTGCCGTCAGCGCGGTAAACTTGGGACTCGAACTCAGACACAAAACCTTGTTTTTCGATCGCGCGCAAAAACTCGACACGCCGGCTGGGATCGACGTAGAGTTGGCGGTCTATGTCTTGGATATTCGCGATCAATTCGGCCGCCGACTCGTAGCCGTAAATTCTCGCCAAAGCAGGGTTAGCGCTGAGGTAGCGTCCGTCGGGCGTTGTCTGAAAAATGCCTTCGATCGCATTTTCAAAGATACTGCGGTATTTCTCTTCCGCCTGTTGCAGGGCGAATTCTGCCTGCTTGCGATCGGTGATATCGGTCAACGTGCCTAGATAGCCTAGAACTTCTCCGCTTTTGGTCATTTCTGGCACTGCTTGCCAAAATACCCAGGTTGTGAAGTCACCGTTGCAAAAGCGATACTCTAACTTACAGGGCAACTTTTGTGTAACAGCGCCATACCACTGGCTCAAAACACGCTCGCGGTCTTCGGGATGCAAACTTTGCGCCCAACCTTCGCCTAGTGCCTTTGGCGCCGTCAGTCCCGCCATCTCCAAAAATCGCTCATTGACATACAAGCAATCTCCAGCCGCGTCGGCGCGGAAAATCCCGACCGGCAGTATTTTTGCCAAAGTGTAATAGCGGTATTCACTTTCTAGCAGCGCGCTGGCTGCTACTTTAGTCTCTGTGATGTCAAACATTGCACCTTGAAGGATGACAGACTTGCTTGCTTCATCGCGAACTGCAGTCGCTTGATCGCGAAACCAGACGACTCGACCGTTGCGGGCGATCGCGCGGTATTCTGAAACCAGCGACCCCTCGCAGAAGATATCTTCTCCATCGCTGAATTTCTGTGTAGCGTTTTCAACTAACACGCGGTCGCGGTCTTCTGGGTGAACGAGTTTCAGCCACAGGTCGGGGTCGGCTCTCCATTCAGCTACAGAATAACCCAGAAAAGTCTCGATTTGCGGGCTGATGTAAAGTTTGGCAGCCTTGCGGTTGAGGGGAGAAATGTAGGTGACAGCGGGCATTTGTTCTACCAAGGCGCAGTATTTCGCTTCTACAGTGGACAGTGCTGCTTCTAGGCGCTGCCGCTCTAATTCGGCGGCGGCCCGTCCCGCAAAGATGCTGAGAATTAATCGGAATTTGGCCAGATCCGCTTCGACCAAGGGTCGATCGTGAAAAATACAAATAATGCCTAAAGGTTCCCCGTAAGAGTTCTTAAGCAAGACTCCTAGGAAACTGCGCGCACCTTTAACTACCGGTCTGCGGTCTTCTGGAAAAGTTTCCCACAGGTAGTCGGGACACGAATACATTCCCGCCTCGAGCACCCGCGCTTCGGGAGTATTGGCGGTGTCGAACTCAAAGTTTGGCTGCTGCTGTCCGTCGCTCCAAAAACTGATAAGTTGCAATCTATTGGTCGCAGCATTGGTGCGTGCCTTCGACTTAATCGATTTGGCAGCGACGGCGGTGCGAACTCCGAGTGCTGAGGCTAAGTGGCAAACTAAGGCATCAAAGAATTCAGCTCCCCCCGGCGAATCAGTAGCTGCTAGGATTTCGCCCAGCAAATGTTCTTCTAATTGCTCGGAAGCAGTAACTTTGGGAGGATTCTCGGCATTCGGGCGATCGGGATTTTCTCCCATCGAACCCGAAATGCTCAGATTTAGGGTTTTGCTAGTTCCAGACCCCAAAAGAGGCGAAGAATTAACACTTAGGCGCTCTTGCTTGGCCAAGAATACAGCGCGGCCCATACCTAAAACTTTACCCAAGAAGCTGTCAGTTGCCGGCCACTGATTTGAGTTGGGGAAAATCAAAAAGTTTTTCCGCATTTTCAATCCCGCAGATAAATCGTCGGGCTTTAATTCTGCCAACTGCCGTTGCTCTTGGGCTAGCGGTAGATTGGAAGGCCTTCGGCGCCACTTGAGATAAATCGCGGACACCAAGGCTAAAGTCGCCGATAATCCCAGAAAATATGCAAGAATCTCAAAGTAAAAAAATAAATCTAGCTCGAACATCGATTAGCACCGCTCGACAATTATGGTAGTTATCTGAAGCCAATCTATTTAAAAATAACTAAGTATCGTCACGGATGGGTAACGAATACAAGGTCAGATCGCCGTGAAGGCGACAAGAGAGTTAACAGTTCACAAAAAACCGGACAATACTTGACATTACCAAACTTTTTGTTGTTCTTTTCGTACCGGATCAACCCGGACAGGTGAAATTGCAAACACATATACGGTTGTGGCACTCCTCTAAGAGTGAGTTTTCGTTTACTTTTATAATCATATTTAACGCGGCCTTGACATCAGCATTAATCCGACTTTCATTGAAAGACCTAAACCACCCTCGTTTACCTCTCTTACGCTGGTAAGACTCTTGCTTACCCACAGGCTCTAAATCCCAAAAGCTGTGCTTATTTGTATAAGATGCTTGTGTAACTATTACCTTGATACCGAATAACTCACTTTTGTAAGTAATAAATTTTATGAGCTGGCTAGGAGGAATTACCATAAAATTATCATACTTTTTTTCTAATCTTATATTTTGTTTATACGTCACATTTGTGCCAATAATTAACTGGATAATTTTCTCATCCACCAACCGCTTGACAATCAAACTGCTGGTTTGATGAAGGTAGTTTTCTAATTGCTTGTTTCGATTAAAGGTGATTTGCTGGGTTTGGCGCGTGGTAGATTTTCCCTGATCAAGTTTTGACAGTAAAAATGCTCGGCGCTGATTGAAACCTTGATTGATTGATTTGAGATGTTTTTTATCATATATAGTTGGAGTAAATGTTGGCTTATTGGATGCCACAACTACGAGATAATCGATCCCTAAATCTATACCTGTTATGAGGTGATAATTTAAATCCACCAACCTTACAAGCTTTTGATGGGCAGCCTTAACAAAGTATAGCGCTGTTTCAAGACCTATACCTACCTTGATTAAAATTGGAAATTTTGTAGAAATTATTAGGTCATTTTGAGATAAATAAAGTAGTTTATTATTTTTGTTGCCTACCCTTTTTTCTATCGATTGGTTATCATGACTTACCAAGTTATGTCCCCAGATTTGATGTTTGTATTGGGGGATGCTGGGGAGGAATGAAAATCGAGGTATATCTCGGTCATAAGCTATTTTTGACTTTTGGCCGTCCTCCCAATCGTGAACTACTTGTTTGAGAATTTGCTTGAGAACTTGATGGCTAATTGTAGCAGGGAATGATTGAGAGATATCTGTAGGTTTTAAAAGGGCCGATA
Source organism: Microcoleus sp. AT9b-C3 (assembly GCF_036705485.1). Classification (NCBI taxonomy): domain Bacteria; kingdom Bacillati; phylum Cyanobacteriota; class Cyanophyceae; order Oscillatoriales; family Microcoleaceae; genus Microcoleus; species Microcoleus sp. AT9b-C3. The sequence continues at coordinate 8,432 of NZ_JAUBUR010000011.1, read as the reverse complement.
ACTCTTTGATAATTCTGGTACTACCCCCTTTAGCTCCTGAAGTAAAAAAGTGTTTCCTCATATAATATTTACCATGATTGTAGAGATTGAACGACAGAAAGAAAAAGTCCTCAAACTGTTTATAAAACTGATGCTGCCGATCTATGTAAGGCCTTTCAACAACAATCATAAATTTGGGGATAAACGAAAAGTTTTTTGTTGCTTTGCTAAGCAATATACAATAAAGTCTACGGATTATCTGATCTAGTGTAACACCCATGATGAAAGCGATCGTTTTTCAAACCCCCGGCAGCCCGTCCGTATTGAAACTGCAAGATATCCCCGCCCCTACTATACAAACAGAAACTGAAGTTTTGGTACGGTTGCGAGCGGCAGGTATCAATCCGATCGATACTAAGTTGCGATCGCGCGGCACTTTTTACCCCGATAAAGCTCCTCACGTTTTGGGGTGCGACGGTGCTGGAGTCGTAGAGGCTGTCGGTGCTGGTGTGCAAAGTTTCCAAGTGGGAGACGAGGTTTTTTTCTGCAATGGCGGTTTGGGCGGGTCGATCGGTACTTATGCTGAGTTTGCCGTTGTAGACGAACGCTTTCTCGCCCTCAAGCCTGCTGCTTTAAGTTTTGCTGAGGCGGCGGCGGCACCGTTAGTTTTAATTACAGCTTGGGAATCGCTGTACGATCGAGGGCGCTTGGAAGCCGGCCAAAAAGTGCTGATTCAAGCTGGTGCCGGCGGTGTCGGCCACGTCGCGGTACAGTTGGCTAAGTTGCAGGGGGCAGAGGTTTGCACAACTGTTAGCTCTGAGGAAAAAGCCAATTTTGTCAAGCACTTAGGGGCAGATTCAGTTATTTTATACAAAAATACCAATGTTGTCGATGAGGTTTTGACTTGGACTCAAGGACAAGGAGTTGATTTGGCTTTCGATACAGTCGGGGGAGAAACTTTTTACCAAACTATTCCGGCGGTGAAGATTTATGGAGATTTGGTAACAATTTTGGAACCCGATCCAGCTTTGGGCAATTTGAAAACAGCGAGAATGCGGAATCTGAGAATTAGTCTGGAATTAATGTTAACACCAATGCTGGAAGGTTTGGTGGAGGAACAGGAACAGCAGGCTCATATTTTGCAGAAGTGTGCTCGTTTGTGCGATCGCAACTTGCTACAAATTCACGTCAGCAAAACTTTCCCTCTCGAAGAAGCGCAAGCCGCTCACGAACTGTTAGAAACAGGCTCAGTAACTGGTAAAATAGTGTTTGAAATTGGGGGTTAAAAATGCGGATTTTTAAATTGGCGGGTTGAAGAATCGCAGGCGATTGAGAATTGGGGGCGATTTCCAGAGACTGTTGGTGAATTTAAAAAGGGTGAAACAAAACATCCCATAATCATCCCAGGAAAGCTATAGTAATCCTTGCAGGAGCAGTAAATTTTTTACCCCACCCCAACCCTCCCCTTACCAAGGGGAGGGAGTAAGAAATTCACAAATGATGCGAGGATTGCTAAGCTGTTGTACACCTAATTTGACAGTCAATTTTTATATAATTATTGTGGAACGGGCAGGAGATCCCGTCGGGAGAATCTCACTTTTGCAGCCAAGCCAGGTAGAAATCTAAGTTTTGAGGCAGAAGGCAGGAGGAAGAAGGAAGGAGCCAGAAGAAGTGTTTTTACAAATATGAGATGCTCCCCATACTACTCACCATTTGCATAATACAGGTCGTGACGCAATAATTAGTTGGGCGGGCGAATCGCTTTGCCCATCCTATACAGTTTTAGGTTATGATTGAGAATTATTAAACTGCATTTTTCAAAGGAACTTGCTTTGCTGAGGATAAACAATTATGGATAACTTCTAGAGCAACAGCTTTAACTACATTAATACTTACACTATTACCCAGTTGATGATAAGCTTTATCATCGTTAGGATGCAAAATAAAACTATCTGAAAAACCTTGTAACCGTGCTGCTTCGCGGGGAGTAATCCTGCGGACTCGGTTATGAGAGTAAACCCCTAATCTATTAGCATCACTGGCAACAATTGTTACCGAAATCTTATGCGGAGCGAGAAATTTATAGACTTCAAAGGAAAAGTTACTGGCTACAGGTTTGTGCTGATTGTTGTTCCCTTGCAGGTACTTTTTTGTTACCAAGGAATCCAAAATTTTATCGAGATTGGGATGAGCAAAAAAAGTAGCTATTTGCTCTTTAGTTAATAGCTTGTCATCTGGGTCATGCCCAAATTATTTATTTCGCCTTTTCAAAATAAAACTCTTCATCAACTCAATTTTGTCTAAACTGAACTCGCCTCGCAAACCCAGTTCCCAAGAATGAAGAGAAGTGCCACCGCGATAGTCAATTAGTCGCCTACCCGGTACTGGTAAAGTAACTGAGCGTCGGGATTAATTTCGCTGCTTAAGAGGCATTCCGTTCCCAGATTCAAGGAACGAGCGGCGGCTTCAAACGCTAATCTCATGCCCCCTCTTCCTGAGAATAAGTCAATAAAACGGATTTTTTTCATGGCTATTAAGCCGGCGGTAAAAACTCATCTTTTCTACTATTTTTCAATCGAGGCAGAGCCTCTAGATATTCATTGGTCTTCGAGGAGATTGCCTTGAGAGTCTTCGAGGAGAGTGAGAAGTGCTACAGCAGACTGGGGGTCGAAGCCGACGACCTGAAACTCCTCGACTATAATTTTTTCTTTGTTGGAGCTTTGCGCTATGCTCGTGACAGCTTCGCGAAGATTTTGCATTGCTGTACTGATGGTCTCTTTGGCTATCATGGTTTCCTCGACTTGATGCCCTTTTGGGGCAACAATTTGTAAGTTATTCATGGGTATATTCTTCTTCCGAAGAATTGAGTATGATTGAAAGGCAATAGGGATGAGTAGAATTTTGTAGGGTGGGTTATGCTGACTCTAACCCACCTCGACTGAGGCATTTAGAGGGGAATTAGATGGTGCGTGTAACGCATGTTTTAGCACCCGATGAAAGCGGCGCTCGCACTGCTTTTATTCGAACCACGCTATCCCAAATAATACATAATGGGCATCACTCCAGAAACGACCCCATTGCGTATCGGTTACTATAATAGGATTAACAGGAATTCCGTTTGGACCTATGACTGGAACTTCATGTGGATTAACAACTGTTCCGCTTGTAATGATGTGGTCTAGAGTCTGAGCATCATGTGTCAAGTGATGTGGATTTACAACACCTTGTGGGAGTTCATGTTCATATATATTCAAATCTCCTGCTATTATCCAATTGCCTTGCTGCTGAGTGAGTAGATTAACCGCCTGTGCCACACCCGCGCTGGCGAAGTGGTGTTGAGGTTCAGTATGCCATGTTAAAAAATTGAAATCTACTTCACGAAAACCGAATTGGAGTTGGACTGGCGGACGAGACTGGGCTAATCCTTGCAAAAACGACGCTGGATTGAAATACTGCCAATTACCAATCAATGTCAATCGCTGTCGATTATAAAGTATCAAATAACCATCAGTTGTTGCACTTGCTGGGGCTGGAGCATTTATGTTAGGGCGTGGTGGGTACTCATTATTAACTTTTATGCATCCATAGGGTGTGTTACGAATGTTTGCAAATATTTGATGGTTGTCATCAGTCAAAATTGACTGCGGGATCTCTTGGAAAGCAATGATATCAATATTATTGTCAGCTCCATAGTTAACCAGCTCATTCACCCGATTTGCAACCTCCGATGTCGGTCGGTCGTTACCATAAGGGTCAACGCCGGCTGCTAACCTGCCATGGAAAACATTCCATGTTGCTATTCTTACTACATGAGCGGTAATGTTGGACTGCTGACTATTAGCCTCTGCAATGGATTTAAGATAATGGACATTGTTATCGACCGAATGAATAGCGATGTATGCAAGCATTGTGCTGTTTACTGCACCTCCTATGGCGGCTCCTACTAACGGACCTCCTATGGAGGTTCCTGTAAGAGTAAAGCCAGTAGTTATGGTCGCTACCATAGCTAGTCCAACCCACGCCCACTTGTCATCTGAAAAATCTCTCTTCTGAAGTCGATTTGTATATCTGTGGGCAGTCGTTATCGTTTTATAGGGGTCTTTAGACGGAACTGTATTGCATTCACAATGGAAGCCAACTCCCTCAGGCACTGTCATCGTCATCGTCCAATTTCCGGGCTTGGGGTCTTTGACAATAAGACATCGAACCGAAGAATCCGACATGATCACCAGTAGGTTTTCTTCTTGAATGTCGCGATCGTATTTGGTTCCATCGGGATCTTGAATTGTCAGTATTGCACCAGTTGGGAAATCTACCGTATCATCATCTTTAGTGAGGACAGCATAAAAATATGGGGCACCCGCTTCGATATTCATCGTATGGCTATGAGAGATATCCCCTTGTTGCTCACTAGAAGCTCTATTACATACACAGTAGCAGTAAGAATTCTCCCCTCGTACTTCAATCCAGCCTTTTTGTACTTTGGGTAAAGGAGCAATAGTCATCATTAAACGACCATCTTCCCCAGGCCCCTCATGGAGGATGTACAACTCGCCATTATAGGCTTTTACAGCGGGAGAACCGGATAGACCAATATTTGTATTTCGATCTTCATGTTTTGAATCGTAATTCAAAGTACGTAGGGAACCATCTGCTCCAGGTCCCTCATAAAAGCAGAAGAGCTTGCCATCGATTACTTCCAGAGAGGGAGGACCAGTTATACTAATTACTGGCGCTGCTAGCTCCGCTGTCGGAAAGAATTCTTGGTCTTTAGACCATTCTGTACCGTTAAAATCACAATGCCACAAGGTGCCACTTTCAGACGATCCCTCATGCAAGCAAATTAGCCGATCATTTAATACCGCTAGACCTGGTGCACCAGAGCTTTTGATAAATGGCGGAGCAGAGCCGAAAGTTCCTGCTTTGAGGTCCCAAGGCCATTTTCCTCCTGATGACAACTTTGAATCTTCAGACCAAGTCTGAGTATTTTTATCAAAAGTGCAGCCCCACAGCAACCCATCTTCCCCTCGTCCCTCGTGAACGCAGAAAAGCTTCTCACGATACACTGCTAAAGCCGCAGAGGGGTTGTTATGTCTCCTCGATCCTACTCCTACATTCAGCCTTATATCTTGAGACCATTCGTTACGTTTAAAATCAAAAGTGCAGTACCATAGGTAACCATCTTCTCCTTGTCCCTCATGAACGCAGAAAAGCTTGTTATCATAGACCGCCACGGCTGGTGGTCCACCTGTTCCAAAACTCAACTTTATATCTTGAGACCATTCGTTACGTTTAAAATCAAAAGTGCAGTACCATAGGTAACCATCTTCTCTTTGTCCCTCATGAACGCAGAAAAGCTTGTCATCATAGACCGCCACGGCTGGTGGTCCAGATGTACCAATAATGTTGGCGCTATCAGTCGTTAGGGCTTTAGCATTATCAAAAATACCTAAAGGGGTGATAGATGGCTCTAACGTCGAGGGCAAGGGCGGTTTCTCCGGATTACCTGAGTTTTGGTAAAGAGCTTTAATGATACTCTTATTATCTTCCCAGACATCATTAGAAAGTTCCCAAATAATCACTCCCTGCGCTCCCACATCCTTTAAGAAATTCAGTTTGCTAACAGCAGTGTCTGGAGTTTCAAAGTAGATATTGTGAGTATACGGGTAATTTCCTGAAGCAGAGATAAAAGGAGGTCTAGGTGTACTTCCCGACACTTTAATATTGCCATTGGCAGCCGTATGAGCATCCGGAAATTGAGCCAGGATATCTTTGTACCGAATAGATTTATACCCTGGAGGAACTTCACCACTCAGGTCATCTGGATCTTTCCCGTAGGCAAAGTCATAGCCATAGATTGGAACTCCTCCCGCTATCTTATCTCTGGGTATATTTTGTCCCTTACCTTGCCAGTTCACAAATAATGGGTTCGTCCAGTACCAGAGAGTATCTTCCACAGAAAGAATCGGATTATTGACGGGGCCTTGATCTTGATTTTGGGGATCGGGCCACTTCCCCTGTTGCTCTCGCAGATAAGACTCTTGATTGCGTATTTTAAGAAGCGCTGACTGAGGTCCGACTGGAGACGCATTCCACGAACCCGTCAGATCATAGGTCATAATCGCAAGCCAATCAGTATAGTCTGCTAATTTCGGATCGTAGTTATTGCCATACCATGAGGTGCCAAAAATAGCTGCGGAAACCAGTTTATCAGGCATCGCTTGCTTTAATTTTTGGGCAAATGAAGTTAATGCAAATCCTGCTGGGTGGGGGCCATCCGCTTTTGCTCTTCCTCCTATATCTCCTTGACCGGGCTTACCCCACCAGCACTCTAAATCCAGGTCTACGCCATCGAGATTGTTTGACTTGACAAAATTGACTACATTTTGTACGGCGAGATCCAGAAGTTGATTATCGGGATTATTTCCTATAGAAGTCATCAAATTGAGAAATCCATAATCAACTGCACCTCCCAGCGCAATTAAGATTCTGGTGCCGTTTCGATGTCCGGTGTTGACCACATCTGAGAGGATTGCCTTAACGTCATCCAAGGACTTTGGTTCAAACTCACTGAGATTTACCTCACTAAACATGAGAAACGAGACGATACCGTGGGTGATGTATCGATACATCTCATCATTGGCATAGTTAAATCCCTCTTTCTTTCTCCAAGTAGGAATATAGGCAATGATTTTAGCTTGTGCGGTCGGCGTGTGAGGTGTTTGATCGTACAACTCATCGTAAAACCGCCAACCATTATAAGCTGCATCCCCTACCCCTGGTTCTGAAGCCCCGAAGTTGGCATAAAAGATGTTGCCTTGGTATTTGACCATTGCTCCTGTCTGGTATCCTTCGCTTTTAGCTACCCAGTCAGGAACGTTTGAATAATATTGAGAGAATCCCATTTTTCAACTTTTTTCGCTAAATAAACTGTTCTACATTTAACTTACAATAAATCTGCCATTAGACATCTCCGATTAGGAGACTAAAACCCTTGCAATGCTGGAGTAAAAATCTAAATTCGGTCGATGTCTAATGAAGATAGATGCCGTTAGAAAACTGATTGACCCATAAAATTTCCTTGAGGACTGTAGCGGCAAACGAGTCTAGCGTTCCCATCACCACCGTCAACAACAGCACATCCTACTTGCGTAGTATTCTTCCAAACCATTTGAGTATAGTGACCGACATCCTGCCAATTGCCAGTATTACTAACATTCGGGAAAGTTCCACTGACAAAATGCTGCTTTTCGTTACCAAAACTCTGAATCATTTGCGTAAAAGAGAACGCCCCTGAAGTACCCATCCAAAGGTTCTCTCCTTCTCCTTCCGCTCCACTATGCTCAAATAATCCGTTAGAACTGAGGTAATTTGCCCACTCTTGAGCATGACTCGCCAAAGTATCAGACCAAGTGAGGGGTGGAACTCCGACTTGCGATCGGTACGAGTTGTGGGCGTTCAGGATCTCTTGCGCCATACCACCGCCTGACGGAGCAGATGGAGTACCTTGTTCGACTTGTTTGAAGGATGAGATCATATCATTCCAGGCGTTGGTGACCCAAGGATATTGACCTGGTGTAAGCTGAAAACTTCGCCCTTGGAAGTTTGCATGCTCAAAAAATTCCCAAGTGCCGGAGTAAACTTTAATTGAGGATATTTTGTCGTTCCAAAAATCCCCAACATAAGAATAGTCCTGATCCAGAGAACCTGATGCGGTTCCAGAGAATTGGGAATCCACAAAAATTTCGACTGACATAATTAACGCTCCAAAATTTGAAAAAGAGTTATTTCTGGCTTCTTCGGGTCAATATAAATCCATTTGCAAGTGTTAGTTGCAGAAGGTCAGTTTGATTGGCTAACCTTCTGCACTCTTAATAACTGCTATTAGCAGTGGTTAGTTGGACAAGCTTTCCAAATCTGTTAAGCAGGAATTTGAAGTTTCTGACCAATTTGCAAACTTGTAGGGGAAACGCCAGGATTTGCACCTGCAATTTTGTTCGCGTTCGCATCGCTACCATCACCATAGTAGGCAAGTGCAAGATTGGAAAATGTATCTCCAGACTCTACAGTATGTTGACAGGGGGGTTGACCTTGTTTACTGGACATATTTTTTCCTTGAAAGATTATTGACGTAGTTGTGTTAGATAAGTAGTTAGACAGAATTAACTACACAAATACATAAATACAATCATCCTAAATTAGCGACGGGTGCATCTACTAATTTAGTCTTTCGCCTCACAGCACCTCTTTCAGGACACTTTGGCAGAATTTAGGAGAATTTGTGGCGAGGGCGGGCGATTGACAAAAAAAACCCGGCCAAAATTGGTCGGGAGTTAGATCCCGTCTCTGGATTCAATTTAAATGCGTAGCAGCTTATATAGCAATCCTAAATCATTATCAAGACTATGATACAATTATATGCAATACTCGATCGTGAATAAAAAAATGAATAA